>QHQO01000173.1 GCA_003221195.1 Verrucomicrobiota bacterium
AGATCGAGGGATACGCCTGGTCGCCGGACAGTCAGTGGGTCACCTGGGCGCGCCCGGAGGAAAATGGGATGTCGCGTGTCTATCTCTATTCACTCGCGAACAAGCAACAGACCGCTGTCACTGATAGCTGGTATGGCTCTGGCGAAGCAGTCTTCAGCGACGACGGGAAATATTTGTTGCTCGGCTCCGCGCGCGATTTCAAGCCGACCTTTGGCGACGAAGAATTTGCAAACGTGTATCGCGATATGCAGCGCGTTTATCTCATCACACTGGGCAAAGAGACCGAGAACCCGCTCGCCCCGAAGAGCGACGAAGTCGGGAAAGCTGAAGAAAAACGACAAAAGGAAAAAGCAAAGAAAGAGGAAGAGAAAAAGCCGGAAGAAAAGGCGATCGGCAAGAAACCGGAAGAAAAACCAAAGAAGCCCGTGATTGTGAAAGTGGATATTGATGGAATCCAGAACCGGATTCTTGGCTTGGAAATTACGCCGGGAAATTATCGCAACATCCGAATGCTGGATGACGGGCGGATCTTCTATCTGCGTCGCACGGCCGCTGATGATGTCGGTGAAGATGACGAAGAAGGATTCCCCGAGAGAGACAGGAAATCACACCTTTGCGTTTACAACGTGGACGATCGCAAAGAGACCGTTCTGGGCGACGCGAACAACTACCAAATCACATTCGATGGCAAAAAGATGCTGGTGAAAATCAAAAAAGATTACGCCATTATCGATGTGCCAAAGGACAAGCTCGAGACCAAAGACCACGAGCACAAGATCCAAGATCTCGACACACAGTTGGATCGGCATTCCGAGTGGAACCAAATCTACTTCGAATGCTGGCGGCAAATGCGCGATTTTTTCTTTTCGCCCACGATGAACGGCGTCGATTGGAAAGCACTGCGTGACAAATACGCCGCTCTGCTGCCGTTCGTGAATCATCGCAACGATCTAACCTATTTGTTAGGTGAGCTCATTGCCGAGTTGAACAATGGGCACACGTACGTTGCCGGCGGTGAGCGCCCCGACACACCACGCATCAAGCTCGGCCTGCTCGGCGCGGAATTTTCGCGCGATCCGGCCACGCGCGCCTATCGCATCGAACGCATTTTGCCGGGCGAAAATTGGGACAAGAAAACCCGCTCACCGCTCACAGACGTCGGCGTGGATGTGAAACCGGGCGATTACATTCTAGCTATCAACAACACTCCGGTCTCCACGTTGCCGAATCTTTACGACGCGCTCATCGGCACCGCCGACAAACAAGTGATCCTGCGCGTGAACTCCAAACCGACTGACGCCGGCGCGCGGGACGTGATCCTTATGCCCACCGACAATGAAGCGCCGCTTTACTACCTCGATTGGGTGCAAAAAAATATCGATTACGTAAACAAGAAAACCGGCGGCGAAGTCGGTTACCTGCACATCCCCGATATGGGCCAGCCCGGGTTGAACGAGTTCACCAAACTTTACTTTCCGCAAATCCGTAAACATGCGCTCATTGTAGATGTTCGCGGCAACGGCGGGGGATTCGTTTCGCCGTTGGTGATCGAGCGGTTGCGCCGGGCGCTGGTGATGGTTGGGATCGCGCGGAACGGCATGCCGCAGACGGACCCGCCGCAAACGTTCACGGGCCCGATGGTCACGTTAACCAACGAATTCTCCGCCTCAGATGGCGATATTTTTCCCTATCGCTTTAAGTCGCTTGGACTTGGCAAATTAATCGGAAAGCGCACCTGGGGCGGAGTTATAGGTATTCGCGAGTCGCTGCCGCTTGCGGATGGCGGCCAATTCTTTAAACCCGAATTCGCTCCGTACTCGAAGGACGGCAAACAATGGATCGTTGAAGGTCGCGGCGTCGATCCCGACATCGTCGTCGATAACGATCCTGGAAAAGAATTCAAAGGCGAAGATCAGCAACTGGACCGTGCCATCCAGGAGATTCAGGAAGAACTAAAGACGAAACGTTACGAGCTTCCGCCGCCCCCGCCCTGGCCTAATCGGAATCCAGCCAGCTGAACCTGGAGTTTTAACAACCGGCTCTACTCAGGCTCGGTGTGTAGCACACGCGCCACTGCGCGCAGAAGCGAAATCCTAAGAGGAAGGATTTTCTTCAAAGTCATGGGTAGTTTCCCTGACGACATGCAGTCGTTATTTCCGGCGCTCGCCACGGCAGCATAAAGCGACGAGATTAGCCGCATGGAACGAGCGTTTCCAAACCGAATCGAAGCGGGGCGGCTACTCGCGGAGAAGCTCGAGAAATATGCAGATCGCGACGACGTGATTGTGCTCGGTTTGCCCCGGGGCGGCGTGCCTGTTGCCAGCGAAGTTGCAAAACGTCTTCGTGCGCCGCTCGACGTTTTTATCGTGCGGAAGCTTGGTGTCCCTGGGTTCGAAGAATTGGCTGCCGGCGCAATCGCTTCAGGGGGCGTGCGTGTTTTGAATGAAGATGTCATGCGCGCGATACCGCACGCAGATGAAGCCATTGAAATCGTAACGGCGCGGGAAACAGAGGAAATGCAGCGCCGCGAACAAACCTATCGGGAGGGACGCTCGGCACCGGAGTTGCGGGATCGGATTGCTATTTTAGTGGATGATGGATTGGCCACGGGGGCAACGATGCGCGCTGCAGTAAAGGCGCTGCGACAGCGCGGCGCTGCGAAGATCGTCGTAGCTGTACCGGTCGGTCCTCCGGACACCTGCCACGAGATCGAAGAACAAACCGACGAAACGATCTGCCTGAGCACGCCTGAATTCTTTCAGGCAGTCGGCCAGTATTACGAAGATTTCTCGCAGACAACCGATGAAGACGTGCGCGAATTGCTGACCAGCGCCGCGCGGGACATGCCTGAGGGAAACCGAAAAGAATGACGATGACAGACGCTGAATTTGTTCGCGAGATCGCCCAGCCGCTCTCTGGCGGCGTAAATGATTATGATGGGCTCCTCAAGCTAATCGGCGATGCGCAATTTGTGTTGGTGGGTGAAGCGACGCATGGCACACATGAATTTTACTCCGAGCGCGCCGCGATCACGAAGCGGCTTATCGCAGAAAAAGGTTTCTCCGTCGTGGCCATCGAGGCAGACTGGCCGGATTCAGCCAGGGTGCATCGTTATGTGCGCGGTAATATGGCAGACGCCAACACGAACGAAGCGCTCTCAGGTTTTAGCAGATTTCCGATCTGGATGTGGCGGAACACGGTCATGGTGGACTTTGTTGAGTGGTTGCGTCGTTTTAACCGCGATATCGATCCGAAACAGGCACCCGTTGGATTCTACGGAATGGATCTCTACAGTCTACATGCCTCAATTGAGGCGGTGCTAAAATACTTGGAAAAGGTCGATCCTGATTCAGCGAAACGCGCACAGTTACGATACTCCTGCTTCGATCATTTCAGCCGCAAGCCACAGAAATACGGATACGCTACCACAGTCGGCGCAGCCGAACCATGTGAAGAGGCAGTCGTCGAACAGCTCATCGAACTGCAAAGCAAAGCGGCCGAATTTCTAAGTCGCGACGGCGACGTAGCTGCGGAGGAACTGTTCTTTGCGGAGCAAAATGCGCGACTGGTAAAAAATGCGGAACAATATTACCGCTCCATGTTTCGTGGCCGCGCGTCATCCTGGAATTTGCGCGACCGCCACATGGTCGAGACAATCGAAAATCTGGTTGCGCACCTCGATGGAAGCCGGCAGCCGAAAGCGATTGTCTGGGCGCACAATTCGCATCTCGGCGACGCGCGCGCGACGGAGATGAGCCACTACGGCGAAGTGAACGTCGGCCAGCTCATGCGCGAACGTTTTGGCGATGAAGCGGCGCTGATCGGTTTCAGCACCCATCATGGGACAGTAACCGCAGCCTCGGATTGGGGGGCGCCTGCAGAACGCAAAAATGTCCGGCCTGCCTTGCGAGGAAGTTACGAGGAGTTGTTTCACGAGACAGGCCTGCCTCGATTTTGGATCGACTTGCAAGGCGCTGGCCAGATCGGCGTCTTGCAACAGCGGCGCATCGAGCGCGCCATCGGAGTGATTTACCGCCCCGAGACAGAACGCTTAAGCCACTACTTTCATGCACGCCTTCCGGAACAGTTCGATGCGATCATTCATATCGATGAAACCTGTGCAGTTGAACCGCTCGAACAAACCAGTCTCTGGGACGCCGGCGAATTACCAGAAACCTACCCGTTCAAAGTGTGAAGCGCATCTATGAAGACAAATTTGGTAGGGCGCGACCGCCGGGCGCGCAGAATCAAACGAGCGATTCTCTTCGATCATGAACGAGGTACAAATTCAGGCCGGGCAAGCAATTCTCTCGGGAACTTTGCATCTTCCTACTAGCGCGCGTGCCCTGGTGCTTTTTGCACATGGTAGCGGCAGCAGCCGTCACAGTCCGCGGAATCAATTTGTGGCGCGCACACTTAACGACGCCGGACTGGCGACGCTGCTTTTTGACTTGCTCACGCAGAAGGAGGAAGCAATCGACGTGCAGACTCGCGAGCTTCGGTTCAATATCCATTTGCTGGCGGAACGCCTTGTTCACGCGACAAAGTGGGCAAAGCAGCAACCAGAAACGTGCGATTTGCGGTTTGGCTATTTCGGCTCGAGCACAGGCGGCGCTGCGGCACTGGTGGCGGCGGTCGAAGTTCCGAAAGATGTAGGCGCGGTCGTTTCGCGCGGCGGACGTCCAGATTTGGCGGATGAATCTCTGCCAAAAGTGAATGCACCAACCCTGCTCATTGTCGGCGGCAACGATGACATCGTCATCGAGTTAAACGAGCAAGTACGCGATAAGATGCACTGCGAAGTGAAACTCGAGATTATCCCCGGCGCGACGCATCTCTTCGAAGAACCAGGGACGCTGGAGAAAGTCGCGAAACTGGCAAGCGAATGGTTCGTTAATCATATTGGCAGTGCCGGGCCGCGCTAACCAATTTGTCATTCCGAGCGGAGCGAGGAACCTCACGATCGAAGCGGTCGTCACACCAGTAATTTGTGTAACGCAGCATCCAGCGAGAGGTCCTTCGGTTCGCTCAGGATGACACGCACTTTTTTATTCGCGCGTGTCTTTATAAGTCACAACGCGTCCCCACAAGCTCTTAGTTCCCCAGATCCCAGCCCGCAAACATTCCAACTGCACAATCTGGCTGTGATCGACAAACAGGTTCACGTCAGCGCCATAGTTTTTGATGTACCACGCGAACACGTCGGGATCGGCGGCTTCAAACATCAGTTTTTCCATGCCGATCTCGTCAATGAATTTTGCGGGAACGTCGGTGCGCCATGGATCGACGTTTTCAGTGATCCCTTCGCTTTCCATCATGATGATCTCCGCTCCGGCGCCGAGAAATCGCTTTGCCTGTGCGATGGCCCAGCTCGGGTCGCGCGTACCTTCCGTCTTTAGTTCCGCAGCCGCGGTGGCGCCTCCGGCGCCGAATTGAATTCCAACTTCTGGTTTCGCTTTTAATCCGGATTTGCGCACCAATTCAATTAGCCGCAGCCAATCGTCAGTTGAAATCGAGACGAACCCAGCTGAGATCTCGATGATATCGAACCCGAGCTTTTTGCATCGGGCAACGTACTGGCGCACGGCATCATCGCCTTGCACAAGAACGCGCTCAACAAAACCGCCTGTGGAAACGAGAACCTCATGTTCGTGGCAAAGCTCGATGATGTCTTGCACAGCTCGTTCTGGCATCAGCGTGAACGAGCCGCCCGCAAACTTCAGCGAATCGACGTAGGCGCCCATCGTTTCGAACAGATCTGCAAGGTAACGCCGACCCACAACCGAGTAATACGGCCCCCGAATCTCCGTTAAGCCCCGCTTCCGTGGTTTGCCTTTCCGCTCATTGACTCGCAAAAATGGAAAACTGCGCTCGGGCGGTTTTGCCTTTTTCATCTCTCTAGGATTACAAACGTCGTGCGAGGTCGCCGCGGTTGTCTGGGGAGCGCACGCGCCTCGCGTGCCGTGTTCGGCGCCCTCGTCGAACACACTTGGGAAATGAATGTATCATCGGACTTGCGAATGGCTTTCCGGCGAGGGCGCCGGAAAGAGCACGCGAGGCGCGTGCGCTCCCCGGAGACTCGCGAAACGGCGTCGGGTGTTTAAATTGGAAATTGGATGTTGAACCCGCCAGCGCGCAACTTCTCCGCCCTAACGACCGATCTTTATGAGGTCACAATGGCATGCGGCTATTGGAATGCCGGTGTGAGTGATTATGAGGCCGCGTTCCACGTCACTTTTCGGGAGAACCCGTTCGCTGGTGAATTCACGGTGGCCTGCGGGCTCGCGACAGCAATCGATTTCCTTCGCGCGTTTCGTTTTGACGAAACCGAAATTGATTATCTCGCGTCGCAGCTCGGGAACGACGGCAAGCCACTATTCAGTGTCGGTTTTCTCGACTACTTGCGCAGTTTGCGGCTGGCTTGTGAGATCGATGCAGTTCCCGAAGGAACATTGGTTTTCCCGAACGAGCCGCTGATTCGAGTGTGCGGTCCGATTATCCAATGTCAGCTTCTGGAAACGGCTCTGCTCAACATTCTGAATTTCGAAAGCCTGATCGCGACGAAAGCGGCGCGCGTATGTCTGGCTGCCCAAAATGATCCCGTCATTGAATTTGGTTTGCGCCGCGCGCAGGGCGTTGATGGCGGTTTGACTGCGGCACGAGCGGCCTGTGTTGGCGGCTGCGCGGGTACGTCGAATTTGCAGGCCGGTCAACAGTTTGGAATCCCAGTGAGCGGAACGCAGGCGCACAGCTGGATCATGTTCTTCGAAAACGAGAGCGAGGCGTTTCAAACGTATGCCAAAGCGATGCCCAATAACTGTGTCTTCGTTGTGGATACTTACAATTCTCTCGATGGGGTGCGCCACGCGATTGATATAGCTCGAAGGTTGCGCCAGAACGGACACGAAATGATCGGGGTGCGGCTGGATTCTGGGGACCGTGTTGCATTGAGCATCGAGACGCGTCGAATGCTAGATAAAGCCGGCTTCACAAACGCAAAGATCGTCTGCTCGGGTGATCTGGACGAACACGCGATAGCGGACATGAAACGATGTGGCGCGAAGATCGACATATGGGGCGTGGGAACCAAGCTCACGACCGGCCAGCCCGATGCGGCCTTAGGCGGCATTTATAAACTCGGCGCAGTACGTCGCCCCGGCGGTCAATGGCAATATCGCATTAAACTTTCCGATGAACGCGCGAAAACGTCAGTTCCGGGCCTGTTGCAGGTGCGGCGGCTTCATCAGCCGGATGGCAGATTTGTCGCCGACGCGATTTACGAACTCGATCATCGGGCAAGCAAACCCTGTGTAATTGTAGATCTTCAAACCGAGCAAGAGACGGAGATTCCTGCCAGTATGGAATACAGCGACTTGCTCGTTCCCATCTTCCGCAAAGGTAGACTGGTTTATCAAGTGCCCGATCTTGCTGCATCGCGCGAGCACACGCGCCAACAACTCCGCTGCGCGCATGCCGAGATTTTGCGCTTAAATAACCCGACACCTTACAAAATCGGCCTTGAGCGATCCTTGCACCAATTACGATCCACATTGATCGCGCGCGCGAAGGAACAATCGAAGTGAACTATTTATCCAAAGCCATCTTTCGTCTCTCCCTTGGCAAGGGGGAGGGTTCGCATCGCCAACCCTGCGTGCTGGAAAACTCCTCACCTTAATCCTCTCCCCTTTACCAAAGGGGAGAGGTGAACGAGGTCGTAGCACGCAGGCACATCCAATGAAGGCGCTGATCATCGTCGATCTTCAGAATGATTTTTTGCCCGGCGGCGCGTTACCCGTTCCGCACGGTGATGAAGTAATTCCTGTCGCCAACGAATTGCAGCGACACTTTGAGCTCGTCTTAGCGACGAAGGATTGGCATCCGCCCGACCACGGCAGCTTCGCCGCAAATCATCCGGGCAAAAAGCCGGGCGATCGCATCATCCTCAACGGAATTGACCAAATCCTTTGGCCGGTGCACTGCGTTCAAAACACGCGCGGCGCGGAGTTCGCTCCCTCATTCGACACAAGTCGAATCGCTCATGTCTTCCACAAGGGGATCGAGCGAAACATTGATAGTTACAGCACCTTTTTTGACAACGCTCATCGACGACACACCGGTCTTGCTCATTATTTAAAGGAGCGATCGATCAAAGACATTTATTTGCTCGGACTTGCCTTGGACTACTGCGTCAAAGACAGTGCGCTGGATGCGCGCCAACTTGGGTTGAATACGCACGTCATTCTGGACGGCTGTCGCGGAATCGACCTTGAGCCTGGCGACATCGACCGCGCGCTTGACGAGATGAAACGTGTTGGCGCGGTTCTACTGCAAAGCAGCGATCTCCGAGACAAATCATAATAGCGCAACGTATCGCCGACTAGCAGCCGGTCTTTCTTGAGTAAAAGGGTTTGGCGCGGATGTGACGCGCCAAACCCCGTATTTTTCTGTTTAGCTTTGCAGGTTGTCTTCAAGCCGGTTCGTCTTATTCAAACCGTGTCCCAGTCGCCCTGCCGCAGCCGGAGAAGACCAGATTCCCATCGGCATCGAAGAACTGGATTGTGGCGCTATACTCGAAGCTGTTGGCGCTGGTGAGATGGACATTGGCGGTGACTACCCCCGACCCAGCAAAGGCGCCGTTTTCGTCATAGACGTAAGATATATCGTGGAAGGAGTAATTCTGACTACCCGGCTCGCGCTGCCAGAGACCAGCCTCGGGGGTGTCGAGCGGACCCGTACCGGGAGGGTTGGCGTAGGCGGTCAGGGTGCCGTCGCGGTAAAAAGTCATTAGGGCTGGGAAAGGCGGTCGCGTCTGGTTGGGATCATCGCAATTGACCCCCATTCTCGTTACCTGCCACACGCCTTGGATTGTCGGGGTTGTTTCTCGCAGCGGTCTGTCCGCGCTCCACACCAGTGAAGTGCTCGCAGCCACGCCGAGAGCGATAGCTAGTATTTGCGTTTTAAGTTTCATCTTTTTTTCCTTTGTTTGATTTGGTTTTGCTTGTTTTGGGCCTTCTCTGGCTCCTCATCGTAAGAAGTCATTTCCGGCCGTTCACCGGAGTACAGAACGGAAACGAGCGCGAGGTTATGCGGAAATGTCTCCGCGACGTAAATCGTGGCCTCCTTCGCCAAGGCTTCAGCGGGGCCAGGGAATTGGTTACCCGCTGAATCGCGACCGCGTAATTCCGCGGATGATGCGGATGTAACGGATGGGTTCTTGGCTGGCGTCTGACACAGACGCCCTACAATTGGGCGCGCGATTCAGCCTTCCTGGCGGTCGCGCCCTATCCATCCGTGTTATCAGTGTAATCCGTGGTTAAATTCACTTCGGCGCGAGGGAGGCGACGATTTTTTCGAAGCGCGGGTCGCCGCGAAGGGAATCCCACCACGGCATCAGTTTCAGTTCGCCATAGCTAAGGTCCATACCGCTAATGGGGCAACGGACGGCAGTGGCAAGCTGCTCGCAGGCGAGATCTTTTTCACCAACCCACGCAGCAATCATCGCCAAATACTTCATCATGACCATGCCATTGACTGGGTCCTTTTGGACGGGAAGAAGCTCGACCGCGTGCCGTCCTTCTCGCAAGGCGTCCTCCTTCCGCCCGAGAGCGGCATCGATTACACCTAGCACGCACCATGCCGGGCCGTAATTTGGTTCAGCCTGCACGGTTTTCTCCTGCTCCGCGCGCGCAGCAGTAAAAGCCAAATGCGCGTTGTGTTCGTCGTTTGTCATCCGGGCGATGACGCCTTCGACGAAAGGGCGCGTGAAATTACCAGCTTGTTGCCCTAACGGGAATTCGTCGGAGGCGAGCAAGGCGTCTTTAGCGGCAGCGATGTCGCGTTCGGCAAGTGCACAAGGTAGCCATCGAAAGGCGATCTTCGGCATGGCAGCAGGATTTGTCGTCCGGATTTCATCGATCACTTGATGCAACGGTCCTGTATCAGCTTTCCAATTCACTTCCACGAACGCGCGCTCTGCCTTTGCTTCGACATAGTTTGGCGCGATAGTGAGCATGCGATCTAACGTGGATTTCTGTTCAGCATAACGCTGGGCCCCTCCGTAACTGTCTGCGATATTGCCGAGCGCGTTAAGGTTTCGCGGGTCGAGCTCAATTGCCCGTTCGAGGCTTCGTATGGATTCTTCCCAGCGTCCCTGACCCCTTTGGATAAAGCCCATCACCGCGAATATCCGGGGATTATTTGGCAACCTCCGGCGTGCGATTTCCAGTTCAGCCAGTGCGCCATCGTAGTCGAGGTATCCATTATAAAGATGATGTGCTCGTGCGAGGTGTGCTTCGCCGGCATTTGGGCGAATGCGAAATGCTTTCTCGACCGCTGCTTCCGCTAACGCTAACCGCGCAGGAGTATGGTCAAGGCCAAAGAAGTAAAACTGGTCATGAGCCCTTGCGAGGACGCAATAGGCCTGTAGAAACGATGGATCGCGCGCTACCGCCTGGTTCAGCAAATCGATTGCCGGCAACGTGTCCGCGCCCCAGCTAAGGCCCAGCCCAATGATATCATTGGCGCGCGAATAGAGCTCGAAAGCGACGAGATCAGTGGTTGGCTTCTCCCAATAGCCAGTCTCTCCGCAGATGTGACTTTGGCGTTCAGTCGTTCGGCGACCTTTTGCGCGATCTCACTTTGGATTGAGAACAAATCATCCAAATCGCGATCGTATTGCTCGGCCCAGACGTGCGTGTCAGAGCGTGTGTCGATCAACTGCGCGTTGAGACGGAGATGCGTGCCGGCTCTGCGGACGCTGCCTTCCAGAACATGCGATACCCGCAGATCATTTCCGATCTGACGGAGATTTCGCTTGCCACGGTAATCCATGACGCTGGTCCGGCTGATGACTTTGAGATCGGCGATCCTCGCGAGCTTCGTGAGGACATCGTCTTGCATGCCATCGACAAAAGACGCATCGCTTTTGTCGTCGCTCAGATTTTCAAACGGGAGAACGGCAATCCCGTTCGCCAGGGGATGCGCGATCATTTCACTTTTCCAAACGATCCAGCCAGCGGCCGCTGCCAAAGCAACCAGCGATGCCGCCAGAAGCGCGCTGGTTGGATTACGTCGCACCCATTTCCTGCCGCGGGTGAAAACTCCGGCGCGGCGGGCCTGAATGGGTTCGTGTTTTAGCCAGCGCTCAATATCTTCAGCCAGCGCGAGGGCCGAAGGATAACGGCGCTGCGAATCTTTCTCCAGACACTTCAGGCAAATTGTTGAGAGATCGCGATCTATTTTCGGATTTAAGAGGCGCGGTGACCGCGGCTCAGTATCCAATAGTAATTTGATCGTCTCATAGGTTGTTCCACCGGCAAAGGGCGGCTGGCCGGTGAGCAATTGGTAAAGCACTGCACCAAGTCCATACACATCTGTGAGGCTGCTGATAGCCGCGTTGTTTCCCACAGCTTGTTCTGGCGCCATGTAACTGGGCGTGCCCAGCACTTCCATCGTGCGCGTCACCGTGCTCTCTGACTCGACGAGTCGCGCCAGGCCAAAGTCGGTAAGATGCGGTTCGCTCTTTTGATCCAGCAGAATGTTTCCAGGCTTGATGTCTCGATGCAAAATGCGGTGCTCATGGGCGTAATGCACGATGCGCGCCACCTTTCCTATCAATTCTGCCGCCTGCCGGATCGACATCGGCTTGCGCCTGACTACTTCATCGAGTTGGCCGCCTTCGACGAACTTCATGCTGAAATAGCACGAGCCATCGCGCTCGCCGACCTCGTGGATTGGAACGATACCGGGATGCTCTAACCTGGCTGCCGCTTCGGCCTCCAGACGGAAACGTTTTAGGTGTGCTTCGGTAGCCCAATGGCCTAATCCGATGATTTTGAGCGCGACGACGCGATTGAGACTTTTTTGGCGCGCTCGAAATACTACGCCTTGTCCGCCGCGGCCAATTTGCTCTAGCAATTCGTAATCGCCGAAATCCATCAACATCGGCTTCGGACGGCCGGGGTCATCGACCCCGGCTACAGGTTCGTCTGCGACTGGGCCGAGACCCGTCTCCAGCAGACAGGCGCCGCAGGATTGCTGCGGCGAATCGGGCGGAATGGCTGCTCCACATTTGCGACAAAATTTTTTGGCGATTGTGATTCTCATCGCGCCCCCGTTCCTTTCACTCAAATAATGCACGGAAATTCTCCAAAGGTTACGAGCGCAGCGCGGCGATGAGGTGGCGCAGTTCATCTTCAATCTCGGCCGGCGTTGCACCGTGTGCGCGACTTCCTCACGCAACAGCTGTCGGTAACGCTGTCGCAGTCGATGGAAAGCTTGTTTGACCGCGTTCTCGGTCATGCCAAACTCGCGCGCAATTTCCGCTTGTGACGGTCGATCTGGTTCATCAGAAAGCAATTCGTTCAATCGCTCGAGCAGCGGCGCGTTAGCTGATCCCTGAGATTCCTCGCGCAAGCGTGCGAACACCCGGTCGAGTACAGTGAAGGCCCAGCGGCGATCATAAAGCAGATCGGCGCTCAGCATGTCACTGCGATCGAACTCGCTAGAGTCGTAGAGTTCGACATCATCGAGCGGAATCAGCGCTTGGCCACCGCCACGTTTGATCGCCGCGGCATCACGGCGCTCGTTCATCATAAAATGCTTGAGCGAAGCGAGGAGGAAAGAACGCAAGCGGCCCTTCTCCTGTCGCACGGATTGGAAATCTTTGCGCTCTAAAATCAGCGCGAAAAACCCCTGCGTGATATCCTTCGCCTCCTCTGGTTTAATACCCTCCCGCCGCACGAAAGTATAAATGGGCCGCCAGTAAGTGCGGCAAAGACTTTCCAACGCCGTCTCTGCTGCCAGTGTGCGGTCTTGCGCTTGTAAGACCATGCTCCAGTGGGTGGTCGTAAACGCGACCGCGTCATTTTGCGAACTGGGAATCATCCGGCTCCCGACGCCTCATCGTGATCAGCAGGAGCGCTGCAATCAAGAATAAAGTCGGGGACGAGAATGTGAGGCCTGCGCCTAACTGAACAGGCGCTGGGTCGAGAGGCGCGCCGACCTACGAGCTTACGCCGGCAACACCGTTGAGAGCGTCACTTCGCTGTCCATGGTTTGCTCAAGGACGTTTTCAACCGTGGCACCGACTTTCGATCCATCGCGATCGACTATCCAGACCTGCTGGCCTTGCTCGAATGAGCCGCGGGTCATTACCTTGAGCAAAACGCCTTCCTCGGTAGCCGGATTTTTAAGTACCTCCACACAGATTGCGTCGGTTTCCCCGAAATCCCCCAGTAGTCTCAGTTTATCATCTATTTTTGGCTTCTTCATTGCCAGGCAAGCTCTACGCGGCGCAAAACTAAATCGCTGCTCACGCTTCCTGCGAGCGTGTCCGTGCTCATAAACGAATCA
>QHQO01000174.1 GCA_003221195.1 Verrucomicrobiota bacterium
GAACAGCCTCGGACTACGTACCGAGTGGCGAGTGATCCAGGGCACGCCCGATTTTTTTTCCATCACGAAGAAAATGCACAATGCTCTTCAGGGTGGAGAAATCGATCTCTCCAAGATCAAAAAGGAGATTTTCGAACAAGTGATTTACGAGAACAGCGTGCGCAATTTTCTCGATCACGACTTCGTCATTGTGCATGACCCACAGCCGCTTCCGTTAATTGAGCATTACGAAAAGAAGTGTCCGTGGCTTTGGCGTTGTCATCTCGACCTTTCCCGGCCGGACGCCGAAACCTGGAAGTATCTGCGGCATTGGA
>QHQO01000152.1 GCA_003221195.1 Verrucomicrobiota bacterium
AAGTTAGACGGCGGCGGTTACGGTTTCCTGTTCGAATCGACTGAGAAAAACGACGAGTCCGGACGCTTCTCCTTCGTCGGAATCGACCCACGGATCGTGATAAAAACACACGGTCACCAGCTACAAATCTTCGAATTGGGAGTTGAGCGGCGGACTGAAACAACAAGTGATCCATTGGATGAGCTCCGCAATCTGATGGCGCGCTATCAGTTTGTCTCGAACCCAAAACTGCCGCGGTTCAGCGGCGGCGCGGTCGGTTTCCTCGGCTACGAAGCAATCCATTTCTTCGAACCCAAAGTTCCGACAGCAGAGCGTGATGAACTGCAATTGCCTGAGATGATCTTCATGATTACAAGCAGCCTTCTCATCTTCGACCATCGGCTACGCACGTTGAAGATCGTCGCGAACGCATTCCTCGATGATGGCCCACTCGAAACACTTTATGCGCGAGCGGCTGAATCGATCCATGCCATCATTTGCAGGCTCACGAAACCTGCCGATCTTCCGCCGATTCAACCTGCCGATTGCGAAATACAGCCTGCTCACAGCAATTTTCATCCGGAAGAGTTCAAGCGCGCGGTAGAACAAGCCAAGGAATACATTCGGGCAGGCGACATCTTCCAGGTTGTCTTGTCACAACGATTTGAGTCCAGCTTCAGCGGCGACCCGCTCGATTTTTATCGATGCCTTCGTTTCATCAATCCGTCGCCGTACATGTTTTGTCTTAAGTTCGGAGCTGATTTTGCGCTTGTTGGAAGCTCGCCGGAGATGCATGTCCGGCTAATCGGCGACGGGGTGGAGATCCGTCCCCTCGCTGGCACGCGCCCGCGCGGCGACACTTCCGCGCAGGACGAGAAGAACGCTGCCGAACTCCTCGCCGATCCCAAGGAACGCGCTGAGCACATCATGCTTGTCGATCTCGCGCGCAACGATGTCGGCCGGGTTTCAGGCTTCGGCACGGTGCGCGTGACCGAATTGATGGAGATCGAGCGGTACAGCCACGTCATGCATATCGTTTCAAATGTCACTGGTCATCTGCGTACGGGCTGCACCGGGTTCGACCTGGTCAAAGCAACGTTTCCCGCAGGGACTGTCTCGGGAGCTCCGAAAATTCGCGCCATGCAAATCATTAGCGAATTGGAACGGACCAGACGCGGCTGTTACGCGGGCGCGATCGGCTATTTTGGATTCGATGGCAATGTCGATTCCTGCATCGCGCTGCGCTGCGCGGTTTTGAAAAATGGGAAGGCATATTTTCAAAGCGGCGCGGGCATTGTCGCCGACTCAAGTCCACATTCCGAGTACGAGGAAACGGTCAATAAAGCCCGCGCGATGAGAAAGGCGCTCGCGATGGCGACACGGATTACGCCATCCCGAAGAGGCGAACGCGGATGCAATGCAAGCGACATCGGCGATTTTAAACTGCGCGAACTAACGCTGCGCCTCATGCGCGGTGAGAATCTCAGCCGTGCGGAGGCTGGAAATTTTCTAGACCGTCTGCTGAACCCTGTTGCTACAGACGCACAAATCGCGGCCGCGCTTACCAGTCTGGCAGTAAAAGGCGAGACCTTCGATGAGCTCGCGGGAATTGCCGAAGCAATGCGAAATCGTGCACTGCCATTGCGATCGCGTCACGCACGTTTCATTGATACAGCGGGCACCGGATCGAGCACTGCAAAAACGTTTAATGTTTCAACAGCGGCAGCCTTTGTGA
This sequence comes from Verrucomicrobiota bacterium, assembly GCA_003221195.1. Classification (GTDB taxonomy): domain Bacteria; phylum Verrucomicrobiota; class Verrucomicrobiia; order Chthoniobacterales; family UBA10450; genus Udaeobacter. The sequence continues at coordinate 1,715 of QHQO01000152.1, forward strand.
TTGCCGGCGCCGGTCTGCCCGTAGCGAAACATGGCTCGCGAGCGGCAACGTCACGTTGCGGCAGCGCTGATGTGCTTCGGGCGCTCGGCGTCAACACAGCCGCTGCACCGGCGACCGTCGAGCGCTGCCTCAACGAGCATGAAATCTGTTTCATCTTTGCGCCACTTTTTCATGCTGCAACAGCCCGCGTCGCTCATGTGCGCCGCGAGCTTGGGGTGCACACGACCTTCAACATGCTCGGTCCCCTAACGAATCCCGCGCAGGCACCGTTTCAGATCGTGGGCGTCTGGCATCGCTCGTTACTTGAACGCGTCGCTTTGGCCCTGGCTCGTCTCGGCGTGAAGAAGGCATGGGTCGTGCATGGCGCGGACGGCCTGGATGAAATAACTATTGCGGACAAAACGTACGTCGCCGCCTGTTCGTCCACTGGCGAAGTGGAAACATTTACAGTGTCCCCCGACGACTTTGGATTGGAACGTCAACACTTCGATGGATTTTGCGGTAAGGGACCGCAAGAAAACGCACATCTGATCCACGCAATTTTGCAAGGCGAGACAACGAAAACGACAACTGCCGCGCGCGATCTCGTCATCATTAACGCCGCTGCCGCGCTTTATCTTGCGGGGGTTGCCCCCGATCTCCGATACGCAGTAGGGCTTGCCTGTGAAAGCATCGACAGCGGACGTGCTGCATCGAAGCTGGATGCACTGGTCCGGGAGACAAATCGAAAGCCATGATGAAAAGCATTTTCTCGCAAATCCTGGATCGAAAACGAAAAGCCGTTGCGCAGCTTCGAGCGGATCCTTCTTCCCAAGACTTTCGCGAGCGCGCGCTGAAGATTCGAAAGAACGCTGACCCGCATCGGTTGCTACGAGCTCTGGAGCCCAACTCACAGCGACTGAAAATCATCGCAGAGTTCAAACGCAGATCGCCTTCCGCTGGAATTATTCGAGACGATTTGGCGGTCAGTGACATTGTTCGCTGCTACGAACGCGGTGGCGCTTGCGCAATCTCGGTTCTAACCGACGAAGAATATTTTGGCGGCTCGATTGCCGATCTTTGCGCAGCGCGATGCCGTACGGACCTGTCGCTTTTGCGCAAAGACTTTATCATCGACCCGATCCAAATTTTCGAAGCCGCCATCGCTGGAGCCGACGCCGTACTGTTGATTGTTAGCGCACTGGATGACCATTTGTTAACAGAATTGCGCGCACTCGCTGAGGAAGAACTGGGACTCGACGCCTTAGTTGAAGTGCATACGTCCGAGGAATTGCGGCGCGCCCTCAATTCAGGCGCAAGAATCGTCGGAGTAAATAACCGCGATCTCAGAACGTTTGAGGTTTCACTGAATACAAGCGAGCGATTGATCGCCGAGGTTCCGCCTGACAGAATCCTGATCAGCGAAAGTGGACTGCAAAGTGCAAACTCGCTGCTTCGTCTTCGTAAAGTCGGATTTCGCGGTTTTCTGGTAGGCGAAGCATTGATGCGCGCGCCTGATCCCGAAACGGCTCTTCGCAATTTGGTCGCCGCGGCTGAAGATCGGCAATTTACAGAAGCTTCAATTGAGGCTCGCCAATGATAACTCCAGTGCAAATCAAGATTTGTGGCGTCACGAATGTTAAAGACGCCAGAGCGTGCTCCGAGCTCGGAGCCGGCATGATTGGCTTCAACTTTTATCCCCAAAGTTCACGTTATATTGAGCCCAAGCTCGCCCAGCGAATTATCGACGCAGTATCGCCTCGAGTTTTGCCAGTCGGAGTTTTCGTAGACGCCAGTGCCGAAGACGTTCGGACCACCGCGGACGCGGCCGGCGTTCGATGCGTCCAATTACACGGGGGCGCGTCAGCGGAAACATGCAGCGAACTAGCTCGTGAATTTCGTGTGATCCGGGCGTTCTCGACGGATCCTCAGTTCCGACCTGAAGAGGTCGCGTTATTTGGCGATTGCGACGTGCTGGTTGACGCGCATCATCCGACCCTCCGCGGCGGAACTGGCCGGACGTGTGATTGGCTATCAGCGAGAACAACCCGTTCCTTCGCGCGATTCCTCGTTCTCTCCGGCGGCTTAACCGCAGAAAATGTCGGTCAAGCCATCGCAAAGGTAGCGCCTCACGCGATTGATGTTTGTAGCGGCGTTGAGAGCGCGCCAGGAGTAAAAGATCACCAGGCTGTGGAAGATTTTATTACCGCAGTGCGAGCTGCCAATTCCTCGATAAACCCTTTCTGCTCTTCATAACTCCAATGCAGACATCGCCGATTACAAAAAGCGAGCCGGACGAGAGCGGGCACTGGGGAAAATTTGGCGGACGCTACGTTCCTGAAACGTTAGTCGCCCCTCTGGAGGAGTTGACTAACGAGTTCATGCACGCCAGAGAGGATCCTGGTTTCTGGGCCGAACTCAACCAACTGCTGCGCGATTACTGTGGCCGGCCGACACCCCTATTTCACGCGCGGCGGCTAACAGCTCACGCCGGAGGAGCACAAATCTATTTGAAGCGTGAAGACCTTTTGCACACCGGCGCGCACAAAATCAACAACGCCGTGGGCCAAGCATTGCTCGCGGGCCGAATGGGCAAGCGCCGCGTCATTGCTGAGACGGGTGCGGGCCAGCACGGCGTCGCGACCGCGACGGTTTGCGCCTTGTTCGGATTACGCTGCGTCATCTACATGGGCGCAGAAGATGTGCGGCGGCAGGCACTCAACGTTTTCCGAATGCGATTACTCGGCGCTGAAGTGGTCACTGTAAGTGCTGGCACGCGCACACTAAAGGATGCAATCAACGAGGCGCTGCGAGACTGGGTAACGAATGTGCACGATACGTACTATTTGCTCGGCAGCGCACTCGGTCCCCATCCGTACCCACTGATGGTACGCGAATTTCAAAGCGTCATTGGACGCGAAGCGCGCGAACAAATTTTGTCTGCGACCGGCAAGCTGCCGCGCGCGCTGGTTGCCTGCGTAGGAGGTGGTTCGAATGCGATCGGTTTGTTTCATCCTTTTATTGCAGACGAAGAAGTCCGGTTGATCGGTGTAGAAGCCGGAGGACGCGGAGATTCGTTAGGTGAACACGCTGCGAGATTTCACGCTGGTATGGCTAGTGGCGGCGGACAGGTCGGCGTTCTGCAGGGCACGATGTCCTACGTGCTTCAGGATGCGAACGGTCAGATTGCGACCACTCATTCGATCTCTGCTGGCCTCGATTACTCAGCGATCGGGCCTGAACACGCATTCCTGCATGACAACAGGCGAGCGGATTACGCCCGAGCAAGTGACGCCGAGGCGCTCGAAGGATTTCAACTTTGCGCCAAGTTAGAGGGAATCATTCCCGCACTAGAGACGGCACATGCTATCATGCCCGCAATTCGTGTCGCTCGTGAGTTGTCGCAAGACGACTCGGTCATCATTAATCTGTCTGGCCGCGGCGACAAAGACGTCCAACTCGTTGCGGATTTGCACTCGCAATGAGCCGGATACGCGAC
>QHQO01000175.1 GCA_003221195.1 Verrucomicrobiota bacterium
TGCATTGTACCTACACCAAGGCCCACTCCAACACCATGGTCCCGTCCGACGCCAGCGCCACGTCCAACACCGCCACGGTAAGCGACATCGGTTAGTGTAGTAAGAGGTAGCTCCAAACACGTGCCGTAGCGGCGAACTACTGCGGCGGGATAGAAATCGTATAGGTGATCAAAGCACAGACCACAACCATCCCGATCATGGCGACGATAAAGATCCCATCCGCGATTTTTTCGAGGCGATGCATTCTGCGAAGACCCCGCGAGCGTAGCGCCCAGTAAGAAAGCAAACAAGAGATCAGAAACAGCAGTGCGTCGGCAGCAAGCAAATCATCCGCCAGTGTGTCTGCGGTGCCAAGCGTGATCACAACGCGGATCAATCCAATAACCGTCAGACAAACGCCGACCATCGCCGAAGAGACGGTGAAGATGTGGATGCAAATGTCCTGCTCAAGATGGCTGTCAGGACTGCGTCGCGACTGCTTTTCTCCTTTCATGCGATCGTTATTTAGACTGATCGCGAAACCGACTGTTCAGAGAATTGCGCGGCTGATAGAAGAATTGAAAGGTGCACTAACAAGAACTGCATTTGAAATTCATTAACCTGACACGCCGCACGGAGATTGGTGCGAATTCGTATTACCTCGAGATGGGCCGCCATCGACTGGTGCTCGATTGCGGTATGCATCCCAAGGAGACCGGTGAAGATGCGCTGCCGAATTTCAAAGCGATCGCAGGTCGGGAGATCGAGGCGATCCTGGTCTCGCATGCCCACCAGGATCACATAGGCACATTGCCGGTACTCATGCGACGCCTTCCAACCGCGCGCGTTTTCATGACGGAAGCCACAGCTGAGATCGGCAACGTGCTTTTGCACAACTCGGTTAATGTGATGACCCGCCAACGCGAGGAGATTGGTCGCGCCGTCGCGGGGTTATATCCGCTTTTCACGCATCGGGAAACCGATCGCGCATCGGAACGCTGGCGTTGGTGTCCGATGCGTCAACGAATCTCCATCACGGGCGAGCGCGCACCTCAGCGCGAAAAAGACACGCTAACATTCGAGTTTTTCGACGCAGGACACGTGCTGGGCTCCAGCGGAATTCTGCTGCGCGCGGAGGGGCAAACGGTCTTTTACACTGGGGACGTTAATTTCGACGACCAAACGATCATGGAAGCGGCAGTTTTTCCGGAGGAAAAGATTGACGTCCTGATCATGGAATGCACGCGGGGCGACCACGCAAAGCCCGCTGGCTGGACACGCCCTGTTGAAGAGCGACGCCTGGCAGAAGCGATCGCCACGGCTTTTGAGCGCCGCTCGTGCGTGCTCATACCGGTCTTCGCGCTCGGAAAAACGCAAGAGCTCCTGGCAATGCTTTACAAATTCCGTCGTGAATCCCGAACGCTGTCGGGAGAGTTTCCAATTTATATCGGCGGCCTCAGCTCCAAGATGACCGATATCTACGATCGGCGCGCACACATGACTCGCCGGCAATTGCCGCGTCTGCAATTAATGCGAGAAGCCGCTCCGTTCATTTTGAACGACGAAACAGTGCGTGACGCGCCGCTGCGCCCAGGCCGGGTCTACGTGCTCTCCAGTGGAATGATGATACCGAAAACACTCTCCAATATTCTTGCGCGTCGATTAATCGAGAATCCGCAGCATTCGATCTTTTTTGTCGGCTACGCCAGCCCCGAAACGCCCGCCGGTCTTCTGCGCGACGCGAGAACGAATGGCGAGGTTGCTCTTGATCCCGACCAACCGGCCCAGCGTGTCCGCTGCAATATCGAACAGTTTCAGTTCAGCGCGCACGCTACGCGCGAGGGGCTCATCGATTACGCCAAAAAACTTTCGCCCGGCAAGATTGTTCTTGTACACGGCGATCCACCAGCCGTGGATTGGATGCGCGCAACCTTGTCGGCAGCGCTTCCCCGATCAGAGATTATTGTGCCGGCGCCGGGCGTGGAGCTGGAACTGTGAGAGGTGATCAGTGAGAGGTGAGAGGTGAGAGGTTACCGATGAGGCGTAAATTGCGTGCTTCAACTTCTCACTTTTCACTTCTCACGTCTCACGAATGAAGATCGTTTCCTGGAACATTAATTCGCTGCGCAAGCGCCAGGACCGCTTATTCGCCTGGCTGGAGGCGAGAAGGCCGGACATTGTTTGTTTGCAGGAGACAAAATGCACCGACGATCAATTTCCGGCGCTCGCTTTACAGGCCGCCGGTTATTATGCGGCTTATCATGGGGAAAAATCGTACAACGGTGTCGCGATTCTATCGAAGATAAAATTGTGCGATGTGCGCCCATCGCTCTGCGATGAAGTAGTCGACCAGCAAGCGCGCGTAATTGCGGGAACTGTTGATCGCGTGAGGGTGTTTTCGATTTACGCGCCCAACGGACAGGCGGTCGGATCCCCCGCCTACGAATACAAACTGCACTGGTATCGTCGCCTGCGAGATTGCATCGCAAAAGAAAAATCCAGCGATGTTGTGGTGTGCGGCGATTTCAATGTCGCACCCGAAGATATCGACGTTTACGATGCCGACCTGTGGCGTGGCGCCATCATGTGTTCCGATCAAGAGCGCGCTGCGTTTGAGGGATTGTGTCAGACCGGCTTATGGGACACGCTGCGGATGCATCATAAGGAAGGTGAACTTTTCAGTTGGTGGGATTATCAGATGCGCGCGTTTGAAAGAAATCGTGGCCTGCGCATCGACGCGATTTTGGCCACCGAAAAGCTAGCGAAACGCTGCAGTGCATCAGGGATTGACTTTGAAATGCGCAAGGGCAAGGAACCATCCGATCATGCGCCGGTGTGGGCGGAGTTTACGGATTAAGAAACGCCGAATGCCCGACGCCGACGCTGAATTCAGATTCTGAATTGGACGTTGAGCGTTGGGCGTTGGACGTTGGGCGCTAATGGCTAAGGAATCGCGCATTCGCGTCTCGAATCCTCCGCCAAAGCCTCTCATGATTTGGGATGGTGACTGTTATTTTTGCAAGCGGTGGGTCGAACGTTGGCGCGAAATCACCGCCGGCAAAGTAGATTATGCTCCTTATCAGGAGGCAGCCGCGCGGTTCCCTGAGATTCCAGTCGAGCAATTCAAGCGTGCCGTTGCATTCATGGAACCGGATGGCGAAGCTTTCTCTGCCGCGGAAGCCGTGTATCGCTCGTTGCGATATCGATCTTCGAGGCAATGGCTGGCGTGGAGCTACGATCACGTGCCTGGCTTCGCAGCAATTTCCGAGACTGCTTACAAATTCATCGCCCACAATCGAAGTCTCGGATCAACAGTGACTCGATTGCTCTGGGGCAACGATGTGCGGCCGCCGACTTATTTTTGGGCGCGGCGCTGGTTTCTCCGCATGCTTGGCCTCATTTATCTCATCGCGTTCGTTTCGCTTTGGGTCCAAGTCGATGGGCTTGTTGGCAGCAATGGAATGTCGCCGGTAAGTCAGTTTCTGCCGGCAGTTCGGCAGCAAGTCGGGTCAGACGCCTATTTTCTTTTGCCGACACTTTGCTGGTTCGACTCGAGCAACACGTTTCTACATTTCCTTTGCGGTGGCGGCGTTGTTCTTTCGTTGCTTTTGATTTTTGGCGTCGCTCCCGCGGTTCCCCTTGCCTTGCTGTTTATCTTTTACCTGTCACTCACCATTGGTGGACAAGTGTTTTTCAACTTTCAATGGGATGTTCTCCTGCTGGAGGCCGGCTTTTTGTCGATCTTTCTTGCGCCATGGCGACTGTGGCCGCGGGACCTTTTGTGGCGGCCGGGACCGTCCGCCTTGGCGCGGCTACGGCGCGACAAGGCGATCCCGACTACAGCAACGACGCCAGTTACGGCGTCTCCCGTCTCACGTGCGGGTTTGTTTCTGCTCAAGTTCCTTCTCTTCAAATTGATGCTTATGTCCGGCGTCGTGAAGCTAACAAGCGGCGATGATTCGTGGGGTTGGGTGAATCATTCGTTTCATTGGAGCGCGCTCACAGCGCTTGACTATCATTACTGGTCGCAACCGTTGCCGACAATCTTCAGCTGGTGGGCAGACAAAACTCCTGAATGGTTCAAACATTTCTCAGTCGCATTTTGTCTCGTGGTCGAGATCATCGCGCCATTTTTTATCTGGGCGCCGCGACGCCCGCGGCTGGTCGCTGCGGGACTAATGATCTTCCTTCAAATGGTAATCGCGCTCACCGGCAACTATTGCTTCTTCAATCTGCTGACGATCGCGTTGTGCTTCCTGCTGATCGATGACTCTGTGGTAGGGACGGACCGCCGGGCCGTCCGCCCGCGCGTCGCCGGCGCGCCCGGCGGTCGCGCCCTACCAGACCGACTATGCCAATACGCGGCGATTGCAGTAATTGTTGTCACGTTTCCAATCAACGCCTGGCTCATTTTCAGCGCGTTCAAGCCGCAAAGCCGACCGCCAGGGCGGCTGGCGAACTTCTACGAACAATTGGAAGCATTTCGAATCGTAAATGGCTACGGACTCTTTCGCGTCATGACCAAGGACCGTAGCGAGATAGTGATCGAAGGCAGCGCCGATGGCATTAATTGGGCCCCTTATGAATTCAAATGGAAACCGGGTGACGTGAAACGCGCCCCGGGCTGGTGCGCACCACATCAACCAAGACTCGACTGGCAGATGTGGTTTGCCGCTCTGGAAACTCCCGAGCAAAATCCATGGTTGATTGGACTGATCGTCAGGCTGCTGGAGGGATCGCGGGATGTAACCGGATTGCTTGCGCATAACCCGTTCCCGGATAAGCCGCCCAGCTACATCCGCGCGATGTTTTATCGCTATCGTTTTACAAACAGTAAGGAGCGCCCGCAAACCGGCGCGTGGTGGAAACGTCAGGAACTTCGGGAATATTTGCCGACGATCTCGCGGGATCAGCTGCGCCAGTAGCGAGAGAGTGAACGCGTTCTGTGCAATGCGTAAGTAAGTGGTCGGCGAATTATGTTTACCGAAATATCGACCGACCACAGCGGGTCGATCCACCTTGAGCCGCACGTGCACTTGAATATATTCGGCGCGTGTCGAAGGAAGGTCAGATCGTAACGGAAGGCACGGTAACCCAGGTGCTGCCGGGAACGATGTTTCGAGTCGATCTACCAGGACAACGCAATGTGCTTGCACATATCTCGGGTAAGATGCGGAAGCATTTCATCCGGATCGTCCCGGGAGATAAAGTTTCTGTCGAGCTTTCACCGTACGATCTGACAAAAGCGCGCATCATTTTTCGCGAACAGTAATTTCCTTCTTTGGCAGCAACATTTAAAACCCTCAGAGCATTCAAGTGCGATTGGTTTTAGGTGTTCAAGTTCGTCAGGAGATTAGTTTGCCGAATTTGTTAAGCACGCGGATAGTTGCAGCGAAAATCAACCGGAGACTACCAATGGCAGAAGAGAATAAGGCAGAACAAAAAATGCCCGCCGCGGCGGGCGGACAAGACAAATTGCAAAGCAGCAAGGAACATGCGCGTAAAGCGGCGGAGGATTTGAAATCAGCAGCGGGCGCTTTCGCTGAAGAATATCGCGGCAAGGCAGAGCAGAAGTGGGGCGAAGCACGCGGCAAAGCAGAACAAGCATGGGGGGATGCGAGAGATCGCGCCCGTACGTTCCAGGAAGACGCGGAGCAATACGTGCGCGAAAATCCAACGAAGGCGATCTTTACCGCGCTCGGAATCGGGTTTGTTCTGGGTCTGATCTTCCGGCGTTAACTCCGAAAGCTTTCGGAGATGATCAGTGAGAGCCCTCGGTCCAGCAATCCTGCGGGGCATGTCGGCTTGCTCGGGAACCTCCTCGCGCTCATAAACGCGCTTGCAGCGTTTTTTGAAAGCCGTTTTGCCCTTGTCGCCGAGGAATCAAAATCGGCCGCAGTGCAATTACTGATACTCGCCGGTTGCTTGATTTTCGCGCTGCTCCTGTGTGCGCTGGGCTATGTTTTCCTCATAACTGGCGCTGTTGTCGGGATAGCTCATCTGGCTGGAATTTCATGGCCATGGATAGCGCTCGCCGCCGCTGCGTTGCATTTTATAATCGCGCTGGTGCTGCTTCTGATTGCGCGGAACCGAATCACCAAGCCGTTTTTCCGCGCCACTATGGCTGAATTAAAGAAGGATCGTGAATGGCTGAAAAATCTGCAGGCAAGAAATCAATCGACGAACTGAGAGCGGAAATCGCAGGGTCACGCGAACGCGTCGGGCGCGATTTAGGCGGCTTGCGCCATGAACTGGATTTCCCCGCGAAATTCCGCAGATCTTTTCGAGAACAAACGGTTTCGTGGATCACAGCCGCAGCCGCGGTCGGTGCGCTGATCGCTTTGGCACCAATGCGGAGGAAGAAAATTTACGTGGATGCAAAAAGCAGCCGCAAAACACAAAAGAAGCTGGTCGAAACTGGCTTTGCGTTGGCCGCGTTAAAAGTCGTCGCCGGGCTGGCCCGGCCCGTGATAGTCGAGTTTGTCAAAAATCGACTGACCGGTTTCCCAGGAAAATCACGCCGCAAAACATGAGGCCGTAATCTAATGTGTCCCGTGGGGCGCGCTCGTTTTAGGATTTACGCGCTCGGCGGGGTTGCGTAATAATTGGCCTGGGCGCCCATGATTGCTAAGTCTCCGGACCTTCCCGTGAAATCGCAGACAATGCGGCACGTGGATGATTATCTCGAGGTCGGCCAAAAAGCCGGCGCCTCTGATGTCCATTTAGCCGTGAACGCGCAGCCGCGATGGCGGCTGCATGGACGGTTGGAACCGATCTGGCCCGATGCACCGCTGCTGACTGCTGAGCAAACCGCCGCTCTGGCTGAGGCATTTGTTCCCGACGTCTATAAAAACGAACTCAATACGCGCGGCGACTCGGATTTTGCGTATGAAAACGAGTTCGCCCGCTATCGCACCAGCGTGGTTCGTCAGCGGCTCGGGATCGAGATTGTCTTCCGCGTGATCAACAGTCGCATCCGAACCATGGACGAACTGGGGTTACCTGAGCGCCTCAAGCTACTCACCCGTTACCAGAATGGGCTGATCCTGGCGACCGGTTCAGTAGGAACGGGCAAATCGACGACCCTGGCGGCAATGGTCGAGCAGATAAACATGGAGCGCCGCGATCACATCATCACATTGGAGGATCCGATCGAATACATTTTGACGTCGAAAAACTGTCACGTTACCCAACGGGAGATCTTCACTCACAGCGACTCTTTCGCCACAGCATTGCGCGCTTCACTCCGCGAAGATCCGGACGTAATCATGGTGGGAGAAATGCGTGATTTGGAAACGATCTCTCTCGCAATCACTGCCGCTGAGACCGGCCACCTTGTTTTGGCAACACTGCATACCAGTAGCGCGGCCCGCACGCTTGATCGATTGCTCGACGTGTTTCCGCCTCATCAACAGGAACAAATTCGGGTGATGGTAAGCGAATCCCTGCGGGGCGTCATCAGTCACCAGCTAATACCCCGGGCGGACGGCACCGGACGGGTGCTGGCTTTGGAGATTCTTACGAACACACCCGCGGTCGCCAACGTTATTCGCGAAGCGAAGACGTACATGTTACCCGGTATTATTCAGACTGGCAAAAAGCAAGGCATGCGCTTGATGGATGATACTCTGATCGAACTGTATCAGCGCGGCTTGATCAGCCCCCAGGAGGCTTACGCGCGCGCCGAACAGAAACAAATGGTGCGCCAACAGGTGGGAAAATGACGAAGCACGAATGACGAATGACGTAACAATATCGAAGTTCGAAATTCGAAACTCGAAACAGATTGGTCTGCGCAAGTTTCGTCATTCGGATTTCGTCATTTAAGTCATGGCTTATCTTGATCAATTTCTCAGCGTAATCGTCAAACACGGCGGCTCCGATCTGCATTTCGCGGAGGGACAGCCACCGAAAATGCGCGTGCATGGAGACATCATGCCCATTCGCGCCGAGGGGATTTCGCGTGATGAAGCCATTCAGATGATGAGCGAAATTTGCGGAGCACGTAACTGGGAAACCTTTGAACAACGCGGAGACCTGGATTTTGCCTATGAAATGGATGAAGCCTCTCGGTTCCGCAGTAACTACTTCAAGCAGTCAAACGGTTACGGCGCGACGTTCCGGCTGATTCCCACCCGGATTGCTACGCTCGAAGACCTGGGCATTCCCGTGGTGGTAAAAGACTTTGCGAATATACGCGGAGGTCTGGTGCTTGTGACCGGTCCTACCGGCTCCGGTAAGACCACCACGCAAGCTGCGTTGATCGACTACATCAATCGGAACTATGCGAAACATGTCGTGACAATCGAGGAGCCGATCGAATTTGTGCATGACAACAAGCGAAGCACCATCACACAGCGCGAAGTGCCAACGGATTCGAGTTCGTTCGCGGCTGGACTAAAAGCCGCGCTGCGCGAAGACACCGACATTGTGCTTGTAGGAGAAATGCGCGACCTGGAAACAGTTTCACTCGCTCTAACCGCAGCTGAGACCGGTCTTCTCGTGTTCGGTACACTGCACACTAACAATGCGCGCAAGACGGTGGACCGTATGGTGGACGTTTTTCCCGCGGACCGTCAACCGCAGGCCCGTGCCATGCTCGCGAACTCATTGCGCGGCGTGGTGGCTCAATTGCTTTTAAAAAGAGCGGATCGACCTGGCCGAATAGCAGTAAACGAAATCCTAATCGCGAACGCCGCGGTCGCGGCAATTATTCGCGAAGGCTCAACGCAGAAACTCCAGGATGTCATCGTGTCAGGCAGAGCGGAGGGGATGCAGTTCATGGACGACGCCATTTGGGCGCTGCTTGAAAAAGGCATTGTCTCCCCGCACGAAGCTTTCATGAAAGCGATCGACAAAAGCCGGTTCAGGCCATTTCTGCCTCCAGAGGAAGAAGCGCTAGGCAACGCCGCTGGCTCAGTTCGGAACGATGAAAGGCGGCTTTCTGGCAATTCCGTGAAACCGATCGGCACTCGCGCGCGCATAGGAATGCGCTGAACGAGAGGATGCCGAAGGACTTCACCGCGGATCATGCTAATCACGCGGATTGAAGCGGCTTTGCAAGGATCATCGGTGCCATCCAGGTAGCTTGTGGTTGAAAGCCTGCTCGCTCTTTGATCCTCATAATCCTCACATTCTTCTCTCTGGTGGCTGCTGGACCAAATGCGCAAGCGGTCGGTCCGGAAGCGCCGGACACGGCCTTAGCCGGAGGCAACACGGCGGATGGGCAACTCGCCCTTGGGGGCTTAACTACCGGTTTATATAACTCGGCGTTCGGTATCTACTCCCTCCTAAGCAACGGCGCGGCCAACTTCAACACAGGTGTCGGCGCCGGGACGCTCCTTGCCAACACCGCAGACGAAAATACGGCCACTGGCGCCGGCGCGCTATTTAGCAATACGACAGGCGCCAGCAACACAGCCACTGGAGCGTTCGCGCTTTTCAGCCACATCAGCGGCAACGGCAACACCGCCTATGGTTGGCACGCGCTCCTTAGCGATGCCACCGGCCAACTTAATACTGCTGTCGGTTCCGCCGCGCTCGCGACGGAGAACAACGGCTTCAATGGCAGCTTCAACACTGCTGTCGGCGCTGGTGCGCTTTTTAGCAACACCGGCGGTGACAACACCGCCATTGGCGCCGGAGCGCTCCAAGACAACGTAGACGGTAGTGACAACACGGGGGTCGGCCTTAATGCACTTCTGAACAACTCCAGTGGCAGCAACAATGTCGCCTTAGGCCGTAATGCCGGCATCAGCCAAACAACTGGCAGTAACGATATTTATATCGGCACGCTTGTGGACGGCGTGGCTGGCGAAAACGACAGCTGTTATATCGGCAGCATTTTTAATCAGCTCTCTTCTAGAGGAACTGCGGTTTTCATTAACGCAAACAATAAGCTCGGTACGATGACTTCCTCAAAACGCTTCAAGAAAGAGATCAAACCAATGGACAAGGCTAGCAACGCGCTTTTTTCACTTAACCCGGTTACCTTCCGTTACAAGAAGGAGATTGACCCGGCAGGCATATCGCAGTTCGGGCTCGTGGCTGAAGAGGTGGAAAAGATCGATCCCGACCTCGTGTTACGCGACAAAGAAGGAAAAGCCTATAGCGTGCGCTACGACCAGGTGAACGCAATGTTGCTCAATGAATTTCTCAAGGAGCATCGCGCCTTTGTCGAGGAACAGCAGAAAGTCCAGCAACAACAGAAAGAGATTAACGCCCTTAAGGCAGAACTAAAGGAGCAGCGATCTCTCATCCAAAAAGTGAGCGACCGAATTGAGTTGAGGAGTTCGGCGTCGCAAGTAGTCGCGGAAAATCCGTAAAGACAGGACTGACCACGGATAACTCGCCTTCGGTCGCCGCGGCGACCTTCGGCGTGGCAAGCACGGATTGCACGGAATAGGAAGGAGAATGCCCACGAAATACACCAAATACACGAAAGGGGAAAATGCCGCTCTCAAATTTTCGCGTGTTTAGTGGGTAACAAATTTGTTTTCTGTATATCCGTGTTATCCGCGTAATCCGTGGTTGTCTTTTCTCCCGGTGATCAGCACCGCGGTCCCACTTAGTTTGCCCGCGCGAAATCGGTCGAGTGCAGTGTTCGCTTGTTCCAAGGGGAACGTTTCGGTTTTTGTTTTAATAGGGACACGTGGCGCGATGGCGAAAAATTCTTCGCCATCGCGGCGGGTAAGGTTTGCTACAGACGTAATGGTCCGTTCCTCCCAAAGATCGGCATAGGGAAAGGAAGGGATATCGCTCATGTGAATTCCGCCGCAAACGACAATGCCACCTTTGGCGAGTGCTCGCAGCGCCGCAGGCACGAGCGGGCCGACCGAAGCGAAGATAATCGCTGCATCGAGTTTCTCCGGCGGCATCTCGTCGGAACCACCGGCCCACCTTGCGCCTAGCGTTTTCACGCTTTGCTGTGTTTCCATGTCGCCCGGTCGCGTGAACACGAAAAGGTCGCGTCCTTCATAAAGGGCAATCTGCGCGATTAAGTGAGCGGCATTACCAAAGCCATACAGGCCGAGCCTCCGTGCATCTCCCGTTTTCCGATAGGAACGATAACCGATCAGCCCCGCACAAAGTAGCGGCGCAACCTCAACATCATCGTAACGGTCAGGCAAATGAAAACAGAATCGTGCATCGGCGACACCGAATTCCGCATAACCGCCATCGATGGTATAGCCGGTGAAACGCGCTCGATCGCACAGGTTTTCCCGGTTCGATCGACAGTAAACACATTCGCCATCGGTCCAAGCAAGCCACGGAATTCCGACGCGATCTCCAATCGCGAATGACGAAGGAATGTCCGGGCCTATCTCTTCGACGTATCCGACAATTTGATGACCTGGGATGAGCGGGAGTTTTGGATCCGGCAGTTCGCCATCGACCACGTGAAGATCAGTCCTGCACACCGCGCACGTTGCGATTCGCACAAGCAATTGACTCTTGGCCGGTCTTGGTTTCTCTATGTCGCGGAGTTGCAGTGGCTGCCGCGGCTTATCCAGAACCATCGCGCGCATGGGCTTCGCTACTTTAAAGCGTTAAAGCGTTGAAAGGTTAAAAAGTTAAACCGTGGGTCAATGGACGCCCGCTGGTTCAGGTCGCATCTCTCCTCTCGCGGGCTCGCCTTCGTGATGAGTGTGCGCGCTGCGCAGAAATGGTACCTTGTCGAGCACGTGCTCCTGGAACCATTCGAGCCAGAGATAGATCACTGGTGTGACGAACAGTGTGATCAATTGGGAGAAAATCAGACCGCCTACGATTACCAGCCCTAATGGACGGCGCGATGCAGCGTCCTGCCCGAACCCGAGCGCAATCGGCACTGCACCCATAAGCGCAGCGAGCGTTGTCATCATAATAGGACGAAACCGTTCCATACTGGCTTCGTGAATGGCCGACCGGAGGTCCCAGCCTTCGTCGATTCGTTGCAACGCAAAATCGACGACCATGATCCCGTTCTTCTTGACGATGCCTAACAACAGGAAAAGTCCGATCACGCTGTAAAGTGAAAGCACTGAGTGAAAGAGATACAATGTGGCCAGACCTCCGACTACTGCGGGGACGATCGCAGGAAATAAAACTGTGAACGGATGCACATAGCTTTCATAAAGAATTCCCAGAATCACATACATAACAAAGACCGCTGCGAGCAGCAGCATTGGCAGAGACCGGAATAGTTGCTGGAACACTAGCGTTTCGCCCTGGAAGGTGCCCTGAACGGTTGGGTAATTCGGATGGATTTGGGCGAATGCGTCCTCGATGGCCTTGGTAGCATCGCCGATCGCGACGTTTGGCAACAGGTTGAAGTTAAACGTAACGCTGGTGAACTGATTCAAATGATTCACCGCTTGCGGGCCAATAACTTCCTTTGTCGATGTTAGAACACGCATCGGCACCAAATTCGCCATGTTACCTGTGGTCGTGGCTATGGTACCGCCTCCCGCGCCGGACGCGCTGAAATTGCCGCTCGTGTTACTGCGAACGTATAGGTCGTCCAAGTCGTTAGGGTGCGCCCGTTCCTTGTCTTTCACTTCGAGAATGACCTGGTATTGATCGTCCGGTTCCTTGATGAGGTAGACGTAGTTTTGCGAGTAAGCATTGCGCAACAGGCTTTGGATTGCAGAAGTAGAAACACCGTAGGTTGCGGCACGATCCCGGTTGATGTCGATCTTAAGATTTGGCGTGTCGTGGTAGTAATCAGAGCGGACGCTGGCGAAACCTTTAAACTGTCGCAGTTTTTCCAGCAGTTGGTCGGCCACGGCATAAACATCCTGGGGCACGATGCCGCTAATCGTGTAAGCGTACTGTCCCTGCGTCTGGCTCGTGGCGCCCACACTGATCTGCAGCACGGGACTCGGCGTTAACACCGCGGTGATGCCGGGAATGGAGCCGAGCGATTTTTGCAGTCGTAAAATGATTTGATCAATGGGCGGGCGCTCACCGCGTGGCTTCAGAAAAAGAAACAACAACCCCTGCGATAATGCGGTGCGCGAGGAAAAACCAGCGAGCGTGAAAAACTGCCCGACAGCTGGATCCGCTTGGAGTCTCTTATTGACCTCCGCTTGATACGCTCGCATCTGGGCGGGAGATGAGCCTTCCTGCGCGATAAACACGCCGCGAATGAAACCGCTATCACCCGGTGGCAATAATGTAAACGGCAAATGCGTGAAGAAGAACCACAGACCAAGAATGCAGACGAGCAAGATCGGCACCGTGAGCCATGCACGATCGAGGAACCAATCCAGGGCGCGACCGTATGCAGCGATCACGCGTTTGATGAAGTTGTTGGTGTGACGTTCCATCCAGGCGCGTTTGTGTCCGGCCCTGCGCTCGCCCAAGATGCGCGCACACATCAAGGGCGTGAGCGTCAGCGACACAAGACCCGAGGCAAGAATAGCCACGATGATCGTGACGGAGAACTCGCGAAAGATGCGGCCGAGAAGTCCCGGGATGAAAACCAGCGGAATGAAAACAGCAGCCAGCGAAAGGGTCATCGACAAGATGGTGAAAGAAATTTCGCCTGCGCTATTAAACGTCGCTTTGAGGATCGACTCACCGTGTTCGGCACGGCGCACCACGTTTTCCAAAAACACAATGGCGTCGTCGACAAGGAAACCGATGGCCAACGTTAGCGCCATCAACGTGAGATTGTTGATGGAGAAATTAAGCATGTACATTACGGCCACGGTGAGCAGCAATGACATTGGCAATGCCACAGCTGGAATCAGTGTGTCTGTGGCACGACCGAGGAAAACGTAGATGACCAGCACCACCAGCACGAACGCGATGATGAGGGTCCATTTCACCTCGTCAGCCGAATTGACGATGGTTTGTGACCGGTCGAACACCGGCGTGAACTTGATCGAGCCCGGTAAGCTCGCCCGCAGCTCCGGGAAGAGCGCTTTCACAGACTTGGCAACTTCCACTGCGTTTGCGCCCGCCTGCCGCGAAACCGCGAGCACGACTACCGACCCGGGCGGATTAAAGCCGCGCATCCAGAAAAAGCGCGAGATGCGTTCGTCCTGCACGCTCTGGCGCACATCAGCGACGTCGCGCAGGTAAACCGGCAAGCCGTTTGGGTTGCGCGCCACGATCAAGTCGCGATAGCCGGCGGCCTGGTCAATCTGCCCATTGGGCTGCAGCACAAAGGTACGATGCGTGCCGTCGAATTGCCCTGCACCGGAATAGACGGTGCCCGATTTAATCCCGCTGGCTAGATCATCCATGGTCAAGCCGCGCACAGCCAGCGCAGAGGGGTCGGCCTTGACTCGGATCGCGCCTTGCACGCCATAAATGTTCACCTGTGAGACGCCGGGCAGGATGTTAATGCGCTGCGCGACAGCGGTAGACGCGTACTTATACAGATCCCAATCCGTCAGCGTGTCTGACATCAGGCCTAACAAGTAAACGGCCTGGTCGTTTGGGTTCGTTTTCGTGAACGTGGGCGGACTCGGCAAATCGAGTGGCATCGTCGTCGGATCAGCGCCGGGATACGAGCAGCTGACTTGAATGACGGGATAATCGACTGCGGGCAAATCGTTGACAGCGAGCTTTCCAAAAGTCGCCAGGCCGGCAACGATCACGGACAACGTCAGCAACACAGTCATCACCGGGCGGCGAATAAACGGCCCGGAGAGTCCCGAGCCTTCCACTGGAACTAACTTTGCAGTCGGATCGGGCAATTCCTCGCCGAACGAGGTCGATCTGAACCGATGCTTATCCTTTACTTCGCGCTCGCCGTCATGTGGTTCGGCATCGTTCATGTCACATCGAGCTTTTCGAAGCAGCCGACTCCTGAGAATTGCCGGGGGTTTGCGCGACACGAGGTTGGGGCGCGACCTTGGCTCCAGGTGCAAGCGCAAGCTGGCCAGTGACCACCACGGTCTCGCCGGGTTTCACGCCGCTCTCAACCACTGTGAGATCGCCTTCCTGACTCTGGCCGGGTTTCACCGGGCGAAGATCGACTGTGTTGTCAGGTTTCACCACGAAAACGAACGGCCCACTCTGGCTAACCTGGACGGCCTGCGCCGGGACAAGCGCGGCGTTCTTGAGCATGTCCAAGATAAAACGGACACGCACAAATTCTGAGGGCCACAGAGCGCGGTCAGGATTCGGCGTAACTCCGCGGGCCTTCACGGTTCCGGAGCCGGGCTGCACTGCGTTGTCAATGAAGTAAAGATCCCCGGTGCGCGGCGTAATTGAACCATCCGCCAGGTAAGTTTGCACCTTTACGTTTGGCCCGCCGAGATATTTTCGCACGAGCGGAAGATCGTTCTCGGCCACCGTGAAATCGGTATAAATCGGGTCGAGGCCCTGGATCGTGACTAGCGATGGAATCGAAGGCCCAACCAGGTTGCCAACATCGACATTGCGCAGACCCACTCGTCCGTTAATCGGGGATTTTATGTAGCACCAGTCGAGGTTCACCTGGGCAGCTTCCGTCGACGCCTGGGATTTCTGGGCGTTCGCCACAGCCGTGTCGTAGTCCTGCTGCGATATGACTTTTCTCGCGCGCAGGTCCTCCTGTCGCTTCAGCGTCACTTGATCCAACTCAGCTTGCGCTTTCGCCTGGTCGAGAGCGGCTTGAAACGGGCGCGGGTCAATTGTGAAAAGCAGATCGCCTTTCTTCACGTCGGAGCCATCCTGGAAATGGCGCCCAATGATTACGCCATTAATCTGCGCCTGCACTTGCACGGTTTCGTAAGCCGCGCATGTCCCGATTTCATCGAGGTACAGCGGCACATCTTTTGCGACGACTTTGGCCACGGTCACAGGACGCACCGGGGCCTGGGCCGTTCCTGACGTGCCGATACCTTGCTGAAAGCTGCGAAGCAGGACTAAAACAGCTAATACGGCAAAAACCACGTAGGCCCAGCGCGGAATGGAGTGCGCTCCCTTCCGCCGAGGTTTCGCTACCTTCGGTGCTCTACCCGCGACGCGACGCTCTTCCTCTTGCACGATGTTCATTTTTTACCCTGGTCGCCATGGTGGACCGCAATTTCGCCATCGCACCATTTCCATTTTTCTTCTCCGCTTTTTCGTGAATCCGCGTGAGCACGCGCACGCAAGCACGCAAGTCTGCCGGCGAAATATTTTCCAGTAATTCGTGACGAAGTTCTTCCGCGGCCGCGTTGATCTGGGAGATCACATTCTGCGCCCGGCGGCCGAGCAACACCATCTTGCAGCGGCGATCATGCGGCGAGGTTCTCCGGATAATCCAGTCCTCGTTCTCCAGCCGGTGCAACAGCGTCACCAATGACGGCTCTTCTATGCCCAATCGCTCTGCGATCTCGGCCTGTGTAAGCGAGTCTCCCGCCAGTGAGAGATGCAGCAGGGTGCGCCATTTAGCCTGGCTCAAACCCATTGGCTTGAGTCGTTCGTCCAACTTCAGTCGCCAAGCACGAGCAGTCCCGTGAAGCAGCGGCCCAAATGTTTCGCCCTCGGACATGTAACGCAGTTAAATTGGTTAGCATGCTAACCAATTCCAATCTGCCAGCCTGTCAACGTTCATTTAGGGCCAATTTCGTAGAGAAGTAGCTCACGTTTGCGATAATCCCGTACACGAACACGCAGATGCGCACGTCGCGACGCCCATCGTGGGGTGTTCGTCACTTCCGCTTCCTTGTCGCTTTGAACAAGAAAATAATGAGCATCAGCGGGTAGTTCCTGAAGGTCACTCACGTATCCAAGCGGTGCTTTCACATAGAAAAATACCGGCTGGTACTCTGGGTCCACGGCATACAGCGTCTCATTCGGGGAAACCACGGAATTAATTTCGGCGGCAGCCTTCTTTACTTGTTGCCTGTTCCTCAAGATCACTGCCGTGAGTGGATAACCAATCGCTCCGATGACGAGTCCAACTCCGACGAAGAGCGCAACTATTTTGGCCAATGTTCGCTCGCTTGTCGTCTCTTTTCCCCATGGCCACTGCAACGCACGCCCGGCGTAGCTCATTGCCAGCAGCCATGAAGCTGGAGCTATTACGGGCATGCTATATCGGGGTACTGCGCCGGGAACGAGGTTTACGGCGACGAATGGAACAGCAATTGCCCAAGCGAGAGCACGCGCTAGCCGCTGCTCCGCGTAACCATGAAATTTTGAAAACCTGACGAAGGGGAACAGAAGAACCCAGGGCAGAAAATAGATAAAAGCGCGTGGGACATTTTGAATCCAACTGACCAACTTAAAATCGGTGCCTTGGAGCCGGCCTGTGAACTGATTCGACCATTTGACCGCCGCCACGTGCGTTGTCGTACTCTGCAAGAAAGGAACCGCCCACACCGCGAAAATCCCCAGCATGATCGCTAGCCCGGCGAAATGCGCTGGATGAATCAGAAGCCGCCATTCTTTCATCTGCCAAAGGACGGCAAGCACGATTGCATAGAAAAATATGAGATGGGTTGGACCTTTGGCCAAAAGCCCAAGCCCCAGAACAATGGATGCCGGAACCCAAATGAGCCACGGCGATTTCCGCTGGACCAGACAGCTCAGCCAAAAAATAATCGCAAGACCACAGAGGGAGACATAGAGCGCTTCGATTTCAATTAGCCGGCCTTTTTCTATCATTCCGATGTTTGTCATCCAAATGAGAGCGGCG
Source organism: Verrucomicrobiota bacterium (assembly GCA_003221195.1). Classification (GTDB taxonomy): domain Bacteria; phylum Verrucomicrobiota; class Verrucomicrobiia; order Chthoniobacterales; family UBA10450; genus Udaeobacter. The sequence continues at coordinate 17,585 of QHQO01000175.1, forward strand.
ACGATCGATCCTCTCGAACCCAGACTGGCGCGCGCCACGGTGACAAATGCAATCGCCACCGCAAGCACGGCAACCGCCGATGGCAGACGTGCCGTCCACTCGTTGCGCACTCCAATAATTCGAAAGGATGCGGCTACCAGCCAGTTCACCAGAGGCGGTTTCCGGAAATATGGATTTCCTCCCACTTCAGGAACAATGTAGTTACCGGACTTAAGCATGCCGATCGCAGGCAGGATGCGTCGTCCCTCCTCTCCTTTGATGGCAAGAGAACCAAGCGCCGGTAAATAGATCACCGCCCACACGAGAAGGACGACAAGAACGGGTCGGAGGCGCAAATTCATTGGGTGCTGCATGTTCGATATTGAGCGTTGGACGTCAAATCAAACCGAACGGGTAGCTTGACGAGAAAAGCTTAAGACGGTAACCTAATCGCTGAGTCCGCGCGCTGATTGGAGTGGGAACTGGCGTCCCACTCTTTTTAGTCTGCGGGCTGCATATTTTTTATGAACGCAGAATTTATTGCGATGCTTGATTATCTGGAGCGGGAGCGCGGAATTAAACGCGAAATTCTGCTCGAGGCAGTCTCGAACGCCCTGCTCTCAGCCTCCAAGAAGAGCGTGGGCGCTTCGCGCGATCTGCGTATCGACATCAATCCGAAGACCGGGGAAATCCGAGCACTGGCTAACCTCGTGGTAGTCGACGAAGTCACGAATCCGCAGGATGAAATCGAGCTGTCGAAAGCGCGCAAGATCAAGCCGGACGCGAACGTCGGCGACGCCATGGAAGTGGAAGTGACACCGAAGAATTTTGGACGCATCGCGGCGCAAACCGCGAAACAGGCGATGATGCAGCGGATTCGCCAGGCCGAGAAAGAAATGATCTATGAGGAATTCAAAGATCGCGCGGGCGAAATCGTTAGTGGAACAGTGCGGCGCTTTGATCGCTCCGATGTCGTTCTCGATCTTGGAAAATTTGAGGCCATCATGCCGCAACGCGAGCGAGTCGTGGTAGAAGATTACAACGTGGGCGACCGGCTTCGCGCGTACGTGGTCGCCGTGGAAAACGGTATCCGCGGCCCCGAGATCATCGTGTCACGTAGCCATCCCAATTTTGTGCGCAGACTTTTCGAGTTGGAAGTAAGCGAAATCGCGGACGGCACTGTGGAGATTCGCGGCATCGCGCGAGAAGCAGGCTATCGCACCAAGATCGCAGTCTGGAGCGCGAACGAAAAAGTGGATCCCGTGGGCGCGTGTGTTGGCATGCGCGGCTCCCGCGTCAAAAACATCGTCCGCGAGCTGAACAACGAAAAGGTCGATATCATCCGCTGGAGCTCCGATCCAAAGGAATACGTTCTGGAAGCGCTTAAGCCGGCAAAGGTAAAGAACCTCGTTTTCGATACTGAGAAGAAAAGCGTGCAGATTTCCGTGGATGAAGATCAGCTTTCGCTCGCAATCGGGAAAAAAGGGCAGAACGCGCGGTTGACTTCGCGACTGACTGGCTGGGAGATCAATATCGGCAAGGACACATCCGCGACGACCGTGGTAGAACAAAAGGTGGCGCAAGCAGCGCAGACCCTTGCTGGCGCGCTGCCCGTTAGTGAAGAACAGGCGCTCGCACTGGTAAAATCCGGCTTTACGAACCTAGAGGGATTGCGCGATGCAGACGTGCAGGATTTAGTGGATATTCTCGCAGTCGATGAAACAAAGGCGCGCGAGATTTACGAGGCCGTCCATCGGCAGGAACTCGTACAATAACATGGCTCTGGTTTAGGGAAGCTCGGGCCATGAGCGAAATTTTAAAAGAACAACAATGGCAACGAAGACGAGCAGCAAAACTGCAACGCGCAAACAGGCCGCGCGTGGGACTGCTGCTGCTCGCAAGCCAGCAGCCGCGGCCAAGACAAAACTTCCAAAACAAAAGTTAAAGGAGGACGTTGCGCCCGGAGCAAAGCCGCGCACCTCTCCCCCCTCAAAGTCCGCGCCGGAGACCGCTCGAGCTCCTGGCCACGAAGCAGAGAGTGTTTCACTCATTGATCGAAAAAAACCGAGCAAGAAGGCCGAAGACGACGAGCCAAAACCGAAGCGCGACGTTTTACCTCCCATTTCACGCATCAGGGCTTCGCTGGAAACGCCGGTAAAACCAGCGCCGCCTACAACGAGCGCACCCGTGGAATCGGTTACAGTTGATGTGTCAAGCATCGCCGACGTAAAAACTGCGCCTGATGCAACGGAGCCGCCGCCTACTGAAGAGGAAGCCGCGGCGCACAAGATCATTCTTATCAAGCCCCCAATTGTCGTTAAGCAACTGGCGACTGAGTTAGGCTTAAAGCCGCATCAACTCATTGCGGAGCTGATGAATTACAACATTTTCGCCAACATTAACCAGACAGTCGAGCCAGACATCGCTTCGAAGATCGCGGAAAGCCATGGCTTTGTTCTGGAAAAGGAGCGCCGCGAAAAAGGCGGTGGTGTCCACAAGGTTGAACAGGTGGTCGTCGCACCCCCGCGGCCGGTCATTGAAAAGAAGGAAGAACTCAAGCTGCGGCCACCGATTATCACGTTCATGGGCCATGTTGATCATGGCAAGACAACATTGATGGACGCCATTCGCAAAACCCGTGTCGCGGCGGGCGAAGCCGGGGGCATTACTCAGCATATCGGCGCCTATAGCGTTGATCACAATGGCGCGACACTTACCTTTATCGACACGCCGGGGCACGCTGCCTTTACGGCGATGCGCGCGCGGGGGGCGAATGTCACCGATATCGTTGTGCTCGTTGTCGCAGCCGACGATGGCCTCATGCCGCAAACCATTGAAGCGATTAATCACGCTAAAGCCGCGCCGCGCGTGAAGATAATGGTTGCGATCAACAAGATCGATCTTCCTTCGGCAAACGTCGATAGAGTAAAGAAACAACTGCAGGAGCGCGGCCTTACTCCCGAAGATTGGGGAGGTGAAACGATTGTTTGTCCCGTCTCGGCAACGAAAGGCACCGGAATCGATCACCTGCTTGAGATGATCGCGTTACAGGCGGAGGTAATGGAACTTAAGGCTTCTCCCACCGCCACGCCACGAGGGACAGTGATCGAGGCACAGGTCGAAGCTGGGCGCGGTCCCACTGCCACGGTCATTGTGCAAATGGGGACATTGAAGATCGGCGACCCGTTCATTTGTGGTGATTACAGCGGCAAAGTGAAATCGCTGCTGGACGACCGCGGCAAGCCAGTCAAGGAGGCTGTTCCCTCTATGCCGGCGAAGGTGCTTGGTTTTACCGGCCTACCCAATGCCGGCGATGAACTGCTTGTAATGGATTCCGAGCGTTCGGCAAAGACGTTGAGCGAGGAGCGCGTGTTGGCCAAACGCACCGATAAATTGACCATTCCGAAACGGGCCACCCTTGAGAGCTTGCTCGAAACGGCGGGAGGGAAAAAAGTCCTGCGGATCGTGCTAAAGTGCGACGCACAAGGCTCGCTGGAAGCATTGGTTGGAGCGCTGAAACAGATCGAGAGCAAGAAAGTCGACCTTGAAATCATTCATTCCGCTGTAGGCCCGATTTCGGAATCGGACATTCTACTGGGGAGCGCTTCGAATGCTGTAGTGGTCGGTTTCAATGTGAAGGTGGAGAACATGGCTGTTTCCGCTGCAAAAAGCGAAGGAGTCCAGGTCAAACTTTACAGCATCATTTATGAGCTGCTCGATCAGATGAAGGAAGCGATGGCTGGTTTGCTCGAGCCCGAACACCGGGAAACCGTCATCGGACACGCCGAAGTGAAGCAGGTGTTCAACCTTAGCAAGGGCATCGTTGCCGGCTGCCTCGTGACTGACGGTCGCATAGCTCGCGTGGCTCGGGCCCGCGTGCTCCGTAAACGGCAACCTGTTTATGACGGCGGGCTTTCGACGCTGCGCCGTTTCCAGGACGATGTAAAGGAAGTGCGTTCCGGACTGGAATGCGGAATCAAGCTCGGCGATTTCAGCGAATATCAAGTAGGCGACGTGATCGAGTGCTATCAGCTTGAAGCTTTCGCGCAAAAATTGTGACGTCATTCCGAGCGAAGTCGAGGAATCCCGTGGCGAAACCAAAGATGATTTCACGGAATCCTTCGACTCGCTTTCCTCCGCTCAGGATTAACAGCGAAAGGCTATTATGAAACATCGAATGCTGCGTGTTAACGAAGTTGTGAAGCGGGAGCTAAGCGGGATCATCGCGCGAGAAATGACCTTCGAAGGCGCCCTGGTCAGCATCAATCATGTGGAGGTAACACCCGACTTAAAAAACGCGCACGTGTTTGTGAGCGTTCTTGGAACACAGGCCCGCGAGAGCGTGATGAGCAAGCTAACGTCTCATCGTCCCGCGTTACAGGCAGAACTTGCTCGTCACGTCACCATGAAGTATACGCCGCATCTTATTTTTCATCTCGATAACTCCATCGAGCGGGGTACCAGGGTCATAGAAATCATGCAGGAGATCGAAGCGACTCAAGGCGACAAGAAGTGAAGATTGTAGCTACGGCCCTGTGGTCCTTGTATCATAGCGAGTCGCCGTCCTTTTTCGCGATCACTTATCCACCTATGCCGAGGGGCTGTAGCGGGACAAAGAGCGCGGCGACTACATGATGAGCACTTCCAAATTCCAGGAAATTGGCCAGATATTACGCGACCATCAGCGTTTCGCCATCCTGGGTCACGTTCGTCCGGACGGCGACGCGTTGGGCAGCCAGCTTGCACTGGCGCTTTCGCTTCAAGCACTCGGGAAAGAAGTGCGCGTGTGGAATGAAGACGGAATGTTGGAGAAGTATTCCTTCCTTCCCCGCGCTGAGTTGCTCACCAAGCCGCCTTCTACTCCGGAGGATTTCGACGTTGCCATCGCACTTGATACCGCAATTCAAAACCGGCTCGGCACTGCTCTGGTGGCAATCCGGTCGTCGAAAATTTGGATTAATATTGACCACCATCCGAGCAATCCCGGTTATGGCGACGTGGCTCATATCGATTCGTCTGCGCCTGCCACGGCGGAAATCGTTTTTCATCTGATCAAGAGCCAGGGTCTGCCGTTCAATCGAGATATCGCAGAAAATCTTTACGCCGCGATATCCACTGACACGGGCTCGTTTCAGTATCCACAGACCAGCGCCCACACTTTCGAGATCGCGGCGGAACTCATTCGGACAGGTCTCGACGTTGGACGCTTGAGTCAGCAGCTCTATGAGAATTATCCCCGGCGTCGTCTGGAACTTTTGCGCGAACTCCTGCGCACCATGCGTTTCCAGCAAGAAGGTCGCGTCGCAAGTTTTGGTCTTACCTTGAAAACAGCTGCCGAGCTTGGCGTCCTTCCCGAGGATAACGAGGGGCTGATCGATCACCTGCGCGCAGTCCGCGGCGTTATCGTTGCCGTCTTTTTCGAAGAACTGTCCGATGGCAAAGTGCGCGTGAGCATGCGTTCCAAAAGTGATACTGTCGATGTTTGCGCTATCTGCCAGAAGTTCGGCGGAGGAGGCCATGCGCTTGCCGCCGGTGCGCGCGTGCGCGGGTCACTTCCGGAAGTAGAAGAGCGAGTTTTGGCAGAAATTCGCGCCAAGATTGGCTCGCTAAAGGCGGCAGCGCCTCCAATGACTTAACGTTTCAACGCTTCAACGTTGTAACTGTGTAATCTTCTTGTCGTCATGTCTTATCCCGTAACTCCTGACGGCGTCCTGCTCGTGGACAAGGCTGAAGGGATGACTTCACATGACGTCGTCGCGCTGGTTCGTCGAAATCTCCAGGTCAGAAAAGTCGGTCACTGCGGCACGCTTGATCCCATAGCGACCGGCTTACTTTTAATCACTGTGGGACGGGGCACCAAGGTCCAGGATTTACTCATGAGCGAAGACAAGGAATACGCCGGAACATTCGTGCTGGGCGTGACGACCGATACACAAGATCGGCAGGGAGAAGTCATCCAGCAGCGACCGGTTCCCGCGCTGGACGAAAATCAAATTCGCGCTGCGTTTGAAAAGTTCAGGGGCGATTTTTACCAAATACCGCCGATGGTTTCGGCGAAAAAGCATGGTGGAGTTCCGCTGTACAAACTGGCACGTCAAGGCAAAGTGGTCGAACGGGAGCCCCGTCTAGTGCATGTCTATCGCTACACAATTGATAGAATAGTCCTTCCCGAGATCGATTTTAGTGTTTTGTGCAGCAAGGGTTTCTATGTTCGCACTTATGTCCACGAGATCGGCGAGAGTCTCGGGTGCGGGGCGCACCTAAAGTCGCTGCGGCGCACGAAATCCGGACGCTTCGACGTTGCTAATGCCATTAGTGTCGCTCAAATCAAGGATGTACCACGCGAGGAAATTTTGAGCAGGCTCCTAAGCCTTCCAGATGTGTCGCGCATGCGGGGAGCTTAAAGAAATGACGAAGCTCAATGACGAATGACGAATTAACGACGAAGCACGAAGCACGAAAAGGCGCGCGCCAGCTTTTTCGTCATTGGTCATTGGGGTTTCCTTCGTCATTCGGCATTCGGCATTCGTCATTTTGATGATGGAAACACTTCGATCCATCGACGAACTATCGCGCCTGCCTGGCCCGATCTTTCTCGCCATCGGGGTCTTCGATGGCGTGCACCGCGGTCATCAAGCTGTCATTTCCACCTCAGCCGAGCACGCTCGATCGGCGAAGGGTACTCCGGTGGTCGTTACTTTTGATCCGCATCCGATGAAAGTGCTTCGGCCCAGCGACGCGCCCCATTTGCTTACGGCCACGCAACACAAGATCAAACTGATTCGCAACCTCGGAGTAGGGCATCTGCTCGTCATCAAATTCAACAAGGCATTTGCCGCAACTGCGCCGGAAGACTTTGTGCAGCAGCTAGTGACGCATTCAAAACCGCTGCGCGAAATCTGCGTGGGGCATGAATGGTCATTTGGAAAAGGCCGGCGCGGCAATCTTGCTCTCCTCCGGAAGCTGGGCGTGCAATTCGACTTTGAGGTCGTTGGAATTCCCCCTGTAACACTCGAGAATGGTGAGCTCGTAAGCAGTACAGCGATTCGTCACGCAGTCGAAGCAGGCGACCTGGCGAAAGCGGCTGAAATGCTGGGCCGTGAGTACACGATCCTGGGGACGGTCGTGCGGGGTGATGACTTGGGGAAAAGGATCGGGTTCCCGACGGCGAATCTGAGCGCTCATAGCGAGCAGTTTCCTCCAAACGGGGTTTATTTCGCGGAGGCCATGCTAGAAGGAAGCGTCTATCCTGGCGTGGTAAATCTCGGCTACCGCCCAACTGTGAGCACTAGTAAATCCGAGCGCGTGCTCGAAATTCATCTGTTCGACTTTGATCGCGATCTCTACGGCCTGCACCTCGAAGTGCGTTTTATCCGGTATCTCAGGCCGGAACAGAAGTTCGAAAATGTGGATGCGTTAGTCCGGCAGATTGAACTCGACGTACACCAAGCCCGTAAACTTTGCGTGGATTAGCCGAATCTGCGCGCTGTTTCTTGGACGAGTTAAGTTAGCGAGGCCCGGCTTCTGGATATTGCGGCCGTAGCGCCAGCAGCTGCCATCACCAACCCGCTGGCGAGAGCCAGCACAAAGACCCATAACGCGGGTAAGGCCGCGAGACGCTCAAGACTTACACTGACAAAGCGACCGCCACCCGAAACGACATAGGCAAGCACGCTCGCCAGGAAAGTCATTCCCAGAAGAATGACAGCACGCAACAGATCGCGACTGCGTCGGGGCGCCGGTAACTGTTGCAGTACTCGGACAGTAAATCCATCGTCGTCGATATACGGCGCCGCTTCGCGCAATTCTCGATCAAGCCAATCTTCCTGATTCATTTGCCTCACATCCCCTTTACCTAATTTGGACCCCAGTCGGCAAGCATTCGTTTCAATTTCTCGCGGCCTCTAAGAACATTCGTTTTCACTGTACCAAGAGGAATGTCGAGAACGCTAGCAGCTTCATCGTGGGAAAGACCATTCTGGCAACAAAGTAAAATCGCGGAGCGCTCATTCAAGGGAAGTAAATTTAGTGCGCGCATAAGGTCATGCCTTAAACCAGGATCGGCAGCCTGAGGATCGTGTTGCGTTTGGAGTTGTTCCTCATCGATTCCCACGAGTTCCTTCCGGCGTCGCGCATCTTCTCGAAAACAATTGTAGGCGATCCGATAAAGCCACGTGGAAAAGCGCGCTTCGCCGCGAAAACTGCGGATGTTCTTGTAGGCGCGGAGGAAAGCTTGCTGGGCCAGATCGTCGGCGAGGGCGACGTCGGTGCGGGTAAGCTGGCGTAGTAAACCACGCACACTGGATTGATGCCGCCGAACCAGTTCGCCGAAAGCGTGCTGGTCGTCATCGACAAGAACTCGCGCGACGAGGTCTGCATCGGTCAGCTCCACGGCCGCAGATTACGGTAATGGCGGCGGGTTGTCCTTCTTTGTGTCCAGCTTCCATACAAGCAAATAGCCAGCGCCGATCAGGAGCGGAATGAGGCCCAAGGTCCACGCACCGCCCTCCCAATCACTCGCCGCACCGAGAAACACCGTCAGACCTATGCCAATCATTGTCAGGACGACACCTTGGCGCACATCGGAACGCTGCCGCTGAGCCGGTGGTGGATTCAGCAGGGCCTCGGGCACGGGCTGCCCTTTTTCGACCATCATCCGCACCGTTCGATGGAGGGCGCGCTGTCTGGAGAAACTGAAATATAGAATTAGCCCAACGATTAGGACGGGCGCACCAAATATCGTCAGGAAAACAATTGCGACGATGGGGATTACCATTTCCGGAATATCGTCGTGCGACTTTCCGTGATCGAGGTCGGAATCGTGGTCGCCTATTGTGAAACCAAAGTGTTTCTTCTGTTTTTTTCTGATCGACTGCTCGATCTTACTCGCAGGCGTCGAAGTCGAAGAAATAGTAGCCGTTGCCGCAGGTGTACTTGCGAGCGGCGAGGCAGTCGGTGCCTGCGCAAATGAGCTTATCGCCAGGGCGAGGGAGCAAATGTAGACAAGGATGAATCTGTTCATAGTGGATGATTTGACCGTAGGATGCGTTTAGCGCCCTGTTTGGATTCAACTATTTCTAACCCCCTGGCGACAATTAAAAGGTTGCGCGCTGCGAACGGCTGGACATTATTTGTCTCCCCCTCAAAACTGCGGGTGTAGCTCAGTGGTAGAGCACCTCCTTGCCAAATCTGCCTGGCAATTGCTCCCAATTGTTCTCATTTCCCCTCATGCGGGTTTTCATAGGTAAATGGCACGGTCCTCGTGTTCTGACGTGATCTGTGCTGACCTCAAAAGAAGGTCATCGCCGTACAAAACAGCCGGATAAAAGCTGAGCGAGATTGAGCGATGGCGGGTTCGATTCCCGCCCCCGCCTCGCCTCTCTTTGATGGGTAAAAGCGAGCATGAGCGAAATGGAAAGTTCCAAATGGGCCGCTCCGACCGAGATTGGGAAAACCGTCATCTCAGTGTCTAGGTTCGAATCCTAGCGAGGCAGTTTTTATAAATCCCTGATAATTTATGACTTCTGCAATATTGGAATTTTCGAAGTCACAGAAAAGTCACAACTTTTGCTTGGAAAGTGTCCTAATTTGAGTGTTTAAAAACGATTCTAGCGTGATCCTAAGACGCGGAAAGCGTTTCGTTATGCGAGCGGATGAAAAGTTAACTGCGTTTCTGGAACTGGAAACGGCGATTCGCCCGACCAGCGCCGAACTTCACTTTCTTACGAAAGCGGCCTTAGCAAGTCAATCTGCGCCGCAAGGCAACCAAGCCGAGCAAAGCGAATCCGAGCAGCGGTAAGGTTGAGCCAGCATCGGGAACGCCCACGCCCGTCGGGGTAACGCTGACGTCGTCTAGAAACCACAACAGTGGCCCTGTAGAAAAAGAGAATGTCAGAACTGAGGAAGGGCCCAGGGCAGTCGCGTTAAACGTAAACTCGGTGTAGCCATTTGTCCCGCTAAAAAGATGGCTGAAAACGGTCCCGCCGAACTGTACGCTAAGAGTACTAAGGATGCCGGGGTTGTTGAGGGCCACAAAGAAGTCAATCACGTAAGTTGCGCCCGTCGTCGTCGCGACAGACTGAGAGAGGGTTCCCCCTGCATCGGCAACCAACTGAAAATTGCCTGAATGCGGCGCGATGCCGTTAAACGTGCCCGTCACAAAGGGGCCGCCGGGGCTTATGGTCCAGCCGGTGAGGTCTCCCGTTTCAAATCCCGGGTTTGTAATGAGATTTGCCGAGGCGGGATGGGCAAATGAGAGAGCCGCAGCTGCGGTTATGGCAAGTAGGATTTTGGTGGGCGTCTTCATGCCGAATTTAGCAGCATCGAACATGCCACTGTCGGGCGAGATATTACATCTAACTGACTGCTAGGATTTTAAAATTTCCCGTTGGTCTCGGCCTTAATGAAAACCTGTAAAACGCGTAAGGAGAACCGACAATTATCGAATTGCTTGCTGGTTCAGAGACACCTTGCCGGGGTGGTAGCACTCGCTCTTAGGCGAAGTGGTAGCACTCCAAAATGATTCAAGTCACAAGAAAGTCACAACTTTTGATCTCCAAAAGGGCCTATGTGGACTCGCGATAGGCTGCTTTACCTAGGTAAATCGCATTTAGCTAGGTGATTCATCTAGGTTCGAATCCTAGCGAGGCAGAATGACTTTTTCACAGGTAAAATCGCAATCCGCCTCGGATGAAAGTGCCAAGAAAGTGCCAAATGGGGTGATTCATATCATAAGCCTCGGTGGTGGCGTCCAATCTTCGACGATGGCGCTGATGGCTGCACACGGCGACCTAACCCCAATGCCAGAGTACGCTATCTTTGCTGATACGCAGAATGAACCGGAAAGCGTTTATAGCTGGCTCGAATGGCTCGATGAGAGGTTGCCTTTTCCAATTGTAAGAATAACCAAAGGATGTCTGCGGGATGCTGTACTAACTGTTAGGACTTCACGAAAAGGGAATAGTTACACTAACTCAAATGTCCCAGCGTTTTTAAAGACTTCTGGCCTGCGTAAAGAGGGAAAGCAGATGCGCCAATGTACGAGAGACTTCAAAATCGATATTATTCTGCGCGAAGTTAGGAAACTTGCGGCACCAAGTATTCGGCAATGGAAATCCAGCAATAAATCACTTCCGATTCCTGTGATTCAATGGATCGGAATTTCTCGTGACGAGATATTCCGAATAAAGCCTTCGCGATTGCCATACATTTCCCATCGATGGCCACTGATCGAGTTAGGAATGACTCGCTGGAAATGCTTGGATTGGATGAAGGATAAAGGTTATCCGCCGCCACCGCGTTCAGCCTGCGTCTTTTGCCCCTATCATAGCGATGCGGAATGGAGAAGGTTAAGGGATCAAGAACCGTCCGAATTCAAAAAGGCTGTGAAGTTTGAACAGGAATATCAGATCGCTTTGTCTAGAATCGAGCGTCGCCAAGCCGTTCCTTTCCTGCATCGTTCACTCCTTCCTCTCGACCAGGTTGATTTCTCAACCGACGAAGATCATGGGCAACAAGTGATGTTCGGCAATGAGTGTGAGGGAATGTGCGGGGTCTGAAAAGCTGATCCCGATCACATATGGTGAAGCTTGTGTTGGATTGAAACCCCGAGCCGATCCCCACACTGTCGCGCTGTGAAAAACATGAACGCGGCGGGTCCTTCCAGGGGTTGTGTGTGGCGGCGGGTTGGTTCAACTGTCGTCGTTTTCTAGATGAGTTGTTGGCGCAATGCTCCACAGGTCGGCTCGTAAGACGCTGACACTGAGGACACAGCTACAATGCTGTTGTACATCGAAACAGGTTTATTTTGTGCCTTGTCCAGGTATGCGAAAACTCCGTTGAGCAGACCAAATGAGCCCACCGCCGAGCAGCAAATCGCGCTGAGGGTCGCTGATACGGCGACGTGAAGCACGCAATGGCCAAGCTAGCGGCAGCGGAGGGCCGTCTACTCTGGATTCGCCCTGCGAAATCGCTATTTGCAGCGTTAGCTCAATTGGCAGAGCAGCTGACTCTTAAAGATGGTGCCCTCGGTCCATGAATGGCGGCGCTACCAAAAACGCTACCGATTTCGACTGCCAATAGGAAGATCTTCCGGTCGTCCCAGCGACTTCTTACAAATCGGCCAAAATGTTACGAACCGAGAAACACCTACGCAGGGCAGCACGGGTGAAAACGAGCCTGCTCCGGAAGCCGAAAGGTAAAGAGTCGCTCCCGTAATCCATGTCCCCGGTTGGAGCGCAGCCTTCACGCGCGCGAGAGAGAAGAAAGGCGCGCACCGAGGGACTTTCGCAAAACTCTACACGCCTGCGTGAGGCATCTGCTTGCATCCCGGCGGGCGATTCGAATATTCTCCCCAGTCAGCACGTGCAATGCAGGATGGCGTAAGCCTGGCCCTTCTTCACTTCCTCCAGCAGCTCACAGACTTCCAATGTCGGCGCCGCAATGACCTCGATACCGCGCCGTTTCGCCTCCGCTAGGACTTCGTCCATTACCGGAAGCGCGCCATGGGCGCCGGTTCCGACAATGAGCCGCTTGCCTCCCCAGGGAATTTCTTCCCCGGTCGAAAGCGGCGTGTGGCCGAACTTTTCGCGGAATTCCTTGGAAGGCCCTTTCTTCCGTTTCCGCACTTTGCCGCCGTCGATCACCACATCATGCGTGTAGCGCTCTCCCTCGACCTCGATCTCGCCAAATTTGACCAGTCGTGCTTTCATATCTCCATGTTCTGCTGACTCGAGCTTCAAGGCAAGAGACAGAGATTCTAAGACGATGCAGCGTTTTGACCGCTTCCCCCTCTGTGCGGCAAGAAATAGGTTAGGCCGCTTTTCGAGTCACTTGACGTTGACAGCAATCGCAATCGTGGGGCCGGGCATCGCATGCCTGGTTCCGAGTGGGCGCTCAGAGCCTCGCGCTGTCCCTCGAAACGCCAAGAAATAGATTGCAGAATGCGGTCTAATTATAGTTAGGCCATCGAAAGCCCATAGCCCCGATGAAGCGCCTTATTCTCTTGATGCTGGTCGGTATCGGACTACCAGCGGCTATCTTCGCTCAAAGAGCGAAGTATCAAATTCGACACTGACCCGCCTCAACACCTCGACGCGCGTTTTCGTCTGTTCAAGACAGACAATTAGTGGAATTTTCTACTTCTCGATACACGTCTAGGGCTTCTTTACCAGGTTTAATACTCGGTAGATAATAAGAAAGGAATCCCACCCGAAAGGAAACCGAAAACCATGAACCAAGAACAATCACCAATAGCTAATCGCGAAGTCTCCGGGGACCGCGAATGCCAAAGGAAAAACGCCCGCGATAACCTCATCCACGCCGGAGAATTTACAAAGATCGAAAATACCGCCATCGTCTACGTCCTGCGCGGCTGGTTCGGCGCGCTAATACGCCCCGAAAACGCTACCGAAATCGTCCAGGCAAGCGACGATGTCTGGGCAGCGCAAACCCTCTTTGAACACTTCGACAGCGAACTAAACTCCGATTCCACTACCAGAACGCGAGAAAGCCGCCGCGTCCTAGCCGAACTCAAAGCCCGCGCCGAAGCCGCCCAGGAACACTTAAACCAACTTTTAGGCGGCGACACCGACGAAGACGAACGCATAAACCAACTCACCGATAAGGAAGTAAAAGAAGTCCTGAAAAAACTCGGCCTGTGACAAACGCCCCCGCAAAGATCGACGGGGCTTCGATCTAATCTCCGACCGGCTGCCATTCGGCGCTCTCTGGTACGGCGAACTCGCAGACGCAATTGACTAGGTTTTCCAGCCGCTCGCATGATGCTGTGATTCGCGTTTACGATGAAGCTGACAACGTGATCCTGTCGGCGTTATTTAGTGGCAGCAGTCATCAAAGGAACATCTGCCGCATTTCGGGCATGTGTCACTTGTTTCCGTTCTCGCACCATCGACGTGAGCCGTTCTTTGATTGAGGCGGAAGCTTTCTCCGGGCGCAAACTAAGAGCGAATGTTTCACGTAATACATAACATTGTGTGATGAAATCTTCCGCCCTTTTGCCGGACTTTTTGCGCTCTCTCTCAAATTCCTCCAATTCTGCAGGCTCCAGTGCGCCAATGACATAAAGTCGCGATTGGTTTTGGAATTCCTCAAAATTCATCTCTCAGCTCCGTCCGACCATCATGGATTTTTTAAGTCCCAATTCCAGCCGTGTCTCAAGCGCACCTAACGGTTTATTCGTTTTTGCGGCGATTTTCGCGCTGGCCCATACCACGAGTAATGCAAAATTTCTCTGTTGTTGGACCGCACACGACGACCGGCGCTGCCGATTGCGTTTTCGATAAAGGGGTAATGTGCTTGAGACGCATGAACAAGCTGGCGAGTTGAAAGAGTCGTGAGTTCCGCCGATTTAACCCGGACAAGGATAGAAAAAATGATCTAGAAGGAACTGTTGCAACTCCTGATCATCTCTGATCGACGAACCATCCTCCTCACGCAGCGCGCTACGAGTTTGTGGACTAGATCGCTTCGTAGTATTATCAGTGGTTGTACCAGCGACTGACGAGAATGATCGTCCTGTTATCGCTCATTGGGTTTCTAAGAATGGGCGATGTCGCCGAGGCTGGCTCGTTCATGGACTTATTGAAGGCGATCGGGAATTCGATTGCTCATCCGCAAAAGAAATCAAAAGCGCGCACTAAAAGCACGAAGCAGCCGGGCAGTAAAGATGTAGCATCGGCCAAGCCAACTCTTAGCCCGAGCTCTAGGCCGCCCGACGAAGACAATGTGCGCGCAGCATCGGCCGCTCCAGAAGCAAAACGCGGAAAAGCCGATGTTCCGTACGCCATTCCGGTTCCAGGAAAACAGGGTTTTGTCATCAGCCCGTTCGCGCCCGAGTCAGGTTATATCGATGTCCGCCAGTTTCCGCCCGGAACAGCCGTGAAAGATCCGTTCACGGGGAAGGTTTTTCGGACGCCCTGATTGCTAAAGGATCGGCAACAACGCTGAGGCGCTAACGCCTCGCCGATTCAAGCTCCATAAACGCCGTGAGCTTTTCCTCTGATCGTACAACAAACCTCGGTCCATTGTCGCGATGCGCGTCAACAATCCAGATCGTTCGTCCTTTGCAATCCGACAATTGCCACGCAGCCCCAACTCCAACCGGCTTTGCTGAGATTTTCAGCGATGATTTCCCAGTACTTCACGCGGCCCGATTCTGCCTGTTTCGCTCTTCACACAGCAATGACAAAGTGATATATCCGATTCGCAATGAATCAGACCACCGCAAATCCTTATGTCGTGCCACAGAAACGCAGATGAAAAAATCAAGGAAGCGATCGCGAAAGGAGAATTCGACAATCTTCCCGGTAAAGGCAAGCCTCTTGATTTGCGTGCCTATTTTGCCACGCCTGAACATTTAAGAATGAGTTACTCCATCCTGAAGAGCGCAGGCATTATTCCTGAAGAGATGGAACTGCTGAAACAGATTGAGGGCCTGAAAAAATCTTTGGGTTCGTGCACCAGCCAGATCGAGAAAAGAGCGATTCAAAACCAACTCTCTGAGAAAATCACAAACTTCAATTTGAGAATGGAACGATACAGGAAAGAACACAGCTAACCCGGCACGGATCTTGTGTCTCGTTAGGCCTATGCCGCTCTGCGCCGAGAATCAACCTGCACAATCAAATGTCTATAAAATCAATTCCTGACGGATTCCACGCCATTACTCTCTACCTATTCGCCCACGGCGCTTCGCGGGTGATTGAGTTCATCTCCGCGGCATTCGACGGCGAGCTGAGGTTCCGCGAAACCCGGCCAGATGGCGCAATCATGCATGCGACAATGCAAGTCGGAGATTCGATGCTCATGTTGGCCGACGCCACTCCACCATTTGGACGGATGCCTGCCTCAATCTATCTCTATGTGCACGACTCCGACGCCTTTATCATTCCGCGCTTAACGCAGGCGGAGTTTCGATTTTTCCCATCATGACGTTGCCTTCGGGTGAACGGTATGGGGGCGTCAAAGACCCGTGCGGCCAATATTTGGTGGGTGGCCACCCACGTCGAAGATGTGCCACCCGACGAGCAGGAACGGCGCTGGAAACAATTCACAATGCCGTCGATGAACAGTGATCCGAGCAAGGCCTAACCAATCGATGAATCAACTGCCGCCCGCCGCTGAACTCAAACGTTAGATGTCCAAGCCCGGTGAGTCAGTCGTAAGCATGGACGCAGGTAGGGCGTCGGACTGGCTGCACTTGCTCGCCTTCGGTTGCGGGTTAGCAGCTGCATCTGCCATTCTCGGAGCCGTCGTCGGTTTCATTTTTCGCGGGCGCATAGTCGCGCAGCTCATCGCAAGCGTTATCGTGAGCATTGCGTTTTTTGCAGTGCTAGAGTGGCGTCTTGGGGGTTCAGACGAGTGGTCGTGGCGTTATCCCAGTACGAGCTTGGCTTATTTGTTCGTGCCAGCCGTTTTACTTATCGGCGCACCCACATTATTCGCAGCACTTTTGGTCGGTCGGTTGTGTATGCGACACAAAAGCATCTAACCAATCGATGAAGGTTCTTAATCAAGGAAAAAGTGTGTAGCTCCGCCGGCCCCATAAGGATCGGACATTTTTGCCGACTGGGGTTGGGAGGTGGAGCGTCTCTTCGGGCAGTCCGCGCGGTGGTGATTAGTTAGGCAAGCAAGGATCG
>QHQO01000176.1 GCA_003221195.1 Verrucomicrobiota bacterium
AATTGTAGAGGTAAAGACTAGCTGCCTGATAGGTAGTTGGGTTTCCAGACGTCTGAGCGTTGAGACTGTCGGTATCACTGTTACGCGGATATATCCCGTTGTCCGCTTTGTAACTTTCGAGAGCTGCGGACATGGCGGCGATTTCGGTTTCGGCGCGGGCGCGGGCACCTTTCTTCTGAACGTAGCCGACCGTGCTTAGAACTAATCCGGTCAGAATGATGATAACAGTGGTTACGACGATTAGTTCAATGAGAGTAAACGCGCTCTTAGGGGAAAATGACGAATGGCTTCGCCGCGTTAAATCGTTAAATCGTTGAATCGTTGAATCGCAAATCCGATGTAACGGTTTAACGATGTGACGAATCACGGGGTTTTGTGTCATTCGAGCTTCGTCATTTCGGCGAAGCCAATCACGTTTGCTGCTGCAAGCCGGTGATGATGCTAATAAGCGGTGTAAAGAGAGCGAGCACGATCGTGCCGACAATCAGCGCCAGAAAAACGATCATGATGGGCTCGAGCATCGATGTGAGGGCTGCAACTGAGTTATCGACTTCATCGTCATACACATCGGCAATCTTCAAAAGCATATCCGGAAGTTTACCGGTTTCTTCGCCCACATCGATCATGCTGATCACCATTGGCGGAAAGGCGCGACTGGTCTCCAGTGGTTGAACGATCGATTCGCCTTCTTTCACACTGTCGTGCACTTGTGAAATCGCGGCGGCAATTGCAGCGTTGCCGGCAGTTTCGCGGGTGATATTCAATGCCTGTAAAATCGGCACACCGCTCGTGACCAGCGTTCCAAGTGTGCGCGCAAACCGCGAGATTGCCGTTTTGCGATTCAAATCGCCAAAGAGCGGCATACGCAGTTTGAAACTGTCAATCACGAATCGCCCGCCTCGCGTGCGGCCAATGAATTTGTAAGCCGTCACGGCGACGATGACCGCTCCGAGCAGAACAAGACCATGATCCTTTACGAGGCTACTCGCTCCGATAACAAACTGGGTGACGGCTGGTAGCGGTTTATCGCCAAGCATGTCGTGAAAGATCGCTTCGAATTTCGGCACAATGAAGACAAGGAGAAAAGCCATAATGCCCACTGCCATTGTCATCACAATGATCGGGTAGACCATCGCCGCGACGACCTTGTTCTTAATCTTGGCGGCTTTCTCCTGAAATTCCGAAAGCCGGTTGAGCACCGTCTCGAGCACGCCGCCGACTTCACCGGCTCTGACCATGTTAACGAACAAATTGTTAAAGATGCGCGGGTGCAGCGCTAGCGCGTCCGAAAATGTATTACCGCTCTGGACCGAGTCAGCGAGCTTGTTGATGGTATTCTGCAAAACTTTATCCCGTTCCTGTTTCGCCAGGACGGTTAAGCTCCGCAGCAGTGGCAGCCCAGAATCAATCAGCGTCGCCAATTGACGCGTGAAAATCATCAGGACTTTTGGCTTGACCTTTGTGCGCTGGAAAAGAACAATTCCGCTCTTTGCGCGCGGTTTCGTCGCGCGCGCTATCTTCGCCGTGCGGCGCCGGGCTGCTTTGTCGTCGGCGCGGGCTACAGCCTCCTCGTAGACACTCGTTGGGAAATATCCAGCCTGACGCAATCGGCCTATTGCGTCATTCGTCGAAGCGGCTTCGACCAACCCGGTAGCTTCTTGTCCCCGAGAATCGAGAGCTATGTAGTTATAACGCGCCATGGGGAGCGATTTTAGTTAACTCGGGATGTCGTGTCGAGGCCTGGGATTCGACCAACCTTTTAAATGACGAAGCACGAATGTCGAATGACGAATTAATGACGAAGAACAGTGGTCGCGTCGCATAGTTTCGGATTTCACCATTCGAATTTGTTTCGTCATTTTCCTTCACGTGTATCTCAGCACTTCCTCGACGGTGGTGTCGCCAGCGAAGATGCTGCGTAAGCCGTCCTGACGCATTGTTACCATTCCAAGCTCCACAGCCTTTTGCTTCAAGGTAACCGTTGGCGCGCGTTCATTGATTAGCTCACGAATCGGGTCGGTGAGTCTCAACAGCTCGTAGATTCCCTTTCGTCCTTTATAGCCGGTGTTGTTACAAGCGTCACAACCTTTGCCATAAAAGAATTGTTTGTTCCCGATGTCCTGCCGCGAGATTCCCAGTTCAGCAAGTAACGTCTCGCCCGGTGTGTAAGTCGTGCGACACTGCCGGCAGATGCTGCGTAGTAAACGCTGACCGAGGACTGCCTCGAGCGTGGATGAGATTAGAAACGGCTCAACACCCATGTCGATCAAACGCGTGATGGCTCCGGGCGCATCGTTTGTATGGAGCGTAGTGAAAACAAGGTGCCCAGTCAGAGACGCTTGGATTGCAATTTGTGCGGTCTCGAGATCGCGTGTCTCGCCGACCATGATGCGGTCCGGGTCCTGACGCAGAAACGACCGCAAGACACGCGCAAACGTCAGGCCGATAGCATCGTTTACCGGCACTTGTACGATCCCTTCCAGATCGTATTCGACCGGCTCTTCTGCAGTCAGGAGCTTCGAATCAATCGTATTGACCTTACGCAGGCAGGAGTAAAGAGTCGTTGTCTTTCCAGAGCCAGTCGGTCCGGTCGCAATGAAGATGCCGTTCGGACGCTCGATCATCTCCAGTAGAAAATTGTAGATGTAATCGGGCATTCCGAGTGCTTCGAGGTCCAGATTAACGATGCTGCGATCAAGAACCCGCAGCACGAGGCTCTCCCCGAATTGAGTTGGTAATGTTGAAACTCGAAGATCGACGTTGCGCCCGGCGATATGCTTCTGAATGCGACCATCCTGGGGCAACCGTCTTTCTGCGATGTTCATATTTGCCATCACTTTCAACCGCGAGATGACCGGCAGAGCAAGATGACGTGGCGGTGGCGACATTTCGTAGAGCGCGCCATCGACGCGATAGCGGATCTTGAACTCATTTTCGAATGGCTCGAAATGAATGTCGCTCGCGCGGTCCTGGATCGCCTGGTAAAGAATGAGATCGACAAAGCGAATGATCGGAGTTGCGTTTGCTTCGGCTTCAACTGCCGCTTCGCCGTTTCCCTCGCGTCCGGTAGAGACGGATAGAAGCTCGCCAGCCTGGCCGAGTTGCTTGAGAACTTCATCCATGCTCGTCGTATCGGTGCCGTAATGCTGTTTGATCAGGTCTTCGATTTGATCCGTGGGCGAAACGACGACTTGGATATCCTTACCGAGCGCAAAGCGAAGATCCTCCGCAGCGGTGAGATCGAACGGATCAATGAGGGCGACTCGCAAAGTGGTTCCGCTCATCTCAATCGGAAGAGCACCGTGTAACCGAGCCAGACCGCTGGGAATGAGCCGCAAGATCTCCGGCGGGATATCGCGCTCGGCTAGATCGATCAAGTCGGTGCCGAGCCCGTTGGCAATTGTCTGATAAAAGCCGTGCTCGTCGATGAAGCCCCCATCGATCATCGCCTGAGCAACGGTTTTCCCGTTCAGTTCTACTTCCCTCAGGACGTCTTCCGCTTGCGAAGGCTCGACGACGCGCTGCTCGATAAAAAATTCGGCTAACTGCTTTTCCGTCATGTTTGTTAGCTCACGTCGCCGACTGTGATGGAGATCACTTCTTCCGCAGAGGTAAGGCCGGCGAGCACCTTGCGGACCCCGTCTTCGCGAAGCGTGCGCATGCCGAGTTCACGCGCTCGTTGCCGCAGCGACAACGTCGAGCTGCGTTTGTTGATCATGTGGCGCACATCGTCATTGATCACAAAAATCTCGAAGATGCCGATTCGACCCTTGTAACCAATTTGACGGCATCGCTCGCACCCTACTGGCTTCATTACTTGAGCCTCGGAGAGCTGGCCGGGCTCGATTTGCAGCGCGCGCAATTCGGTCTCGCTGAGTTCCCCTGGTTGTTTGCAGTGTGCGCACAATCTGCGGATAAGCCTTTGCGCCATGATTGCTCGCACGGAGGAAGCGACCAGAAACGGTTGAACACCAAGATCGGCCAAGCGCGCCACGGCAGAAGGCGCATCATTGGTGTGCAGCGTACTGAAGACGAGGTGACCGGTGAGACTCGCGTTGGTAGCAATGCTCGCCGTCTCGAGATCTCGAATTTCACCAATCATGATGATGTTCGGCGCCTGACGCAGAATGGAGCGCAAGGCCGCCGGAAAAGTCATCCCGATTTCACTGTTCACCTGCACCTGATTGATGCCGGTCATTTGATACTCGACCGGCTCTTCGACCGTGATGATTTTGCGGTCGGGTTTGTTAATGTAATTGAGGCAGGCGTAGAGAGTGGTTGTCTTTCCGGAGCCGGTAGGGCCGGTGACGAGTAAAATGCCGTCCGGCAGTTTGATCAGGCGTTCGAATGTTTCCTGGTCGTCTGAGAAAAATCCAAGCTCCGGCAAGCCAAGCTTTAGACTGGATTTATCCAGCAAGCGCATCACTACGCCCTCACCATGATTGGTAGGAATCGTTGAGACGCGAAGATCGATTGGCTTCTTTTTGATTTTTACCTGAATGCGACCGTCCTGTGGCAGGCGTTTCTCTGCAATGCTCATTGAACCGGTCATAATCTTGAGCCGGCTGATGATTGCGGATTGCAAACGTTTTGGTGGCGCTTGCATCTCCTGCAAAACGCCATCGATCCTGAAACGGACGCGAAACTTCTTGTCCAGCGGTTCGAGATGAATATCGCTTGCGCCAGCGCGGTGCGCCTCGATCAGCAACATGGAGACAAGACGGATAATTGGCGCGTCGGCTTCATCGATTGCGGTCGCTTCCGAGCCATCACCAATTTCCAATCCGAGATCGATGTCGTCTCCGATTTTTTTCTGCAGGACGTCGGCTGCTTCGTCCGCCGTCCCGTAGTATTTGATCAGTGCATCACGAATTTTCTGGGGACTGGTGCATACCAGTTCCAGCTCGCGTTGCAGGAGAAAACTCAGGCTGTCGATCGTATCGATATCCAGTGGATTACCGACCGCCACTACGAGACCGGTGTCGCCGAAGGCGACCGGGATCACTTTGAAGCGGCGCGCGTCTTCGCCTCGGATTTGATTGATGATTTGCGGCGGAATCACCATGGAAGAGATGTCGATCCAATCCATGTGCGCTTGCGCTGCGAGCGTGCGCGAGACCTCCACGTCAGAGACAACTCCGTCGTCGATTAAAATATCCACGATGCCGGGTTCGCCGTTCAAAACTGACCTCGCGCTGTCGATCTGCGGACGGGTGATTAGTCCACCTTCTTCGAGGACCTTGAGCACGTACTCTTCGTTGTGTTGCACCGGAGGAAAAGACAGCGCGCGCAGTTTACTGCAAAACCGCTAAATTTCCAGCGAGAGCGGATATTCGGGCATCGCGCTGTCCTAACAAGATGGAGATTATTCCACGGTCACGCTCTTAGCGAGATTGCGTGGTTTATCGACATCGCGGCCCAGCTGAACTGCCAGGTGATAAGCGAGAAGTTGAAGCGGGACGACAGACAGGATTGGCATTACGTACTCGGGCGCTTCCGGCAGCACGATTATTTCGTTGGCAACTTCTTTGAGGTGCTTGGCTCCGTTTCCACTAGTTACCGCAATGATCGGTCCTTTGCGGGCTTTTACCTGCTCCATGTTATTCAGGTTTTTGAAGAAAACTGAATCGTCGGGCGCGATAAATACGGAGGGCAGATCAGGACGAATTAGCGCTATGATGCCGTGCTTGAGCTCAGCACTTGGGTGCCCTTCCGCAAACAGATACGTGATCTCCTTCATCTTCAGCGCGCCTTCAAGCGCGACGGGGAAGTTGAATTGTCGCCCAAAGAAAAGCATGCCGTTTGAATTGGCATATTTTTTGGCGACCGCCTTAATTTGGTCGCTTAGACCCAGAACCGTTTCCATCTGGCCGGGCAACGCTTCGAGCGCTTCAATCACCCGGCTCCCATCCGTTGCGGAAAGATTTCGCATCCGGCCAAAGAGCAACCCAAGGAGCGTAAGAATGACAAGTTGCGACGTAAAAGATTTTGTAGCGGCCACGCCGATTTCCGGACCGGCGTGCATGTAAACTCCTCCATCGCTTTCGCGGGCAATCGTGCTTGCGACGTTGTTACAAATTCCCAGAGTGCGAAAGCCTTTGCGCCGGCTTTCGCGCAGGGCTCCGAGTGTATCCGCGGTTTCGCCGCTCTGACTGATTGCAAAGACCAGCGTCTCAGGAGTCATCGGTGTATTACGATGACGAAACTCACTCGCGTATTCGACTTCGGTTGGAATGTTCGCAAGTCGCTCGATCAAATATTCACCGACAATGCCGGCGTGAAGCGCGGTGCCACAGCCTGTAAGGACGATACGGCCGACGTCGCGAAGCTCGGGAGGCGTCATGTTCAAGCCGCCCAGCTTTGCCGTGCATTCCTCCGGGTTGAGACGGCCACGCATCGCGTCCCGTACAGTGTCTGGTTGCTCAAAGATTTCTTTGAGCATGTAATGCGGATAATCCCCTTTGCCGATATCTTCGGCTGTAAATTCAACCTTGCTGACTAGGTGTTCGCTGCTATCTCCCGCGAGCGAAGTGATCTCGAACTTGTCACTTCCCGCAGCGACGATGTCGAAATCGTTTAAATAAACAGCGTCACGGGTGTAAGCGACGATGGCACTGACGTCACTGGCCAGAAAGTTTTCACCTTTGCCTACTCCGAGCACGAGTGGGCTTCCCCGCCTTGCGCCGATCATAAAATCCGGCACATCGGCGTGGACCAGAGTAATACCGTACGTTCCGATCACCTGGCGAAGCGCGGCGCGAACAGCCGCAAGCAGTCGCGCCTTCTTTTCGGGAACATCCACCGTGTTGGCGCATGAGTCGTCGTAGAGTTTCCCAATCAGATGCGCTAGCACTTCGGTGTCGGTTTCGGAGCGAAATTTTGTATCACCGCTTCGGATCAGCTCATCTTTGAGCGTTTGATAATTTTCTATGACGCCGTTGTGGACCAGTGCCAGTTTGCCGCTGGCGTCAAAGTGCGGATGCGCGTTTTGGTCGGTGACTTTGCCGTGTGTGGCCCAGCGCGTGTGACTGACTCCCAGCGAACCTGAGAGCGGTTGCTTCCGCATTAGTTTTGAGAGCGCCGCGATGCGTCCGGCGCATTTGCGCGTTTCCAGGCGCCCGCCGTCTATAATGGCGATGCCGGCTGAGTCGTAGCCTCGATATTCAAGGCGACGCAGTCCGTCGAGCAAAATGGGCGCGGCTTGAGCGCGCCCAACGTAGCCAACAATTCCACACATGTTGCGAGTGTAATGGCGGGCATCCGCGCTCGCAAGATTCGTTGGACCGGGCAGCGCTCGAGCAGCAGCAGGAAGCAATGACAAAGCACGAATGACGAATGACGAAAGAAGCTCGAATGTCAAAATGACGGAGGAGCACGCTAATATTGGCGCGGCAAACCGGGTCGCCTCTTCCTCTCAGGCAGACGGGAGGGGTGAGGGCGATCAATGGCCATCCGGCCGTGTTGTAGATAGCGGCAAAGATCTTCGCCTGCTCGATAGCAAAAAAGTTACCGCAAAAAAGCAGCGCTGAGTTATTGATTGGTAAACAATGCAACACCGGCCGCAGCGCGACTCCCTTCCAAAAAATCCCATCGTAGAAGCGTTCGGGGCGTTGCCGCCCGGCACGACCCAGCGAACGCTTGCCATCATCATGGGCGGTGGTGCCGGCAGCCGTTTGTTCCCGTTGACGAAGGATCGCGCCAAACCGGCTGTGCCGCTTGGAGGGAAATATCGGATTGTCGACATTCCCATCAGCAATTGTCTCAATTCCGGGCTGCGTTCGATCTATGTGCTGACCCAGTTCAACAGCATGTCGTTGCATCGTCATATTCAAGCCAGCTACAAGTTCGACAATTTCTCGCGCAGCTTTGTGGACATTCTTGCCGCTCAACAAACGCCAACCGGCTCGCAGTGGTATCAGGGAACCGCTGACGCTGTTCGGCAAAACATGCGCTATTTCCTCGAGCGCCCGTTCGATTATTACCTCGTCCTAAGCGGCGACCAGCTTTACCGGATGGATTTTCGTGCGTTGCTGCATCAGCACATCCGGCTTGGCGCAAACATCACTTTGGCTACTAAACCCGTAGCGCTGCATCAGGTTTCTGAGTTCGGCATTATGCAGAGTGGCGTTGATCGCCGAATCACGCGTTTTGTCGAGAAGCCAACCGATCAAACAGTCTTACAGGAAATGAAAATGAGCCGGGAGCTCCTCAGCGCTATCGGCTCGAACGACGATGAAGAGTTGTTCCAAGCTTCGATGGGAATTTACGTCTTCAACCGCGACGTGCTCATCCAATCGTTGCAGAACGATCTGGTCGATTTCGGAAAACATATTATCCCGCAATCGATCAAAGACCGGCATGTCAGCGCATTTATTTTTGAGGGTTATTGGGAAGACATTGGAACAATCCGCGCTTTCTACGAGGCCAATCTGGATCTCACAGATGTAGTGCCCGAGTACAGTTTCTTTGAGCCCCAGTCTCCGATTTACACGCATCCGCGCTTTTTGCCGGGAAGCAAAATCAATGGCGCCACCTTGCGACAGGCAATCATTTCGGATGGATGTATCATCTCGGATGCGCATCTCGAACGATGTGTGGTGGGAATACGCAGTGTTATTCAAAGCGGCGCGACGATCCGGAACAGCATCGTGATGGGCGCGGATTATTTTGAATTAGAACAGACCGATTCGTCAAACTTGCCCATAGGCATTGGACGCAATTGCGTGATCGATCGCGCCATCATCGACAAAAATGCTCGCATCGCAGATGGCGTTGTGATTACGCCGGAGGGTAAGCCCTCAAACTTGGATGCAGAGAATTACTTTATCCGCGACGGCATTGTCGTGATACCCAAAGACGCAGTCATTCCAGCCGGTTTCTGGATATGATCGGTTTCGTTGTAGCCGGGGTTGATGAACCCGAAACGGCACTTTAGTTCCTCACTGCCGCGGTCAACGCCGGCGGCTACAGCCACTGCTGCTAGCGCCTATCTGTCATTCCGGCAAACTGCCCTTGAGTTTCCCATTTTTCTTGCTTGTTCCACGGGATCTGTGAGTCGTGACGATCGTCCGGATCCCTGACTAGGGCGGTTTCCTTCTGTGTCGCGCAGGAGGACATGCCTACCACGAACGCACACAGCAGAACAGGGACGACAATTGTTCGAAGATTACGGATTTGTGCCAGCATAAATTACGTTGTCTCCGGGTTGAATTTGAGCGCCGCGCGCCAAACTACCGGTGATGATATCGCCGATGGCGGTCGCCGGTTCAACTGAAGAAATGCGAATTTTTCCAACCAACGTTCCATCCCGCAGAACAAGCATCTCCGCATTCGACTCGACTCCATGGCGAGTGCCGAGATTCAATACTACGAAGTTGTAAGCCTGATTGACTGCTAGGATCGTCCCGCGCAAACCTGTTCGGCGGGGGGCAGTCTCGCGGACAGCTTCCCGGCGTTTCTTTCCTTCCTTTGGCTGATCGGCGCGATCCTGGATGGCCTGTAGTTTTTCGGAGAGAAAAGACTTTTCTTTTTCCGCGCTGTCCAATTGACGGCGAAGATCATCGATTTGCGACTGCAAATCCGCGGCCGGCGTTGTCGCGGAGTTGTCAGCCGCCGAAGCATTTGGATTTTTTTCCGCTTCTTGCACGGGCGTCTGCAAAGAAGCTATCTCTTTCTGGTTCTCGTTTAATTTGGTCTGCAAATCGGCCTTCTCTTTCTGTACTTGGGCGAGCTCTGCCTCGGCTTTTGCGGCTCTGTTTTCCGCTTGCGCGACTTTACCCTGGTCTTCCACGGCACCACCGGCCGGCGGATTCAGTTTCCCGCGGGTCCCGCGTTCTGCTGCATCGCGCGCGGCCTGTGCAGTCGCCACCGTCGCGCGAAGCGTTTTCATTTTTTGGCTGTTTAAGAAACCGAAAAATGCTGCCAATACGAGCAGCAAAATGGCAAGGCTGGCCACGCCTTTCGGTGTGACCGCGGAAAGCGCGGATTCCCGGTGCGTCATAGGAGAGTGTGAGGAGTGAGGCTTTTTTAAACGAATCACGCAGAAACGCAATCTTGATTTCGAGTCGAATGCTGGAATGTGAAACAATCGGAGTTTAATCAGATTGCGTTTCCTGTCGTTTCAACCGATAGACATTCCGTGGGACAACAGCACCGTGTACGAGGCAAACGCAAGCGACGTAAGGCGTATCTAGAGCGCAAGAAAGCAGCGCTGCGAGTCAGCGCCATGCAACCAGCGTCAGGCAAGCAGCGGGCAAAGAAGGAATCCAACGCGGAAGAGTAAATTCGACTCGATCGCTGGGTGACGACCTGGGTTAGTGATTTCATGCACAGACGTAGCAATGCCGAATCGAGCCCGCTATCTGATTGTCGATGGGCACAGCATTATTTTTGCCTGGCCCGAATTGCGCAAGCTCCAATCGCGGCGGTCCTCGCTGGCCCGCGAAGCGCTGACAAAGCGCCTGCGAGATTATCAAGATTGGACGGGCGTGCATGTGGTAGTCGTCTTTGATGGCAAAGGAAAAAGGATCGAAGCGACTTCTGACCCGGCTGACGTACAAGTCTTTTATTCCCGCACAGGGCAGACAGCCGACGCTATCGTCGAGCGACTCGCAAGCAAATACGCGAAACGATTCGAGCTAATGGTCGCCACTTCCGATTCTTTGGAAGCAGAAACGGTCCAGGCGTGCGGCGCAGAATGGATTTCCGCCGAAGGGTTGCGCTCGCTTCTATTGAGTACGCGTCGAGCTTAGAGTCCTAATTTTTTCTCGATCTCTTTCACTCGTGCAAAGAGCTTTCCCAGTCGGTGGATCCAGGCGATCTGTTGCTTGGCTTCTGCAAGCGGAACTGCTGGGGAACCGAACCAGACGCCGCCCGGAATGCTCTTAGAGACGCCGCTTTGCGCGCCAATCGCTGCGCCGTCGCCAACTTCGATATGGCCCACAATGCCAACCTGGCCACCCATCATGACGCGCTCTCCGACGCGCGTGCTGCCTGATATGCCGGTCTGCGCCACGATCACGGAATTTTTTCCAATGACGACGTTGTGCGCGATTTGAACGAGATTGTCGACCTTCACGCCCTGCTGAATCCAGGTCCGGCCAAACCGAGCGCGATCAACCGTCGTGTTTGCACCGATCTCGACATCATCGTCAATCTGCACGACGCCGAGTTGCTGAATCTTTTGTTGCCGGCCATCGATCATTTCAAAACCAAAACCGTCCGCACCAATGACTGCGCCGCTGTGAATGATTACTCGCGAACCAATCCGGCTGCGCTCGCGAATGGTCACGAGCGGATAAATCAGGCACGCGGACCCGATTGTGGTTTCATGTCCAATGTAACTTCCGGCGCCAATAATTGTGTCATCGCCAATTTGGGAACCGTCTTCGATGACCGCGTGAGGCTGGATTGATACACGCTCTCCAAAGCGAACAGTTGAGCCGACAATCGCGCTCGGATGAACGCCTGGAGCAAAGGTGATCGGTTTCGGTGCGAATTTGATCACAACCTGTTCGAACGCTTTGGTAGGATTTGGGACGCGAACCTGGGCCGGCGCCAGCGGTTCGGCGAAATCGGGCGGAACGAAAACAGCTGAAGCCCGCGTCTTGCGCAACAATCCGATATATTTTCGATCAGCGAAAAAACTGATCTCTCCGCTCCTTGCTTCTGCGAGCGATGCAGCTCCGGTGATGTTCAACTTAGGATCGCCAGCCAATTCGCCGCCAGACATGCTGGCCAGTTCTTGAAGAGTGAAGGAGACCACGAAGTTTGTTAAATCGTTGAAGCGGACCCGTCGTCACAAAGCGCCGCTACCGTCCGCTGTCGCGCCGATTCGTCGTTTCGCCGATTCCTTCTTGTTTCCAGCGCGGCGGACGCTTGTCAATGAATGCCTGAACGCCTTCGAGCGCAGCTTCATTCATCATGTTGCAGGCCATGGTCTGTGCAGCCGCTTGATAGGCTGACGCGATGTCCAGTTCGATTTGCCGGTAAAAGAATTTCTTTCCTATCGCCACAGCGACACGCGGCTTTGCGATGATTGCGGCAACGAGTTTCTCAACTTCGGCGTCGAGCTGTGCCGGCTCCGCAACGCGGTTGATCAATCCGCGCACTTTTGCTTCATCGGCGCTGATAAATTCGCCTGTTACGAGCATCTCGAACGCCGCTTTACGCAAAAGATTGCGCGAAAGCGCCACGCCCGGTGCCGAGCAAAAAAGACCGAGGTTAACTCCGCTGACCGCGAACTTGGCAGTGCTTGCCGCTACGGCGAGATCGCACATCGCCACCAATTGGCAGCCTGCCGCAGTGGCGATACCTTGAATACGAGCGATGACCGGCACAGCCAATCGCTGAATGCCAAGCATCATCTCGGAACATTGATTGAAGAGCCCCTCGTAGTACTGAAGCGATGGCTTTGCCCGCATCTCTTTGAGATCGTGACCGGCGCAGAATGCCTTGCCCTCCGCTGAGAGAACGACTACCCGCACTGACTCTTCTGTGGCTATTGCCTCGAATTCGCGCTGTAATTTCGCAAGCATCGTCTCCGACAGGGCATTGAACGCATGCGGCCGGTTTAGCGTCAGCGTGACTACGCCGCGTGCGTCCTGGCTGCGTAAGACAACGGGTTCCTCACGCTCCAACGGTTTCGCCGTCGGGACAGGTTCGATTAATACTGAAGGAGCTTTCACAGGCTCTTAACGCTACTGCTGAAATTTCAAATCTGAAATCCGAAAAATTTAGTTTCCGTTTGCAGCGACTGGCAACATCATCTGGCCAGCTTCGAACACGGCAAACAATGCTCCAGTCCTGATCGATTAGATTGACTATTCTGATTTATGAAGATCGTCGCGATCGCTAATCAAAAAGGCGGCGTAGGCAAAACGACTACGGCCGTAAATCTCGGCGCAGCACTGGCTGAAATAGGCCATCGCATTTTGATTATCGATCTTGATCCACAAGCGAACGCTACCAGCTCGTTTGGGTTGCAAGCAGTAGAACAGACCAGTCTTTACGAGCCGTTACTTGGCGGCGCTTCCATTACGGAAAGAATCTTTCCCACCGAACGCGAAGGCTTGTTCATTGTGCCTTCCGATCTCGATCTTGCGGGTGCCGAGGTCGAGATTGCGCGGATGCCGAATCATCTCACGCGTCTGGCGGAAACGCTTCAGCCACTTCACGCAGACGACACATTTGATTTTGTACTGCTGGATTGCCCACCGTCTCTTGGAATCCTGATGACCAACGCGCTCGCGGCCGCCGATGAACTCTTAACCCCAATACAATGTGAGTATTTCGCCCTGGAAGGACTGGTCAAAATTGTTCGACTGATCGAGCAGGTGCGCGATTCAGGCGCGAACAATCGCCTCGAACTTGGCGGTATCCTTATGACAATGTTTGACGCCCGGACAAACCTTAGCGAGCAGGTGGTTGCGGAGGTGCGTCAGCATTTCGGCGAGCGCGTTTATCAAACGGTGATTCCGCGCAGTGTGCGCTTGAGCGAAGCGCCCAGCTTTGGGAAATCAATTCTGGAGTACGCGCCGGCTGGAGCAGCGGCCGAAGCCTATCGAGCACTCGCGCGCGAGTTCATCCAGCGCCACTCGGCGCCTGCCATTTCTCCCGAGACAACGCAAACACAGTCGTCGGAAAGCCGCGAAACGTAATTTCCTTTTCCGGCGTCATTCCAATTTTCTCGGCCACACGACGCGAGGGAATGTTTTCCGGATGAATCAGGGAAATTACTCGTG
>QHQO01000177.1 GCA_003221195.1 Verrucomicrobiota bacterium
ACCGAAACCGGGAAAAACGCCGCCACCCCGTGCGGACGAGCGTGCCACCGCTGCAGAACGCCCCACGCCGGCACCGAAAGCTCTCGATGCTGCGGCGCCGACGCCAGCGCCCTCAGCCGAGTCAAAAGTTCCGCGTGCTACTCCAAGCGGCGAGCGCGCTCAGGTCGTGATCGAAAAATCCGGCCTGGAAGAGGACCAAGGCCTCGAGCCTGCGCCGACGCCTCCTCCAAGACGAGGTTTCTGGCCGTGGTCTCGCAGTTCGAGTAACTATCGTTATCTAACGCGGTCCGTCATCGATGCGATCCGACGCGCGCCAGTGAAACGGCGTCGCTGGCAATTCATTGTGGTGCATAACAGCGGCACGCGGCAAGGCAACGCGCGCGTCTTTGATTATTACCATCGGCACGTGCGCCGGATGCAGAATGGTCTCGCCTATCATTTCGTCATCGGGAACGGAACGTCCACAGGAAACGGTCAGGTGGAAGTGGGCGAGCGCTGGCGCCGCCAGATCAACGGCGGGCACGTGCACAGTGATTATCTGAACAACATTTCGCTTGGGATTTGTCTGGTCGGCGATTTCAATCGTGGCCAGCCGACGCGCGCGCAGCTAGACGCATGCGAGGAACTGATCCGCTACCTGCGAGAACGTTGCGGTAAGACCGAGAGGGGCACGATTCCTGTGCGGCCACACCGCGAAATGAATCCACCGCGTTGGCCAACCGATTGCCCAGGAGACGATTTTCCTTATTCCTGGTTTCGCAGGTTTTAGAAGCGACGCGCAAGAATGGTAGGGACGGACCGCTGGGCCGTCGGTTGCGTTTCGGCGCGCCCGGCGGTCGCGCCCTACCAAAGCGCTGCTTCCCAGCTATGGTCACTTTCGATCCGCTACAATCAAATTGGCTTCCTTGTAATTCCAGCGATAACCAAAACCGAAGTCGAGCGGCGGCGGATTGCTCTGTTGAAACAGCTCCTGAAGTCTGGGCTGGTAATGTTGTTTGAAGAGATCGATCGGGCCGAGATAAACGCCGAAGAGACGCAGGTTCCACTTGTTTGGCTCGACGTAAGCCAGGGGAATTCCGGAGTCGTCCTGCACAATTCTGTTGCTGTGCGCGAGAATGAAATTGCGGATCGTGCCGAAGCCGTTTTCGAACATTAGATATGATGACGATTTCAGAAAACTTGAGCCGCTTCCGAGACGCTCACAAAATTTGATGAAACCTGGCGTGGACTTGATTCCCCCATCGGAAATATCGGTGGTGAAATAATAGAGCGTTTGTGAATTGCCCGATTGATTATCGGTGTAGCGGATTCGCACCCCGGGGATGCCGCCTTTCTTTCCCGGCGCGGCCTCTTCAAATGCACCGTTACTGTTGAGCCCGCCGAAGGTCACGTTCGTAATCGACTTATCGGCGCGTACGATGAAGACGTAGAGAATCGGCAACACACCGTTGAGGTTCTGTTGTTGCAGATCGACTTTCATGTCTTTGGTAATGAAGTACGTCGTGCTGAGCGAGGACTTCATTGCATTCTCCAGATTTCCCAGCGCGCCGGAGAGATTCGGGATGCGCAACGGATCAGGTGGTGGCCCCATTGATTCTTTCCCGCAAAGCACGTACACCGAGGCGTTGGGAAAAAATTGATCGACGTACAAAAAGTCCGGGCCGCTGAACATATAAAATGCGACCGGAACCAGCTGCGTGACCTCGGGAAGATTAGTGGCTGTCCATGCGTGCAGCTTTTGGAGCTGACGCTGGTAGAGCTTGGTGAACTCGCCTTCGAAAAAAGCGGAATGCGCTTGCCATGCCTGATCTCGTGTGAGCGGTGCGAGCGGAGAATTCTCCGGAACAGGCATGCCGGCAAGAAAACGTGCAATATCATTGGGCCCGGCGGTTGTTGGAGCCACAGGAATGGCGCGTGGCGCGACCTGAGGATTCTCTTGTGCCGAAACGTTGAGCACAATTGCAAAGATTATCGCCAGGAACAAACATACGCAGTCCCGCGTCACTCCAAAACGTGTCCGCAATTTCCGCGTTCCGTTCGCGCTTGCGTCGTGGAGTGTGTGCCCCACTACGCAGCTTTCGATTCCCTCGGCAAACTGGAAATGTTCGTTCCTCTTCAAGCCTTGCGTTTTCATGCAGAGCGATGTCTTTTTGGGCGGTTTCGTGCGCAAAAGTACAGCAGCAGACCAACGAGTGCGGTCGCCAGTCCTGCGAGCGATTCCACGGTTTTCCAGCGTAAGAGGTAAAACATCATCCAAAGTGTGATGACAGCGAAGATAATCGGAGGTATCGGATAAGCCCACACTCGGTAAGGCCGGGCGATTTCCGGGCGCGTAGCGCGCAACACGATCACGCCGACCACAGTGAACAGCGAACAGAGCAACAAGCTAAATTGAGTGTATTGCACCACGCTTTCAAAGCTGCGTGTGAGCAAGAGCACATTAATGATGAGCAACTGCAGCACAATGGCGTTTGTGGGAATCCCGTGAAGATTCTTGCGCCCAAAGAGTCGCAGCAACCAATGATCCTCGCCCATCGACATGCTGACACGTGGCCCGATCCAAGTCATTGAACTAATTGCGGAAACCAAGCCGAGACAAATTACCGCGCCGGCAACCCGCCCGCCGTTCGTCCCAAAAATATGTTTACCTGCGATCAGCCCTACTTCGAGTTGACCCCGCATTTCGTCTTGCGGTGTGGTCGCGAGAAAAATCGCGTTTAGAAGAACGTAAGCCACGATGACAATCAGTGTTCCAGCGAGCAGCGAGCGCGGGACGTTCTTCTCTGGTTTCTTCACTTCGCCAATGATGTAGCTCGATGCGTTCCAGCCAGAATACGAATACATGACGTAGACTAGCGCGACCGCGAACGCGCCGCTGAAAATCCACCCTGTATCGCCGCTTTGCGGCAGAAAAGTAATTTCTTGTTTTGGCTCTATCAAAAATCCAGCTGCAATGAGCGCACCAATCAAGAGCAGTTTCACGATCGTCCAGAGATTCTGAAACGCGCTGCCAATCTGAAGATTCCGAAGATGAAAAAGCGTTACCACCCAAACAACCACAAATGAAAGAAGCACCGGCGAGCCGACGCCGAAAACGCCGACGAAATATTTCCCGAACGCCATTGCGGCGAGTGCGATTGGCGCAGCAAATCCAACAGTAGCGGAAACAAATCCCGCCATGAATCCGAGCGCGGGATGATAGACCTGCGATAGAAAATGGTATTCACCTCCGGAACGCGGGAGCGCGGCGCTGAGCTCGCCATAACAGAGTGCGCCGCAAAGCGCGGTGATTCCGCCAATGATCCAAAGCATGAGCAGAGGGAATCCCGACTGAATATCGGCCAGTTGAAATCCAAGACTGGTGAAGATGCCTGTGCCAATGATGTTGGCGATAACGATGGAAGATGCCGTGACGAACCCGATAGTTCGCCGCGGAGATCGCGACTTCACGGGACGAGATTCAGCAACCGTAGTCATCTCCAGATCGACAATCCGGAAATTATCAGGAGTAGCGAATTCTTTCGAAGCGGCATTAGAGTCCATAATTGGCGAGCGAGTTGGTGCGATACGCTGGTCGCAGTTGGAAAATTCGCAGGGGCTTAGGATGAGAGCAGAATCACGTCTTCAGATTTTCCTGAGTTGTCAGAAGCCATTCCCGGCATCACGTTGAAAGTTGCATGAACGCATCGCTCTCGATTGAAACGGCCACGCAGCTTGCAGTCTTTCTTGCAAATCGTCCCGGCGCGCTTGCGCGCGTGTGTGAAGCGCTGGCTAAAGCAGAAATTAATATCCACGCACTGGCCACATCAGACACAGTCGATCACACAGTGGTGCGCATGGTAGTAAGCGATCCAACCAAGGCGCTCATGCTTCTGGGCGAGGCGGGCACTCTCGCGCTAGAGACCGAAGTGTTGATGATCGAAACCGCGAGCCAGCCCGGCGTGCTGGCGAAAATCGCCGAGCGTCTTGCTGAAATCGAAGTGAATATCGAATACGCATATCTCGCCGGCGGGCGTGAGGTGGAAAAAGGTCTGATCGTTCTGCGGCCGTCGGATGTGGAAAAAGCGAAGCGTGCCCTGAAGGATTTGTAGCCTGCGCAGATCAGTGCTAGTTGCGCACCTATGTCACGGGCGTGATGGCAACTTGGTAGGGCGCGCCGCCGAGGGCGCGTTACACCCTTACGGGCGAATCTCCACCGTCGTCCCATCCGGCGTCACGCGCCAAAGCTCTTGGATCTCTTCGTCGGTGAGTGCGATGCAACCCGCAGTCCAATCCTTCCAACGATGAAAGGCGCCGATCCAGCCGCGTCCGTTTTGAATTCCGTGAATCATGATGTCAAAACCTGCTGAGACGCCGCGCGCGGCCGCACGCTTGTTGTCCTCATCTGACGGATAAGAAATGTGCAGCGCGAGATGAAAACTGCTTTGCGCATTTCGGCTATCAATCTGGTAGATGCCTTCCGGTGTTTTCATGTCGCCTTCTTCCTGCTTCGCGCCCACGGGATTCCGGCCTAGCGCGATGCGATAAGTCTTGATGTGATTGCCGTCGTGAAAGATCGATAATTTCTTCGCCGATTTTTCCACGACGATCCGATTGATTGCTGTCCCCGCCGCCAGCGGATGCCAATTGTGATGTGCGTAGAAGTACAGTGCCAAGGCACAGACTGCGAGCAATGCCGCCGATGCCACAATGATTTTGCCAATCACATCAGTGATCTTAGTACGCTCGCCACAAATGCAATACGAGTGAGAATGTCGCGTGCGTGCCGAGTTGATGATTGCCAATGTGGACTCGATGCCGGATAAATGCGCGGCGCGTTTATGACTTCCGTACAGACTTTTCTCGGCTACCCCTATCCGCTTGGCGCGACCTGGACGGGGAACGGCGTCAACTTTGCCATCTTTTCCGAGCACGCCACCGGTGTTGAGCTTTGCTTGTTCGACAGCATCGAGGCTACAGAAGAAAACATTCGTATTCCTGTCCACGAACGCACCGATCAGGTTTGGCACGTTTTTTTGCCGGATATGCGTCCTGGACAATTGTACGGTTTCCGGGTTTCTGGCCCGTACGATCCGGAACGCGGGTTGCGCTTCAACAGTTCGAAACTTCTGCTCGACCCTTACGCGAAGGCTATCGCCGGAGAGTTGAGCTGGGCGGATGAGATGTTCGGCTATGTCATCGGAGACGTGAAGGAAGATTTGACTCAGGATTTCCGTGATGATGCGTGGGGAGTGCCCAAGTCGGTCGTCATCAACACCGGATTCGACTGGCAAGGCGACAAAAGTCCCGGTACCCCGCTGCACAGTTCTGTGATCTATGAACTGCATGTGAAAGGCTTCAGTAAACTTTGGCCCGACGTGCCGGAGAATTTGCGCGGCAGTTATGCGGGGCTGGGTAGCCCGCGGGCAATTGATTATTTCAAAAAACTCGGCGTGACAGCGATCGAACTGTTGCCAGTGCACGCGCACATCGACGACAAGGTCCTGATCGATCGCAGCCTAACGAATTACTGGGGTTACAATACGATCGGTTTTTTTGCGCCGCACGGGCAGTACTCCAGCAGCGGGCAAATGGGCGAACAGGTCTCTGAGTTCAAATCCATGGTGCGCAGTCTCCACGCTGCCGGAATCGAAGTCATTCTCGACGTGGTTTATAATCATACTGCCGAAGGAAATCAGCTTGGCCCCACGCTGTGCTTTCGCGGAATCGACAACCCAGCCTACTACAGGTTGCATCCGGAGAAGCCGAGTTTCTACTTGGATTTCACTGGCACTGGTAACACGTTTAATCTACTCCATCCGCGCGTGCTGCAGCTGGTGATGGACAGCCTCCGTTACTGGGTCGTGGAAATGCACGTCGACGGATTTCGTTTCGATCTCGCCACCACGCTGATGCGTAATCACGAGGGCGTAAACATGCTGCATCCTTTCCTCCAAGTCATCCAGCAGGATCCGATTCTTTCGAACGTAAAACTTATCGCGGAACCGTGGGACGTTGGAGACGGCGGCTATCAGGTTGGGAATTTTCCTCCGCCATGGTCGGAATGGAACGGGAAATACCGCGACTCGGTCCGCAGTTTTTGGAAAGGCGATGAAGGCCGAATCGGCGAGATGGGTTACCGGCTCACAGGCAGCCCCGATCTATACCTGCATAACGGGCGACGCCCTTACGCCAGCATTAACTTTGTGACCGCGCACGATGGTTTCACGCTGAACGACCTGGTCAGCTATAACGACAAGCACAACGAAGCGAACGGCGATGCCAACAAAGACGGCGACAATAACAATCTGTCGTGGAATTGCGGCGCGGAAGGTCCGACAGAAGATCCACAGATCAACGCGTTGCGTGAACGGCAGCGACGGAATGTTCTGACCACGCTTTTTCTTTCCCAGGGCGTGCCGATGCTCTGTGGCGGAGACGAGTGGGGAAGGTCACAGAACGGCAATAACAATGCCTATTGCCAGGACAACGAGATCAGTTGGTTCAATTGGACGCGCGACGAAAAGCAAAATCAGTTTCTGGAGTTCACGCGAAAGCTGATCCGATTTCGTAATGCACATCCGGTGTTTTGTAGGCCGAAGTTTCTTCAGGGTCGGCGAATACGCGGTTCGGAGATTCGCGACGTGATGTGGTTCAATCCCGGCGGGAGCGAAATGAGCGACGAAGACTGGGCGTCGCCGTTCGTTCGTTGTATTGGGATGCTGCTGAGTGGCGATACCAGCGATGTTCTCAGTTTTGAAGGCGAACCAATCCGTGACGAGACCTTTCTGTTGCTGATTAATGCGCATTACGAACCGATCCCATTTGTTCTGCCTGGCCAGGAGCATCTTGAGTGGCAATTGATTCTCGACACAATGGATCCCGACGGGTTCCTGGCTGAACCAAGAAAATTCGCCTCCGGCGACGATGTCGATCTTGGCGGTCGCGCTTGCTCTTTATTCCGACTGGTGAGCGGGACGCAAGCGCAGGCGCGCGAGGAATCCTGGAAAAAACGCCGCGTCGAATTTCCACCGTTAAGTGCAGAGGAAGAACGGGCTCGCCGCAAATAACCCGCTGCAGGCACGAGAAATTCAGCAACGCAATCTTGTTGCCAGAAACGAATTAGTTTATAGAGATAAAGAACGCACGTTTGATGCGCGACCAATTTTTTTGGTCCGTGATTAGCCATGACACCAAGTTCTTTTGTTATCGTCACTGATCGAGGCGAGTTAAAAGCATATCGGGTGAACGAGACGCCGACGCGCGGACCAAGCCTGCAATTAGTGCAGGCATTCAACATTACCGACGCACACGGAAGGTTGGTCGATAAACTGAGCGACCTGGCTGGACGCTTTCCGGTGACTAACGGCGCGGGTGCTCATCGTGGCGCGGGCTCCATTGCTGAACGGACGCGATTGGCAACAGAAATGGACCGTCGCATTCATAAAGAGCTCGCCGATCAAATTACGAAAATTGTTTCCTCCAATGGAAAGGAAGGCTGGGCGTTTGCCGCGCCGGCCGAAATTCACGGGGCGATTGTCGATCTTCTGCCTCCGGAGGTGCGCGACCGAATCGTAGAACATGTGAAATCGGATTTGGTGAAAGTGGAACCGGCGAAACTCGTTTCGCGGTTTCGTTCGTTGCAACAAATGTGATGGCTGATACTGGATACTGGATGCTGGTACTGGATGGAAACAGCGCCGTTTTCCTCATCGAGCATCAAGTATCCAGAATCCAGCCTCGGAATTTTTTATTCTCTCAACGCGAGAGAGCGCATTAGTATCTAATTAATCATGCAACTGCCTGTTAAGATCTCGTATCGGGGTCTGGAAAAATCTGACCAGATCGACAATCTCGTTTTGGATTATGCAGCGCGACTCGAGAAATTTTGCGACCACATCAATCGCTGCGATGTGGCCATCGAACAAACCAATCACACACATCAAAAAGGAAATCCTTACCGATGCCGGATCGATGTGACCGTGTCGCGGGGCCACGAGCTGGTTGCTGACGAAAGACAGATGGACAATGGCTCGCACCAGCCGCTCAACAAGGTGATCCACGACGCGTTCAAAACGATGGAGCGGGAACTGCGCCGCGTTGTGGACAAGCAAAGACGCGACGTCAAAACGCACGCCGATTCGCGTTCGCCGAAATAATTGTCAGTCGCTCAGTCAATCCTGCCTGCGAGGCCCGCCAAACAAGGCAGACGAAGGTTCCTGGCGGGACCAAGGAGCGGCGGTCTCTACTCCGCCGCCGGCGATCTACAGAGCGCCCCTCATTTAGTCCACGCCGCATTCTGTAACGCCACGCGATAGCCATCGATATCTTCGAACGTCCTGCCCTGCAGGTCCCAGTACGGGTTGTATGATGACATCTCGCGAAACCCGGCTGATATCATTTGCTCACAGGCTGCTTCCCAATCCTCCTTGTCGGGAATGTAGAAGACCAACAAGTGATCCCGCGTTGGAGCTTTCCCGACTTCATGTCCCCTTTGAGAGGCGAACTCGATGTGATAAGGCTGCTTCGGATGACCCAGAATAACGCCGTCAAAGCCGTGGTGATCTTCAAACTCGGCGAGCACGTCCAAGCCGAGGCCCTTCACGTACATCCTGGCGATCGCGGCCAGGTTATCAGTCGGCCGGACTACCCGCATCGTCGAACCAGGCTTCATAGTCACCAGCGACTCACATCGAAAAACTCAGTTCGAAAACCTGGAACCATCTTCTCCCAATCCGAAAACATGGGGTCATCGGTGGATTGGAAAAAGCGCTTCGAGTCCGGGCGACTTGGTGCCTGGGAGATAAACGTAACCGGTAAATCGGGGGTAATTGTCGGGGTCAGACTGCCAGCGGTAGGTGGGATCATATTCCTTGCCATCGAAATGAAAATGGATTCGCAGCACTGGGATCTTATCGTCGCCTGCTACCGTATCGAATCGCGCAACGCATTTGTCGGCCTTGCCTTCTATCATTCGTGTGACTTGCAGAACTCCGTTGACGTCTTGAAGAGTCACATGCCCGCTGTAAGTCGCAGTTGAATCAGCCTTGCGCCCGATCAGGTCATACTCTCCAGCCATGTATCCACGCAAGGACTCCTCATCTAGTCGTTTGCTGTCAGCGTCCGCACAGACTGCGGAATTGGCGAATAACACTATCGCCATGATTGCCAGAAACGCTCTCATGCCATCTAACGAGAAAACTCTAATCACGGCGTCTCGCCAATACCCAATACGCTAGAAACCCTGTCAAAACCAGCAGGGGAGCCACGACCAAAAAGAAACCGAACGGGTGTTGAGCCAGAGGAATACCACCTACATTCATGCCAAACAAGCCCGCCACCAGGTTGATCGGCAAGGCCAACACAGTTACTAACGTTAACACAAACAGCGTGCGATTGGTCTGTTCGTTGACAATGGCGGCCAATTCTTCCTGAAGCTGTTTGACGCGCTCAACCAAGGCCGCTGTATCGCTGATGGCGGTGGAGAACTTCTCTGCGGCCTGTTGCAGGTTCTGAAGCTGTTCTTCTGTAATCCAACCAGGAGGCCGATCAAGAAGGCGAAAGAACGCAGTTGGTTCTGGGGCCAGAAGCCGTTGGAGGCGAACCAACATCCGCCGCAGAGAACCTAGTTCGCTGCGACTGACGGAAATGCGCTTAGCAAGCAGCTGGTCTTCCATTGGGTCCACTCGGGTGGTGAACCTCCGCACAATGTCAACCAGCACACTGGCCTGATCTTGCAACAAGTGCGACAGAAGTTCAATCGGCGAGCGAAAGACTTGGCCCGCTTGCACCGCCGCCCGGAGTTTGTCAACCGAGCGCAATGGCCGGATGTGCGCGCTTACCAACAAGCGCGATGTTATGCATAGACTGGTCGTCGCAACCGCCGAGGCCTCAAATGTGAAATCAAAGAGCACGTCATGGATATGCGCCAGCAGTGAATCTGCGTCCTGCTTCAGACGAGTGGAGCCTACAGCTCCATGCAACGATTCGTAAAAGGCATCGGGCAAGGTCACATACCTCCGTAGCCAG
Organism: Verrucomicrobiota bacterium; assembly: GCA_003221195.1. GTDB lineage: Bacteria > Verrucomicrobiota > Verrucomicrobiia > Chthoniobacterales > UBA10450 > Udaeobacter. The sequence goes on from QHQO01000177.1 coordinate 10,009, forward strand.
GGCTCAGAAGCGGCATGGGAAAGCGAAAAATGCAACCAGAGGAATTCACCCGGTAGGTCCGGACCCTCCGCGGTCAAAAACTCAACCGCCGCCTGCGAAGTGATTTGCCGCGCTGGCTGGTTGGGGACAAAATGATAGCCCCATATCAGCCCATCCTCCTGGTCTGAACCGGAAGTAGGATCAATATTTTCCCTAGCGGTTTGAGCAGCCATCCGATCACTGGTCAGCTTGTTTTCTACAGCAGGAAGATACCCAACCAGAAGCCGCTGAACCACTCAGCACTTTGAGAATTGATATGCGCATGAATCGAAAGCTTACAACAAAGTGCTGGGTCGGTTCCAGCGATTGGTTAAGCCTTACCGAGGATCCTGTAGCGCGTCTCGCAACGCAGCACAAATTTCTGCTGAGCGACAGTGAATGAGTCAAGTTGTACGGTCACCGCCCAGCCTGCTCGCGAATGGAGCGAGCGGGGGCGCCGCGACATACATCACAAAACCCGAGGGGCGAGGGTACGAGAGCGCGAATCGAACGAATCAAAAGCTTCGAAGTTGACTTCATCGAATGGTTAGATGCGGACGTCGTTGTCACCGCGGGGCGCGGCCGGCCTGCCACTTCGGATAAAAAAGACCAGCGATATGGCAAAGATGAGCAGTCCGACAGGACAAACAATCAGAGCCAGCAGCTCGGCGAAAAAGAGATATCCGGCGCTCGCATCGGCTGTGGCCGTTCAGCGATGAAGTCGGCTAAATAATGCAAGGTCTTCCCGAGGGGGCCGAAAACGGGAGCAACTGTCAGCAATCCGTCGACGATCATCACGACCAAGCTCGTCCTGCCACGCCGCTGAGGAACGGAGTTCATGCGCCTAACGAGAACAAGCTGAGCTACGGCTACCGAGCCCGGGTGTTAAATATGATCTGCATGTTTTAATCATTTCAAAATCTCACTTCACGGGGGGTCGGCGTTTAACACACAATGTTGGGTAAGGCTTTCCATAACCGTAAATGACAGAACTTGTGTGCGGTTCACTGCGGCGTCGTGGTTAGGCCGATGTTCTCGAAATAGGTCGTCGATTGACATCGACTTTCCACATCCAAATTCCCGAAAGAACAATTATAAGAAGGGATCACTAATCATTTAATCCCTTTCCATTGAGAATTGGCTGCATGCATTTTTCAACCCTTGACTCCCGAGTTTTGGATTGTTTGGGTTGAGAAAAATAGAAAAGGTATGCTCTTTGCCGTCCCGGCGTTAATGCATCAAAAGCAGTTTTCAAGGAAGGGAGTTCATCTAATTTATTTTGAAATTCTTCAGGAATTTTGAAATCTGAAGTCTTTTTATAACTCACCTTCAAATCCGCTTTTTCCTTGGCTTCATAAATATAGGCTTTCAGGATGGGCGCCATTCGGAGTATTTCGCGAACATTGGTGAACCGAATCTGGCGCGCCGCCTGCACGTTCTCCGTTTGTTGAATCAGAATACCTTTGGGATCCTTCAACAAGGCGCCTTTGAAAAACAGAAGCGCACAGTATTCTTTAAATCCGTGTATTAAAACGATGTTACTTTTCTGAAAGGTGTAACAAGGACAACCCCACTTCAATTCTTCGGTCAACCCACAATCGAGAATGATCATTCTCAATTTCTCCATTTCTTTCTGCCACTTTTTGGCTTTTCTTAAATATTCATCAACCTTGGGATTCATTCGTTGAAAAACATTAGGGGCGCCGCTTTCCGGCCGCAAGCATCATACAGGCTTTCTCGATCCGGCGTTTATGTGCCTCCGGGTCTTTGGCTGAGTCCCATCCAAGTAATAAAGTCCCTGCGCTCGGTCGGCGTCAGATCGCTCCACTGAGCCTTCGCCATCGGGGTAGCCGCCAGGGCCTTGTGAAGATCGAATGACACTATTGAATAACAGCAAGGGCGTCGCTTTCCGGCCGCAAGCATCGAGCAGGCTCTCTCGATCCGGCATCTACGCGTCTCCGGTTGTTTGGCTGAGTCTATCCAGCTAATAAAGTCCCTGCGCGCGATGGGCGTGAGATCGTTCCACTGAACCTTCGCCGTCGGGGTAGCCGCGAGGGCTTTGCCAAGATCCGTTGGCACTCTGGGCTCTGATTCTTCTCGAGCCGGTTTAGGATTCATTTTGGTCATTTATTGATGGTCCGAAATAAAGTGACCTTGTATCTGGCTACAATTTCTTTTTTCTTCTTGGGCCTTCATGATTGGTTTGTAAATCTATTTATCGACGAAACCGCGCCATTTACCCTGGCCTAACGAAAATGGAGCGAGCTGGGAACCCGCGACATAGATGGGAAAGGCGAAAGCCGAAAGAGCGGGAGCGAATGAGTCAACTTATTCCGCAATGGGGCCGTTGGCTCACCGATTCGTTAGGCCTTCTTAGCATTCACCGCGAGTCATGGCATTTTAAATTCTTTCCAGCGCCGTTCCTGCTCGTCGGGTGGAACGTCCTCGACGTGGGTGGCAACCCACCAAATGTTGCCGCAGGGGTCTTTGATGCCGCCATACCGTTCACCTGAGGGCAACGTCATCATCGGAAAGACAGAAACTCCGCCGGCGCTGAGCGCGTATTGATAGACGGCATCGCAATCCGCTACGTATAGGTAAATTGAGGTGGGCATCGGCCCGAACTCTGGAGTCGGGTCGGCGAGCATGAGCATCGAGTCTCCAATTTGCATCGTGGCGTGCATGATTGCGCCATCTGGCCGCGTTTGCTGGAAGATCAACTTTCCCTCGAGTGCTGCGGAAATGAACTCGATCAATCGCGATGCGCCGTGCGCGAATAGGTATGGTGTAATGGCGTGGAATCCTTCAGGAATTGGCTTTGTAGGCATGTGGTTGTGTTAGGTTGATTCTGGCGCTGCGCTGATCGTGACGTAGTATCCGTCCGGATCCCAGAGTGAGAACTCCCTTGTTTGAGTGTTCGGGTTCACGTGGGGCTCCTCTTCGAGCCGGGGTGACAAGCGCGCGGGCCCTGTTCAATGCCATGTTGAAATCGTCGACGCGGAAGAACAGGAGGAGCCCATTGCCAGGTGACGCCTCGTCCGGGCTCATCAAGGAGGGATGCCCGTGCACGCCCCCACTGATGGAGGCAGAGCAACACGGTCCCATCCGTGTCCAGGATCTGACCAAAGTCGTCATGGCAAGGAGACGTCTCGGGCTGGCCGAAGAGCGACTGGTACCATTTGAAGCTGCCGGGAACGTCGCTTACGCCGATGATTGTCCATGTGCGTTTCATCGCATTTCCGCTGCCGGCCTAACGAGCTTAATTTGACTCTCAACTACATGTCGCGCCGTAGCAAGACGAAGATGGATCATCTCTCGAGCGTTTAAAGAGCACCTTCATAAAACCTTAGACATTAGTTTGCGCAGTCTCGGCCAGTCTTTTCTTCTGAGCATCAACCCACGACAACGAGGATGCCCGCACCTGCACGGCTCAAATTCTTCGCCCAGATCGAAGCCGTAGTCGATTAAGAGCTCTTCGCCCTGTTCGATTGGCCGTATACTGGTTAACCAGAGGCCACCGCGCTTCTTTTTGGTGGCGCAATTGGGATAACAACCATGGTTGACGTGGCCTGCCGGGCTCCATTGCGGTCGGGCATCCATATCGTGATTGGCATCGAACTTGATAATATGGTTCGCGCCGCACAGTAACATGATTGCGCCTTCTTCCCACGGGATAACGCGGCCTTTGAACTCGATGATCGGCGTGCCTGCCCTGATCGGTAGAGCAGCAAACAATCCTATGCGGTTAATTGGCGACCTTCGCTTCTGCCATAGCCGTTTTCGTCGCTGCAGTTTGATCTCCTTCCTCATTCTTCATTGATTGCCCCTTGCTGTTCGGGACTAATTTGTGCGCGATACAGCAAAGCCGCAACCGGAGCAGTTGCAATCTGGCGTACGGATACGAGCGACTGATACAGCAGAAGATCCAAAGATAAGGCTTATGAAGCGCCTGGAGGCGAGCTACTACAAATCAATCCCGATGAAGAAGAAGAGTCCAGTTTACGCAGCGTTGGATCTGCACAGCCGCCACAGCGTGCTGGGCAGCATGGATCATGGAGGCAAAACGGGTGCGTGGATGCGTTTTGCCACCGAGGCAGAGACACTTCGCGCCCAGGTCGCTCGACTGCGGCAAGCCAGGCGCCCGCTTTTTTTGACCATGGAAGCGGGAGCGCTCACCCGTTGGGCCAGCGCGATCGTGCGTCCGTTGGTGGAGCGGTTGATCATTTGTGAACCGCGGCACAACCGGCTGATCAACTCCAACCCTACCAAGAGCGATGAGGCCGATGTGGAAGGGATGTGTTTGCTTCTGCGCCTGGGCAAGCTCAAAGAAGTGTGGATGGGAACCGATCGCACACGGGAGATTTATCGTGCGCTGGTTTACGAGCTCTTGAACTGGCGCGATGCTCAGCGCCAGCTCAAAGCGCTCATTAAAGCGCGCTATCGACAATGGGGGGTGCTCAAGCTTCACGGACTAAAAGTTTTTTCCAAAACGTGGCGCCAGCAGTATCTCCCACAACTGCCTGGAGAAGAAGAGCGCCGGATGATCCTGCGCCTTTACGCTCAGCATGATCACGCGGTCGCGCAGTGGAAAGAAACACTCAAGGAAGTGGAGCGGGTGGGAAAAGCGTTTTGGGAAGTGGGTGAGTTTGAGCGCATCCCGGGAGTAGGTCCGATAGCGGCGCATGTGTTTAGCGCCATCATCGAAGAACCCGGCCGCTTCAAAACCAAGCATCAGCTCTGGAAATACAGCGGGCTGGGGATCACCGATCGCACCAGCGACAATAAACCCTTAGGCTACCAGCGGCTGGACCGGCGCGGCAACCGGGAACTGAAAAATCTCTCCTATCACGCCTGGCGCACCGCCTGCAAGTCCACCACCGGGCCTAACGCTATCAAAGCCTTTTACCACCAAAGCCGGCAGCGCACCGGCAGTGTGCGGCACGCCCGGCTCAACACCCAGCGCAAGATTTTGGAAAGCATGTGGCTAATGTGGCTGCGGCAGAAGCGCTTTGAGCCAGAGAAATTTGCGCTAAAAACAGACTACTCTTCTGGGTAGCAAGCCAGGGTGAAAAGAGCAAAGGCAAGCCAACCAATGGCTGCTTGGAAAGAAGACTTACCCGGATGACTCCCGACCAATGCGATTGGCGGCATGAGCAAAGAACATTACGCCCGTTTGGCGTGAATGGAGCGCTCGGGTGCAAGTTCAAAGCGCGACTTCCCATCATGATCATGGACCAGCAAAAGAGTCCCAAGAACCTGCCTGAAGAAACGCTACCACATCATAACAGAAGCGGCCGATCCTTGCTTGCCTAACTAATCACCACCGCGCGGACTGCCCGAAGAGACGCTCCACCTCCCAACCCCAGTCGGCAAAAATGTCCGATCCTTATGGGGCCGGCGGA
>QHQO01000153.1 GCA_003221195.1 Verrucomicrobiota bacterium
CGCCGCGCAAGAGAATGGTCAATCCGAGATCGCGCTGTCCAGCCTTATAAACCAGATCACCGCGCTCCACGAGGCGTCGTTCGCCCAATGGCTCAAGCAGAGAAAGCTGGTGATCGTTCAGTTTCGGAAAGGCGACACCTTCCGTATCGCGATAGAACTGTTCGTCCTGTTGTTCGTCAGTCATTTCACAGAGTTTACGCCGCGTGGCCGACAATCAAACCGGAACCGAGGCGCCCGGTCGAGGGATTCGTGCCCCTCCCTTAAGAGTGTATTGGCGGCTGCCTTACCCGCAGAAATGACCTTGCCGCCGGCTGTTTTAGAGTCGGTACCGGATTTTTTTTGAATTTTTTGAAATGTCCGACCAAAAAATCTTTAGAAAAGAAGAACCCAATCGAGTCAACCAACCGAAACTCCACATGAAGCTCGTAGTAGAAGATCCCCTTAGTAAGACCGGTTTCAGCGGTCCGTTTGTTCTGTTTCCGACCACTTCCGATCTCGAGAACAGCGAAGCACAGCGCACGTCGCGGATATCGCGCGACGTCATGGACGCCTTGTCAAAGGCGAAATCCGACAACGCTCACAGCGGACACTTTGCTGTTGCTCCGGCCCAACCGCAGGGACCCACGCCTGAGAAAGATCTGGCGCTTGGCGTGCTGAAACAGGCTGCTCGCGATTTGCGCCGGTTCCATTCGGCGACCAAGGGTGTCAAACAGGAGCTTTATCTCGATGCGTACAGTTGGGTCACCGCAAACGATTTTTTGTGGCCGTACTCATTTGTGAATGTTTGTAAGTTGCTGAACGTCTGCCCGGAAGTTGTCCGCGCTGAAATCTTCGCGGATGCCTCGTTGAGCTGGCTCGAGTATTGGACAAAACGGGCCGGCAACGTTTCCCGTAGAGTGCGGGCCTCTTTCGCCCGAACCTTCGCAGGCCGTAACCACCCGCGAGACACCGAGGTCAAACCAGTTGGCTTCATGCATTTGAACGAATATGAAAAAACAGTGCATCCGATTTATTGAATGGTTGCGCGACACCGGGCGATCGCTCGGCAGGACCGGCCGCAACCACGATCCGTTGCTCGTAAATAGCATGGCTTCGTTTAATTTCGAGGGCGGTTGGAGGGAACTCCTTCTCAAAACCTCTCCAAAATACATGGCCGCAGAATCAACCATCGCTCTCATCGACGAGCCGTTCGGCGTATGAAATTATCCATCGAAGCGAAAGTGGCAGCCGCCGTGGCAATAGCCTTTGCGGCATTGAGCATAGGCGCTATCGCACAGGAGCAGAGCGAACACGGAACCGCCGGGTTGAGCCAGAAGAGCCTCCAAGCCTCTGATAGTTACATGTCCGCGCGCGCCGATACGGGCGAGAGCCAACTTCTCGCCCAATACTGACTGCGCCGCCGATCGCGGAATTTGTTCAGCGCCAAAGGCGCGATCTCATCCTAGTCCGCCACAGGACGGATTCGCCGTGGCGAACCTGGGGCATCGCCCTAGGAATCCTAAGCAGATGCCACCACGAGCATGCTCGACTGAATTAGTCCCCTCGATTTAATTTCTCGGCAGTTCGCGTGATTTTGTTCTCGCCAAATCATTTTGCTTCGGCGACGCTTCGCGAACGAAAGCGATTCCGGGAACACTGCAAGAGGGAGGTGCTTCGTTTCAAACGACGCATTGGACCGTGGTGTTGCGTGCGATCGACGAGGAATCAGCCGACTCGGCTCAGCAGGCGCTCTCCGGATTTTGCGAAGCCTATTGGCCGCCGCTCTACAGTTTTCTCCGGCACCGCGGTTTTTCGTCCGCTGATGCACAGGATCTTGTTCAAGGCTTTTTTGCTCATCTGCTCGAGCAAAACACCCTGAATCACGCTGACCAGCAAAAGGGCAGGCTTCGCACCTTCCTATTAGGATCGCTCCAGAATTTTTTATACAATGAATATGACCGCGCCCGAGCGCTTAAGAGGGGTGGCGGTCGTCAGATCGTTTCGATCGAAGAACACCTCCCGGAGGCCGAGGCGGCAATGTTGGCCACCGCTCATCTGAGCGACGCCGGTTGCTACGATCTTGTCTGGGCGTCGACTATCGTTTCGCGGGCCTGGCAAAGTCTGCAAAATGACTTCGTTGCAGAAGGTAAGGCTGAGTGGCTTGAAGAACTAAGACCGTTTGTCGCGGGCGGAAGCGTTGTGCCGCTGAATCAGGAGCAAGCCGCAGCTCGACTCGGCGTGCCCATAGCCACTTTGCGCACCTGGCTCTCGCGTCTCCGTCAGCGTTATCGCGAATCGTTGAGAACGGAAGTGGCTAGTACCGTCTCGGATCCGGCAGATGTCGATCAGGAGCTACATCACCTCTATCAAATATTGATGGCGTGAGTTGACTTTACGCATGGACGACAAAGGCATTGGTCTCGGAACTACGGACGCTCATCCTCAAGCTGCGCAGACGTGCGCGACATGTGGCCGGCCGCTGACTCAAGTAGGTCCTAAAGGCGAATGCCTGCGTTGTCTCGTTGGCCTTGGCTTTCTCGCCGACGGCGAAGAACCGGAAAGACCAGCGGCGCGAAGTCGGCTAACGCCCGGACCATTGAGATACGCACACTTCGAGGTGGAAGTGGGTGCGGATGGTTTTCCGGTCGAGCTCGGCGCGGGAGCAATGGCCGTAACTTATCGCGCCCGCGATACAGTCTTGAACTCGGAAGCTGCTCTCAAGGTCATCGAGCGCAGAGTGGCGCAGAATCTGGGCGCGCGGTCGCGTTTTCTGCGTGAAGCGCGCGCAGCTGCGAACATTCATCATCCAAACATTGCCCGGGTGACCTATTACGGAGAGCAAGACGGCGAGTGTTTCTACGCCATGGAACTGGTCAAAGGCGAAACTTTGGAAGCCCGTGTGCGCCGTGATGGGCCAATGCCGCTCGCACTCGCCTTGGAAGTAATTGAGCAAGCCGCGCGCGCATTGGCTGCCGCGGAAGCGTGCGGCGTAGTGCATCGCGACATCAAGCCATCCAACATCATGCTCGAATCCGACGCCAGCGGGGCGCCGACGGTAACGCTGATTGATTATGGGGTCGCGAAAGTAATGGGGCCTCAGGCAGAACCGGGCATCGAGCAAACCCAGGCAGGCTTCATTGGCACTCCGGCTTTTGCTAGTCCAGAGCAGTTCGCCGGTGTTCAGCAATTACCGATTGATACCCGTTCCGACATCTACTCGCTGGGTGTTACCCTTTGGTATCTGCTTACCGGTCGGACGCCTTTTGTCGGACGCACGATGGAAGAGATACGCGCGAGACAAACCAGCGAGTTACCCTTGGAACAACTCAGGGTCCTCCATCTGCCCGCTCAGGTTATTGCACTGGTGAAATCGATGCTGGCGCCGGATCCGAAGGACCGACCGCAAACGGCCCGCGAGTTACTCTCTGTTGTCCATAGTTGTTATGAGCGGTTCAACCCAAAGGCGCGCTCTCAACGCAGGCGAGGTATCCTGGCGAGCGCCGCAGCAATCTTGGCAATCGCAGCGATTGCGCTTGGGACCTGGTTGTACCAACGCGCACGACCGTTCACGCCGATGGAACGATCGATTGCGGTCCTGCCCTTCGAAAACCTTAGCAGCGATAAGGAGAACGCTTATTTCGCCGAGGGGATACAGGACGAAATCTTGACGCGCTTATCCAAGATCGCGGATCTAAAGGTGATCTCGCGCACGTCGACGCAGCACTACAAAAGCACTCCGGAAAATCTGCCTGAAATCGCGAAGCAACTCGGTGTCGCTCACATTCTGGAAGGCAGTGTACAAAAGAGCGCCGACGCCGTCCGCGTGAACGTACAGCTGATCAAGGCAGCTACTGATTCCCACCTTTGGTCAGATACATTTGATCGCAAGCTGACTGACATTTTTTCCGTGGAAAGTGAGGTATCCAAAGCCATCGCCGACCAGTTACGAGCCAAGCTCACCGGACAGGAAGCGGAAATCATTGCAGCCAAGCCTACCAACAATCCTCAGGCTTATGATGCCTATCTGCGCGGCTTGGCTTACACGCTAAAGACTGCATTCACACCGGCGAACTCC
>QHQO01000154.1 GCA_003221195.1 Verrucomicrobiota bacterium
ATGAGCGTTGCCGACATCGATTAGAGGCTTTACCTCCCCAAGGGCCTCCTGAATCTGGTGAATGATCGGGAGGTTAAACTCGGGCATGGACTTTAGTCTTGTCTGAAAATAAGCCAGGAGATCGGGCTGATGCAGAAGCTCGGCGCCATCAGTGGAAAAATGCTGTTTCACTACCGAGGTCAATACTTCCGTTCCACGCAGCCAGCCACCCAGACTCACGAGCTGCGATAATTTTTCATCGTGCACTTCGTTCATGGCCTGTTGCACACTGTTTTGGGTGCGATCCAGTTCCTGCCTTACATTTTCCCAATTTCGCTTATCTGCCGCCTCGATGATCGCCTTGGCATGTGGCGTGATCGAGTTTCCTACGCCAATTCCCTTTGCCAATGCCAGAACCCTCTGGCCAATATCCTTTACCGTCGGCGCGTCTTCAGCCTGCACCGCTATAAAACCATCGGCAATCACCGCCCCCAGCAAGAGGGCAATACGCGGACGCTCCGTGAAATTTGGTCCCTTGTCACTGCGGACGTGTTCCTTCCAATTGACCGCGCCCAGCTTGTTCAGTGCCCCGAAAATTTCGTTCGGCAACGGCACCACAACATCTTCCACAGTCGTGGATAATTGGTTAATATTGATGTGTTGCGGAGCCTGGGCGCCATGCGCACACAGGGCAAGGCCACCTACCGCGGCTACACTTAACTTCAAATGTTTACTAAACAGAATCATTGGGAGCTTCGAATGTTGATTTCGGGTTCGTATTCAGGATTTAATGAAGCGAACTTTAAGCAAAACCGCTGCTGTACACAAATCCCTGCTCAAAACATTTTGAAGCCTCTGAACCGAAACAGTCCATCACCACTGCGGCGTCGCTGCCTGCGTTCCTTATGGATCTGACCCGGCTGGAGCAGATTCTCGACCGCGCATCGTCCAGGCGGATCACGGTAATCGGCGACCTGATGCTGGATGAATTTGTGTGGGGAAAGGTTGGCCGTATCTCGCCCGAAGCGCCGGTCCCGGTTGTGGAGGTGACCGGTGAATCATTTTACCCCGGCGGCGCAGCCAACGTCGCCCGCAACCTGCGCGAATTTGTGGACTGCGTCTCGATCATCGGTTTGCTGGGGAAGGATCGCAGCGGCGAGCAACTTCGGGAGTTACTGTCCGAACAAAAGATCGACACGTTGAATGCCGTTGCAGAGGCGACGTTTCGTACCATTGTTAAAACCCGCATCATTGCGCGCAATCAACAGGTTGTTCGTGTCGATCGCGAAAAGTTTGTCGGGCCGTCTGCGCAGCAAATTGAAGAGGTCGTGGCTGCGGTCCGAAAAGATATTCCAGAAACCGACGCCATTATTTTCGAAGACTACGGCAAAGGTTTCTTATCGACCGCGCTCGTGTTGCAAATCGCAGACGCTGCACGCTCGGCCGGCAAGATCGTCGCTGCGGACCCCAATCCCCGTAACTTGGTCGAGTGGCGCGGCCTGACAGTAATCAAGCCGAACCTCACTGAAGCTTTTCTCGCCGCAGGTATTCCCAGTCGGGATACGGATACCGTTCCGTCCCAGGATGCGGATCTGAAGCGTGTTGGCGAAACGCTCCTTAAAAAATGGGAAACAGAAAATGTCCTCATCACCCTGGGCGAACATGGCATGATGCTTTTTCAAAACAAAGAAACGCCACACTACATCCCAACCAAGGCGCGAGAAGTGTTCGATGTCTCGGGCGCGGGTGATACGGCCATCGCTCTCTTTACCCTCGGTCTGTCCTGCGGAGCGACTCCGAGCGAAGCGGCGGAAATCGCCAACCACGCGAGCGCCGTCGTAGTGAGCAAGCTTGGAACAGCAACCGTGACACGGGACGAATTGATCGCCCGTTTTCGGGAGGAGTTTGAGCGTGGATAGCAAGTTATCAGCCGCCGTCTTTGTCGATCGCGACGGCACAATCATCGAGGACGCAGATTATTGTTCCCATCCAAAACAGGTGAAGAGTTTTCCCGGCGTTCCCCAAGCATTGCGGCGCTTAAAATCAAAGGGATTCAAAGTCATTGTTATTACGAACCAAAGTGGCATCGGTCGCGGCTTTTTCACCGTGGACGAATATCGCTCCGTTGAATCGGAAGTTTCGCGCCAACTGGGCCACGGCTTGATCGATGCAACTTATTTTTGCCCCGACGTACCGGGTCAACATTCCAGTCACCGGAAGCCATCGCCCGGTATGATTTTGCAAGCCGCGCGAGAACATCAAATCGACCTGGCGCGTTCGTTTTTTATTGGTGACAAGGAGATCGACGTCGAGTGCGGTCGCAACGCCGATGTGCGCACAATCCGGGTTCAGACTGGACTTGACTGCGACATCAGCTGCAGCACCGCGGATTGGACCGCAAAAGATTTCCCCGCCGCCGTGCAGCTCATTTTAGACGAACAGTCACCACCATCGATCTCTCAACATGAGTAAAGCGGTTGGAATTATTCCGGCCCGGTGGAGTTCTACACGATTTCCTGGTAAACCACTGCATCTCATTGATGGAAAGCCGCTTCTGAAACATGTTTGGGAACACTGCCTCCGCGCTAAAAACTTGAATTTAGTGGTCGTTGCCACAGACGATATGCGGATCGCCTCTGCGGCGTTTGAGTGGGGTGCAGAGGTCGCGCTGACTTCGCCGAAGCACCGCAGCGGCACCAATCGAGTCGCCGAAGTGGCGAAGAAAACAAAGCAGTTCGCGTACGTCATTAATATCCAAGGCGACGAACCGCTGATCGACCCTCGCTTAATCAACAAGCTTGTCGAAAAATTGCGTTCCAATCGCAAAGTAGAAATCGTCACGGCTGCGCATCCATTCAAGGATCCGGCGGACGCTTTTTCTCCCCACCAGGTGAAGGTCGTTCTAGATCTTCGCGGCAATGCTCTTTATTTCTCTCGTGCGGCGATCCCAGCCCCACAAAATGACGGGCGCTCGTTGTTTCTCCGTCACCAGGGCGTTTATGGATTCAGGCGCGACACATTGCTCCAATTTGTGAAATGGAAACCAAGTCCGCTGGAGCGCGCTGAATCGCTCGAGCAATTGCGCGCACTGGAAAATGGTGTAACGGTT
>QHQO01000178.1 GCA_003221195.1 Verrucomicrobiota bacterium
ATTTTCTTCGTTATCGAGCGTGGCGCCGCCGAGATGGCAGATCGCAGTCGTATGATTAATTGTTGCGCCATTCTCCTGTCTGACAAAGGTGCGCTTACGCGATTCCCAGAGGCGGTCCGCCACCATGTCCATCGCACGATCCATCGAAATTTCTGTCCACTGTTTCGCGCGCGGTGCGCGATATTTTATTTTCGTTTCACGCTGCGAATGGGTGAGCAATTGATACGACGCCGCACCCTTTGGACAAAGATTCCCCTGACTGATCGGACTTTCCGGATCGCCTTCGATCGAAATCAATTTGCCGTCTTTGTGATAAACGAGCTGGCCGCAACCGACACCGCAATATGGGCAGATCGAGCGCGCGACCTTTGCGTCATCGATCCTCGCGTGCATCGCACGCGTCTTGTCTGACATGGACTCGAGGCCGGTACCATCCTTTCGCTCGCGAATTTGCCTAACGAGTGGCCATTTCGAAAGCAGCCCAAACATAATCTCCATCCATTTCTTCGCGGCCGGAGCGAATTTCAGTCGCTTAAAAATGTCATGATCTAGTTAGCTAAACCAGAAAAACAAACGTGTAGAGAGCATCACATCGATCGTTCATGTTGCGGAGGTCTGACGATAATCGGCAGCAGTACGGAAACGAACGTCACGATGGCGATGACGTGGAGTGCGCCTGAATAATTTCCCGTGGTCTCTCGCATGCGCGCGATGTAGAGCGGCCCGAAAACGCTGGCAAAACTCCACGCCGCCGCCGCGCAGTGAAGTTCACGTGACGCCATTCAATTTCAATGTCGATCTGAATGGCAAGTTACAATCTTGTGACAATTCAGTTTTCTGAAACGAATTTGGAATCAAGCCTGTGCAATGTTTGCAGTGTTCTGGGACGTGCTCCAACAAGCCCTAAATCGCAACTGGCGCTGCTATCAACCGCCCCTGCGCAGCGCGTCCAGCCGAGCGTTCAGGTGTGTCAACAGATCCCGCCTCGAAGCCTCGCTCATCAGCCCGTTCCTGAGCAGTCGGCGATCAATTCGCGCGAGCGCTTCGTCTAGCGGATACGCCAGCCGTGCCTTGAGTACGCGGAGCCGAAGCTTCAGCCACGCGGAAACTGACGGTGGCACGGACTTCGTGCCCTTCAGTTCATGGAGCGCTGTCCGTGTGAAACCAATCTCCCGCCGAATCTTCGCAATCGCCATCTCTCGGGGGTCTGCAGTCGGGGTTGGCGTTGGTGTCGGCGATGGCGGTGGTGTTGGTGATGGCGTTGGTGTTGGCGACGGGGTTGGTGTTGGCGATGGCGTTGGTGTTGGCGGCGGCGTTGGTCGTGTGGGTGTTATAGGGGCCTCTTGCACCTCAAATGCGCCAATGTCCCTCCGTCCTTTCTTCACCCGATCAAAACCGAAGCCGCGTTGATCGTAAATCAATGGCGGCTGAAAATTGTTGGGATTGTAATTCGGGTTACCCGCGTTGATGGCTGGGCTGTCCGCCAGGAGTGCATGAGTAACAGTCGGGCAGCCGTTGTCCTGCAACGGGCCAACCCTGGGATCAGTATTCACCTGATCACCGGCGGCAGTCAGGTAATCGGCGCCGTTGTCGCTGCTGAGATTGTAGCCATCTGAGATGATTATACCTTGGTTACCAAAGCTAAAAATGTTGCCGCCGGAGCCCGCGTTCAGAATCGTGTTTCCTATTTCCATGGTGCCTTCGACCATGAAGATATTGCCGCCGAAACCAAAGCCACTTGGGCCCTCAACGGTGTTGCCATTAATCGTGCAGTTCTGAATCACAACACTCCCACTGCTGTTGGTGATGCCGCCGCCGTCACCAGGGAACACGCCCGTGCCGCCAGCCAGGTTGCCGCTGATTGTGCTGCTGTCGATGCCAAGCGTTCCACCGTTGAAGATACCCCCGCCTATGCCGCCGCTTTGAAGGCTACCGCTAGCCGTATTGGCTGTGATGGTGCTGTTGACGATGTCCAGCGTGCCACTATTGCAGATACCGCCGCCGAAACTGGGTTGCTGGGAGAAAGCGCCTCCGACCAAATTGTCGCTAATAGTGGTGCGTTCGATTTGCATTGAGCCGGCGTTGTAAATACCGCCGCCTTCATCAGCCGAATTGCCGCTGATGACGCTGTCAATGATTGCGACTTCTGCACGGCTGGCATTGTAGATGCCACCACCCAGGCCACGTTCTCGGACCGCGCCAGCCTCATTGCCACTGATACTGCAGCGGGTGATCTCCAAGATCCCGGCATTGTAAATGCCGCCACCCAAGGCTGCCTCTCCGCTGTTGATCGCGAGCCCCGAAATCGCAACGATTTTGTCGGAACCTATCTCGAAGACACGGCTCGAGTGCGTGTTCTCAACAGACAACTTGTCAGCGCCCGGGCCGTTGATAGTCAGGTTTTTGTTCACCGGCAGCTCGCCGCTGCTGAGTTCGATGGAGCCAAAAACGCCCCTGGCGTTGATGATATCGCCGTCGTTGGCATCCGCTATCGCCTGACGCAGGGAGCCATGGCCGCCATCGTTGGTATTTATAACGGTGATGGTATTTGCATGCGCGCTCGCTGCGGCGAGCCACCCCAAACAGCCGGCGAGCAGAACCCTGGACCTTTTCACGGGCGCCGAGTTTTCAGTAAATTTCATTAGGCGGCAAGCAGGAAAACGAAATCACAAGAATCGCTGGAGCAGGTGATCCAGCCCAGATTTCGCAGTGATGCTAAGTCGTTTTGCGCCTGGCCTTGAAAGTCGTGTACCCGATGCCTAATGATTTAATGGCACCCAGCCACGAGTGATGTAATCGCCAAGCGTCAGGGAAATCAGGAATAGCAGCCAAATCATGCCGGCTACCGCTGCAAGATGCAAAAGGCGGCTGCTCCCTTTGATGTGCATGAAGAAAAGCGCAATGACGATTGCCTTGGCGATTGCCACCCCGAGCGCAACGATTAGATTGAACGGGCCAAGATCGACGTAGGCAATCGCCCAGGTTAACGCCAGCAACGCCAGCAACGCGACGCATGTGCGCACGTAAACTTTCGGTTGTGTAACTTCTTCCATCTACGAGTCCACGGAATGGTAGGGCGCGACCAAAGCTTGCTCGCCGCGGCGAGGGCGCGCCGCGAACGGCGGCAAACGCCCAACGCTCAACGCCCAACACTCAACGTCCAATTTACAGAGCGCTTTCATCATCGATGACCTACCAAGTACAAAAGCGGAAACAAAAACACCCAGACGATATCGACAAAATGCCAGTACAAGCCGGCGATCTCGACGGTATTGTGATTGCCATGAGAAAATTTTCCAAGCCATGCTAGCAGTGCCAGAACCAGCATGATTCCGATTCCAACAGTCACGTGAATCGCGTGTAGCCCGGTCATCGCAAAGTAAATCCAAAAAAATAATTCGGCGCTATGCGGATCGGCGCCGTGCCACTCGAAATGTCGACCGGGAACCAGATGATCCACATAGTCCTTGTGGTACTCGACGCCCTTGATCGACATGAAGACGCAGCCGAGCAAGGCAGTGCCGATGAGTAGCCAGGTGAGCATGCGCCTTTGATCGAGTTTTGCTGCGCGCACGGCGAATGCCATCAGGAGGCTGCTGATAAGCAATACCGCGGTGTTTGTTCCGCCGAGAAGGACATCAAGCTTGCGACTCGTATGTACAAAGATCTGGCCGTACGTGAAGCGGTAGATCGTGTATCCGAGAAAAAGTCCGCCAAAAAAAAGCACTTCGGTCGCCAGGAAAATCCACATGCCGAGCTTCGCCGCCTCGCGTTGTTGTTCTATGTCATCGAATTGCTGGCCGACAAGAGGCGGCAAATTGGCTGCTTCCATGGTGCAATTATCCCAACGCGCCGATCGTTATGCTCGGCTGCGACAAACTTGACTGCTTAAAGCAGTCAAGTCCCGACGCGGTCATCATGCCTTCCGAAGGTTGATTCGGGGCGTCAGATGCTAGCGACGTCAAGGTCGACATCTTTTTCGGCTGAGTAAGAATAGGGCGGCCCTCTTACGACCGGAGTTTGTTCAAAGTTATGTTCGGGCGGCGGCGAAGGCGTTTGCCATTCCAAACCAGTCGCTCGCCATGGGTTCGGCCCTGCAACGCGACCATGCTTCCATGCCCAGATGAAATAAATCAGCGGCATTAAATATCCGACGCCCAGGATGGAAGCGCCGGCAGTCGAGAGCACATGATAGATTTGGAACTCCGGCGGATAGACGTGGTAGCGGCGCGGTTGACCAAGGTAACCAAGAATAAACTGTGGGAAGAACGTCAGATTGAATCCGATGAATGTGATCATAGCTGCGAGTTTGCCTGCCAATTCCGGATACAAGCGTCCTGAAATTTTTGGCCACCAATAGTGAAGGCCACCCATGAACGCCATCACCATGCCGCCCACCATGATGTAGTGAAAATGAGCGATGACGAAATACGTGTCGTGCACGTGAACATCGACCGCGAGCGCGGCGAGAAACAACCCGGTTAAGCCACCGATGGTAAAAAGGCCAATGAAACCCAACGCGTAGAGCATTGGTGTCGCGAAATGAATGGAGCCTTTGCGTAGTGTCGCCGTCCAATTGAAGACTTTTATGCCGGAAGGAACCGCGACCAGAAAACTGAGAATCGAAAAAACCATGCCGGCATAAACCGACTGACTCGAAACAAACATGTGGTGGCCCCAAACAAGAAATCCAAGGACAGCGATCGCCATGCTCGCCGATCCGACCCAGGCATAGCCGTAGATCGGTTTGCGCGAAAAACAGGTGATCAATTCACTGATGACGCCCATTCCCGGCAAAATCATGATGTAGACCGCCGGGTGCGAATAGAACCAGAAGAGATGTTGGAATAAAACGGGATCACCGCCGAGTTTTGGATCGAAGATTCCGACACCCCAGAAACGCTCTACTGAGATGAGCGCAAGAGTAATGGCCAGGACCGGTGTGGCGAGCACCATGATCAAGCTCGTCGCGTAAAGTGACCAAACAAACAGCGGCAATCGAAACCAGGTCAGACCCGGCGCACGCATTTTGTGAGTCGTCACCATGAAGTTCATGCCGGTTATGATGGTGGAGAACCCGGCCACAAAAACGCCGGCCGCCATCGAGATCACGTGCGTGTTTGCGTACGTCGTGCTGTAAGGCGTGTAGAACGTCCAGCCAGTGTCCACGCCGCCGTGGAGCAGGGACCAAAGCGCAAGCGCGCCGCCGGCGACAAAAATGTACCAGCTCAACAGGTTCAACTTCGGAAAGGCGACATCGCGTGCGCCGATCATCATCGGCAGAATAAAATTGCCGAGCACGGTCGGAATGGATGGAATGAGAAAGAACCAGACCATTAACACGCCGTGGATGGTGAAGAGCTTGTTATAGGTTTCGGACGTGACCAGCTTGGGTTGAGGTGTAACAAGCTCGATCCGCATCAACGCCGCCGCGACGCTCGCGATCAGAAAAAAAATGAGGATAGTGAAGAGATAAAGGAGACCGATTCGTTTGTGGTCCTTCGTCAGTAACCACGAGCGGACGCCGTGGTGGACGCTCAGATAATTCAGGCGCGCAAACTCACCCGGTCGCTCGACGACCAGTTCGGTCGCGCTTTTCATCGATGACTCGGAATCTGAAATTGTACCGTTCATTGCGATGCCGGCGGCTGATTACCGATGTACTTCAAATAGGCGATCAGCTGCATGATCTCTTCCTCGCTCAAATGGCCGGCAAAACTCGGCATGATGTTTTGATAACCCGCCGTAATTTGCTTGCCCGGCTGCAAAATCGAATCGCGCAGATATTGGTCGTCAGCCGTGACCATTGTGCCATTAACAAGCGGAACCGGGTTTCTGTAGAGACCTTGCAGCAGAGGCGCGTGAAATTGGGAATTTGGCGCGTGGCAGCCGCTGCATCCCCGATCGTGAAATACCCGTTCCCCCGTTTGCACGATGGATTCGGTTGGTTCTCCCGATTTTAGCCAGCGCTCATAGGCTGCTGGCTCCATCACCACAACGCGGCCAATCATCCTGGAATGCTGCGTGCCGCAGTATTGGGCACAGAAAATATGATATTCGCCGGTTCGCGTCGGCTTGAACCATTCACCGGTATATTTTCCAGGCACAACATCCTGCTTCACTCGGAAGGCCGGAACAAAAAAACTGTGAATGACATCTTGAGACGTCATGGTCATTGCTACGGTCGTATTGACCGGCACGTGCAGCTCATTGATTTCCCGTTTGCCTTCGGCGTGCTGAAGTTTCCACATCCATTGTCTGCCAACGACCTGCACGTCGATCGCGTTCGCTGGCCTTCGCTCCATTCGAAAATAGGCAACAGCCCCCCAGGCAAAGAGTCCAAGCGAAAGGAAGATTGGTCCGATCGTCCAGCCGCTCTCGATCAGAAATGAACCGGAGCGTGGATTAGAGCGATCGGCTGGCGATCCGCGGCGATATTTTACGGAAAAGAAAATGATCGGCAGAAAAATGACGACCATGAAAAAAAGAGAGATCAGCGTCAACGCGAAAAACAACGCGTCCACTTCGTGGGACGTGGTGGATGCTTGCGGCGGGAAGAGACGGAATCGATCCATGTTTCAATTAATTTGCGCGTTCCCTCCGGCTAATCGACGCGCCGCCGAAAAAACCCACCACGCGATTGCTGCAACAAATCCCAGGCTGGCGACGCGCAAGATCGCCAGGATCAGCCCGCCGTATCTCCCGGTGATGGGATTGTAATGGTAACAAAGCAGAAAGACCTGCGAGATGATTGACGACGATTTCTCTTCCTTTGCTGCAACAAGCGCGTCGCGCAGTTCTCTCGCATCCAATCTCACCCCAAAGACGTAGCGGGAAATTTTCGCTTTGGGTGTCAGCACGATAACGCCGCTTGGATGCGCGTATTGGCGTGTCTGCGAATCGTACACGTAGCGAAAGCCCGCTTGATCGGCTAGCCGCTTGATCGAGCGTTCGTCGCCCACGAGAAAATGCCAACTATCTGCCGCGCCAGGCCTACTGTATTGCCGCAGGTATTCTGACTTTTTCTGCGCCGCAGCAATCGCAGTTTCGGCCGGGTCGACACTGACATCGATGACTTGAAAGTCTCTGCCTACGTTCAGAGGCAGCTCCTGGAGTGCGTGGATCAGCCCATCATTGATCAGGGAACAGAGCATCGGGCATCGGTAATAGCCCAACACGAGGATGGTCGGCTGTTTCCCGAAGTGATCACCGAGCCGAAACGGTCTGTCATCTTGATCGCGCAAAACGAGATCGGGCGAGATCTGCACGCCGGGATGCTGCTCGAAAGTCACGCGACTCAGATCGCCCGGTGTTAATGCACGCGTTTTCCCAGCGAACGCGCAGATTAACACAAGTGCGACGGCGACTTTTCTCATGGGCTTTTGAGTAACTGAGGTGGCGTAGCGTTCTCTACAGGCCGTGCCTGCATCAAACTGAGCGGCGTTTGCCCCGCACCGACATCGGGCAAACCTCGCTCCAAGAGCAATTGCATGGCGCGGTCAATCGGGATGTGCACCGTTCCAGAGTTCCGATCGATCCAGCCGTAAGACTCAAGGTCGGTCTCTTCGGCGGCGCGCAGGTTCGCCAAATCTACTGCCCCCTTTATTTGCAATCGCGGCTTAGGAAATTCTTCCGAACTCGTAACCGGGAGATTCGCTTGTCCGGCGGTCTTGGCCGGCTCATGTAATTTGAAGTAATGCATCATTCCCCAGACAACGACGAAAATGATCATGCAGGAAAAGAACAACAGGAACGCGATGGCAAGTAACGACGGGACGTCGACGTCTTTTCGTTCGTGGTCGCGTTTCTCGATGGTGGCATTCATGTGGGCACAGCAAGTTCGAGCCGTGGATCGTTTTGTGGAACGAGCCGCCTCGTCTCCAAATTTTTCAAAAATGCGAACGCGTAGATGCCACCTATTCCCAGAAATGCGGCGGGGGCGAGCCAGCCGACATAAAAATGTTTTGTGTAAATACTAGGCGCAATCGTCCACCAGACCGCGACGATGTGCGCCGCGAGAACGCATGCTGCGATGCGCGCCAGGATGGGCCGACGCTTTTTGGCCGCCCGCATTAGCAGCAGGAAAAATGGAACGAAAAAATGAAACAGCGCGATGAAGATCGCGATCCATTTCCAGCCGCAGCTGATGCGGTGCAGATACCACGAGATTTCATGCGGCAGGTTTCCCGACCAAATGACAAGCAGTTGTCCGAACGCGAGGTAGGCCCACATCATCGTGAAGGCGAGCAGCAAGTTGCCAAGCTTGTGAAAATTTTCCTCGCTCGCAAGTGATCCAAGAACGGATGAGCGCGCTGCCCAGGCAAGCAGTAAAATTACAAGCGCGAGCGCGCTCAGGACCTGGCCGATGCAAATAAGAACCGGGAACATGGTCGAGTACCAATCCGCTTCCATCGACATCAGCCAGTCAACCGCCGCGAACGTCATTGTAACTGGGTAAATCACCAGGCCCGGTCCGCTCAAGGTTCGCATCTTACGCGTCGGTTCGAGCGAAACGGTTACGTCCTGCTCCGCAGACCATTTGAGCAACTGCCTGGCCATGATGATCCAAACGGCAAAGACAATTGCGGTGCGAAGAACGAACCCCGGTGGGTTCAAATAGATTTGCAGTGTTTCGTTTGCCGACACAACAGCTCGATTTTGCCACGGGTAGAGGTTCGCCAATCCGAAAAAGATTGGCACAAATAGCAAAACGAGCAGAGGCAAGTTGCCGACTGCGGATTCAAGAAAGCGCCGCACAGCATAGCCCCAATCGCCGGCGGTCAGATGATGGATCATCAGCAACGCCAGCGATCCAAGCGAAAGGCCGAGGAAGAAGAAATGACCGAAAAGATAAGCGACAAAGAAATCGCGCGGCGCGACGAACCAGCCAATAAGACATCCGCAGAATCCAATGATGCCGAGGCCTAACGAAACATTTTTCGCGTGACCGACGGAATCATCGAAAATCGATTTCATTTCTTACTATCCAGTGTTGCGCGGTCGGCTGAATCCACGTCGGACAACGCCGCGTTATGACTAAGCTGTAGAGCGCGGATGTACGCAGCGATGGCCCATCGGTCCTCCGGTTCCACACGGGTGGCGTAGGAATACATCACGCCGTACCCGTTCGTCATGACATCGAAAAAATGGCCGATCGGCGCGTTGCGAATCCGATCGACGTGAAATGATGGCGGCTGTGGAAATCCGCGTTGGACCACCATGCCGTTTCCGCTGCCGGTGCGGTCGTGGCATTCGGCGCAAATGGCGTCGAAACGTTCGCGGCCGCGAATCATAAGGTCGCGGGTTAATTTTACTGGCAACTGCGTCACATACGTTCCATTCGTTTGCCCGGTATAAAACGCTGTATCCTGGCGCACATCACCGCGGGCAACAGTATGCGCCGGAGGTCGCCGCGCATTGGCTCCATTCGAGAAAAAATCGCTTTCCGAAAGGGGTGTGGCTTTGGGTTGATTCGTCATATCCGGGCGACAACCGACACTGAACATGACCATCGCGCTAAGCACGAAGGGTAGGGCGCGACCGCCGGGCGCGCCGGAGCGCGGAGCTCGACCTTCACGATTCGCGTTTTTCTCCTGGGGATCAGCTAGCCAAAAATAAGGCCACTCTTCTGAAGATGCGATGAGCCCTGCGCGAACGGGGTTAGCACAGATGTAATCCAGCGGCCTCTCATGCGGAAGCTTTTTGCGTTGTGGGCGCTTCGACGCGCCCGGCGGTCGCGCCCTACCAGCTTTGTGCGTGGCCGAGTTCGACCTCATTCCGGCACCTCCGCTATCGACAATGGACTGAGGCCTTGAAGAAAGGCGCGCGTCTGATCGCGATTAAAATTCGGATCGCGCGTTTCGATACACAGAAAAAATCGATCCTGCGATGCGCGTTCGAATTCCGGGACATTGAATAGAGGATGGTGAGGGCGCGGCAGCCCGCTCAAGCCCAATGAAAAAAAGAACGCAGTGAGACCTGCTGCCAGCACAGTTAGTTCGAAGGTGATCGGAATGAATGCCGGCCAACTGTGAATCGGACGGCCGCCGATATTGATTACGTAACTAACCGCGTTCGCGTACCATTCCATGTAATACGCGCCAACTCCCCCAATGATTCCACCGATCAAGACGAGCAGTGGCAGCCGCGTTTTCTTTCCCAGCGCTTCCGGGAGGCCTTCGACAGGAAAGGGCGCGAACGCGTCCATTTTCCGGAACCCCGCTGCGTACGCCGTTTCGGCCGCACGCAGCAAGTCTTCGTGGTTCGAAAATTCTGCGAGCAATCCGTAAGGCTGGCTCATTTGATCGTTGCTTTTTCGCGTTCGGCGACCAGCTCGCGCGTTTCGGAAATCGAAATCATCGGCACGAGTCGTATGAACAGAAACTGAAGAGTGAGAAACAGACCGACGCTGCCGAACAGTGTCATCCAATCCCATCTTGTCGGCGAAAACATGTGCCAGGCCGATGGTGTGAAATCGCGGTTCAAGCTGGTGATGACGATCACGAAACGCTCGATCCACATGCCGGCGTTGATGAAGAGCGCGACGATAAAAAGGGCGACCGTGTTACGCCGGATGCGCGCGGACCAGAGCGCTTGCGGCACGAGCACATTGAAGAGCATCAACGTCCAAAAGACCCAGCCATACGGACCGAAGGCGCGGTTCATCATCATGTAGCGCTCAAAGATATCGCCGCTGTACCAAGCCATGAACGCCTCAATGAAATAGCCGTAGGCAACAATCATTCCGGTGGCCAACATGATGTTAGCCATGTTGTTCAGATAGCGCTCCGTGATCAGGTGCTCGAGATGGTAGATTTTCCGAACCGGAATTACGATGTTCAGCGACATCTCGAACCCGGAGTAGATCGCGCCGGCCACAAAGTACGGCGGGAAAATTGTCGAGTGCCAACCTGGGACTAACGCGACCGAGAAATCAAAGCTGACCACACTGTGCACTGAAAGAACGAGCGGTGTGGCGAGTCCGGCGAGCAGCAGGTATGCGACCTGATGGCGTTGCCAGTGCGAAGCGGAATTGCGCCACCCCAACGCAAAAAAGCCATAGACTTTTTTTTGCCAAAGCTTCCTGGCGCGATCACGCACCGTGGCCAGGTCTGGCACGAGCCCGAGGTACCAAAACAACAGTGATATGGTAAAATAAGTGCCGACTGCAAAAACATCCCAAACCAACGGGCTACGAAATTGCGGCCAGACTCCCATCGTGTCCGGATACGGAAAGAGCCAATAGAAAACCCATGGCCGTCCCAGATGGAGCAGCGGCATTAATCCCGCGCAGGCGACCGCGAATAGCGTCATCGCTTCGGTAAAACGGTTAATTGCAGTGCGCCAGTGCTGAAAAAGCAAAAGCAAAATCGCGGAGATGAATGTGCCGGCGTGCGCAATTCCCACCCACCAAACGAAGTTCACAATCGCGAACCCCCACGCCACCGGAATGTTAACGCCCCAGATGCCGACGCCTTTGGCGAAGAGCCACGTTATCGCGACGAGAAACATCATCAGTAAGAGAAACGCGACGAAGAAGCCAAACCGCCAACTCATCGGCGCGTGACTCAGCGGAATCTCAGCGATGGTCTTGTTGACCGTTTCGTACGTTTGTCCAGGAGCGAGGAGATTGGTTGGATAACCGAGCGGGGAATAGGAAGGTGATTCGTGAGAAGTGAGAGGTGATTGGTCGGGCGTGTTCATACTTCTCACATCTCACTAGTCACTTCTCACGAGCGCAGCGTTCCTGTTGCGGAGCTTGGCGAAATAGCTCGTCCGGGGCCGCGTGTTGAGCTCGCCAAGCATCCAATAATTGAGCGGCGACCGTTTCAGCTGCGCGACCCGGCTTCGTGTATCATTCATGTTGCCAAAAACGATCGCCTCCACGGGGCACACCTGCGCACACGCTGGAACGATATCGCCGTCGCCGATCGTACGCTTTTCGAGCTCAGCGTTGATGCGCGCCGCGTTGATGCGCTGGATGCAATAGGTGCATTTTTCCATGACGCCTCGCGAACGCACGGTCACGTCCGGATTTTTTACCAGCTTCTCGGTTGGACTCAGCCCGTTGTTGTATTCGAGAAAATTAAAACGGCGAACTTTGTAGGGGCAATTGTTCGAACAGTAACGCGTGCCGACACAACGATTGTACACCTGCAGGTTCAAGCCTTCGTCGTCGTGCACTGTCGCACCGACGGGACAGACCAGTTCGCACGGCGCGTTCTCGCAATGCATGCAGGGCACCGGCTGATGCGTAAATTCGGGATCGTCCGCCGCGCCTGAATAATAGGTGTCCACTCGAATCCAGTGCATCTCGCGGTGCACGGCGACCTGTTGCTTGCCGACCACTGGAATGTTGTTCTCCGCCTGACAGGCAATCGTGCACGCATGACAGCCGATGCAGACGTTTAGGTCTACGACCATTCCCCACTTGTAGCCCTTGTAGGGATATTCCTTCGGGTTATACAGCGTCTCGCCAATCGAGGGATGATTCTCCTTCTCCTGCGCGAAGTGCGGATTGGACACGAATTCTTCGAACGTGCCGTCGTGAAGAATCCCGCGAGGACCGTGCACGTCGTGATGTTGTTGAGTGCTCACAAATGAATGCCGCGCCCCGTTTTTGCGGATTGTTAATCCATCGCCGGACCAAAATGCGTCGGCGGTCCGCAACGCGTAAGCATTGAATCCGACATTGCGTCCAACACGACCCGCTACTTCGCGTCCATAGCCCAGCGGCATTGTCACCGAATTTTCTGCCTGGCCAGGCTGAATCCAGACCGGCGCTTGGATTGTGCGATCGCGAAAAGTTAGATCGACAATGGCGCCATTCTCCAACTCCTCTCGTTTCGCCAACTGCGGGCTGATTAGAGCTGCGTTGTCCCAAACCAGCTTTGAAAACTGGCGCGGCAACTCCTGCAGCCAACCGTTGTTCGCGTATCTGCCGTCGCGCACGCTCACGTCGGGACGAAAAAGGAGTTCAAGTCTGGAACGCCGCACCTCAGTCCTCTGCACTTCAGCAGGGGGAGAGACGGAAGCAGCAAGTGCAGGCGACTCGCCGTGGTTAGGAAATGATGGCGCAGCCAGTTCACGGACAATTCCATCACTCAGCGCGCGCCGCCATTTCGCCTCAAAATCAGGTACCGGGTTCTCTGTTTGCCAGCGCGTGTGAACAATTTCGTAGGAAGTCCGCGGCGATTGGCCGGTGAGCGCTTCGAGAATTTCGTGCGCAGACGTTCCCGCGTACATCGGCTCGATGAGCGGCTGCACAATGGATACCGATCCATCAAACGCTCGAGTGTCACTCCAGGATTCGAGAAAATGCAGAGCTGGTATGTGCCAGTGTGAATGACGCGATGTCTCGTTGAAATAGACGCTGTGATGTACACGCAACTTCACTTTTTCGGATGCCGCAGCGAAATCGAAATCTGCCGGCGCGTCGTAGCGCGGATTACCGCCAAGAACAATGAGCAGCTCAACCGTGCCTCCGCGCATCTCATCGACGAGTTTTCGGAAGCCGATGCGGTTTGCCGGTAGTGCCAGCGGCGGTACCGGTGAAATCGTGACGCCGTTGTTGCCGAGCTTCATGTTGATCTGTGACACGAGAGCGTGCACTTCTGGCGGCTGTGTTTCGCCGGCGATGATAACGCCGGCACCGCGATTGGCGTTGAGGTCGCGGACGACCGCCTCGACCCAATCTTTATTGTCGACTTCCCCTGTGGGCCGCGTGCCGATCCCAAGATTCGACGCAATGATTTGAGTGAGCGACAAGATATCTTGCGCTGAAACGGCAACACGATGGTCCGCGTTCGATCCAGTGATTGTGGGCGTGGGTTCTGCGGCGTAAAAACGATTCATCCGCGCACCGCCGGCATCGATGGTTCGTCGCGCGTTGCTGAAATCGCGCGCGTAACGTAACGCGTAAGGATGTGTGTAAAGAAAATCAGAGTCCAGTGCGACAACGACTTTCGCCTTGGAAAAATCGCATAGCCCTTCGTTCGCGTTGAGATTGTCGCGATTCAGCGGGTCCCAAATGCACCAGCGCGCAGCGGGAAATTTTTGCATCACGTCGGCCAGTTGAGCCAACAACGTAGGCGAGCTCATAGAGGTCGAGGACGTCAGCTTGGGCCCACACGCTTGTCGCGCCAAGGCTCGCGGGATGGGTTGGGTTTCCTTCGATTTTTGTCGGTCGCCCTTCGTAACCTGTTACCAGCAACCCCTGGCCAAAACCGTTGAATTGGGTTGCGGTTGCAAATCGGAGCGGCTTTCCGGGAATGACAACCTCCGGCTGTTCGACGTAGGGAACAATTTTTTCCAGCGGCTGTTTCGTGCAGGCGCCCAGTCCTGCTAGCGCGAGAGTGGCGCCGCTGAGGCGGAGGAATTCTCGACGGCTGAGACCCGCCGGCCATTCGCTAGCGCCAGGAGCAAATTCGTCGGACGAATTTGCTCTTGTGATCGGTGATCGGTGATCAGTGATCGGTATTTGCTTCTCGGGCTTCATGATTTCGGTTCACTGATCACTTGTTTTCACCGGTGACACGTGCCGCAGTTTGTCAGGTGCCCAGTCGTATCGACGTGATACCGAGTCACCAATTTTGCGCCTTCGACTTGCTGATCTGGCGGCGGTTGCCACGCCACATCAAAAACTTTATCGCGCGGACGGATATATTTTTGCGGCTCGCGATGGCAATCGAGACACCATTTCATGTAGAGCGTCTGCGTTTTTTGTGTCAGCGGCATTTGATCGATGCGCCCGTGGCAGGTCGAGCAGCCGATGCCTTTTGCGACGTGAATACTGTGATTGAAATAGACGTAGCCCGGCAAATCGTGAACGCGATTCCATTTCAGCGGGGCGCTCGTAGAAAGACTTTGCCTGACCGCCGCCAATACCGGCGCATCGTTGAAGATTTGCGAATGGCATGTCATGCAGGTCTGAGTGGACGGCAATCCCGCGAACGCGGACTTTTCCACTGAGCTATGGCAGTAGCGGCAATCGATGCCGTCATCGCCCACATGATGTTTGTGGCTGAATGGTACCGGTTGATCTAACGGCACCCCCACGTAGGTGGTATACGGTGACCAGTAAATTGTCGAGGTAGCCCAGCCTGCGCCACAAACCAGAACGACGACGCCGAAGACGATCACCCGGGAGTGAACGTTGGCGCGGGGCGAGAAGAGTTGGGCCATGAAAAGCTAATGTTTCTTCCTCGCAAATAAATCGGGCACGGAAGCGGGCTGGGACGCCTGCAATCAGCGCTCACATCCGGGCTAACGGCAACCCGGACCGCTTACTGATTGGATTTCAGAGTCCGAGCGCAGAGCGCGGCTCGCGCGCGAACTTGAAACCCGACAGAGGCGACGCGCTGGCGTCTACATTCTTGGCAAGCGCGAGCACCTGAAAAGTCCGCCCGAGCATTTCGGGGTGCAGCAGCGTTTGCAGCGCGCGTTTGGCCTTGCGATCGGCACTGGCTAAAACTCGACGGCTTAAAGCCGTCGAGTTTGGGGAGCGGCCTTGCAGGATATCTGGCCAAGTCGAGATGATCCCGGTCAAGAAGTGATGTTGATCGGTGAATCCTGCGACGCGCAATCCATTTGCCTCTGCGCGACGAGTAATGCTTGTCCAATCGACCAGCATCGTAATGTCCGCGTGACCAATTTGCTCAAAGGGCGAGTCCAGATGCCGATGGCGCGCGCGAACCTGGACATTTCCCTGAAATTCATTGCCTGAATGGCCGTAATCAATCGTGATCACATAACCGCGTTGCAAATTTGCTGCGACGCGGTCCACCCAATCGAGCGCAGCTTGATTAAACGCCATGCTTGAGCGTGGACGCTCGATGAACAGAATTTTGTCGCCTTGAAGATCGACGAGTTTTTCTGTGTTGCATCTGATCAAGCGTACTGGCATGGCGTCCAGTAGTTCGTTTGAAAAATGGATACCCGTGAACGGTTCAACTGAACTCCTCCATTCAACTTTGTCCCGAAATGGTTTCAGGGTCTGCGATTGCTGCTCTCGCAAAATCGAAAATGGCTCGATTATTCGGTACCGCGAAGCTTCGAACAATTCCGGCCTGCGTTCTTGCAAAGATTGGAGAACGTCGCGCGAGAACTGACCATCATATGCGCCCTGCTCAACAATGACAAAGTCGTTGATTTTGCCGAGTTCCTCCCAGATCTCGGCGAATTGTGCCACCATCAGTTGCCCGAAAAGCGGCCCGACACTGACGTTAGTGAAATAATCACCTTTCCGGCCAATCACGCAGCCACCGGAGGAATAGTATCCGTGCTCGGGATGGTAAAGCACTTGCTCCATAAACCAGTCGAATGGTTGTGGTCCGCAATTCCGAATTTCGGTTCGGATAAGCTCCATCAGAGCGGCGTTTCCTGTTTGCGTTCTCAACGCTCAACCCGCGTACGCTGAAAGCTTGGGCGTGGCAAGCGCTCAACACTCGCAGCCCAACGCCGAATTGTGAGGACCAACTGGAGCACGCGGCTCACAGTATCTCCCAACGGGGCTGCCGAACTCAGCGCCTGGATCGACGACTGGGCCTTGAGGCCTCGCTGCTAACTGCTGTGACCGGTGCCGCATTTGCGGCATTTTAAGTTTGGAACCAGGGTTAGGTGACGTCTTTAGAAAAGGCGTACGTGGGCACGTTCGCTTGTAGTCTCGCTATGTGCATCGCACGAATAAACAGGGGCATAAGACCAATCGGCGCCTCCAGAAGATGCTCTTGCAATTCACAACCTGGACGGGCTTCTTCAGGAAGCTGATCCGTCCGGCATAATAAAGTGAGCACGTAGGCACGACGGTTCCTGAGCCGCTGAACTCTAGTCGCATGTTCGTGGACTGGCGCAGCTACCCGTAGATACACAGATTGGGTTTCTGCACGCGCGGGAATTAGGAGACCCCCCGCGGCGGAAGCTGGGCTCTGTAAGCCAAGCTATGCTGAAAGGTTAGCGGCTTGTTGCGAATTGCGGCGAAAAAATGAAACCAAAAATAGACACCAACGAGAAGTTCGGACTCCTACGTCCCCGGTGAGAATCGGGCGCTCTGCCCAGTTGATCTGAGCGTGCGTCCCTTTGGCGATATAATTTTAGTAAGTCGCCGCGTCTTGCCATAAGATTCATTTGATCGCGGAAGCCGATTCTCTCGTTGTTGAAGCTTGATCTCTTGGCAGCGCCGGCGAATTGCCCATAACTCGCGCAGTTTACTCCAGAATGTTTCTTTCATATTCCGGTACGGCTTTGGTCGTTTAGTGAACTCGCAAGAGATTTCATAATTCTCAGCCTGACGTAGCGCGCGGCGAAAGCAAAATCTTTAGTGTAACTTTTGTGTGACAACAGTAGTTGTAGGCGCGTCCCTGGCGGGATGTCGGTTCAATCCTTTTGTTAATCGTTCAAACATAAATCCTTCCGGTGCCAGGCCCGAAAGTATTCGACAACCAAGTCCAAATTGTGCCTGCACCATGACAAAGCGCTTTCGCGCAGTTCCCTGGTGTGGCACAAGGCGAGTGTCGCTTCGCCTTCTCTTATTGTTTCTCCGGAAACGGCGCAGCGAAGTTTTCGGAAAAAGACGCCGAGCACAGCGCCACTCGCTGGCATAAGTGTGAGTAGGTTTCGTCTCAATAGCTTATGTTTCAGTTTGTTGTTCTGCTTGTGCTTTTTACACTTCCGCAGGTAATGACCGGCGATCAATCGCGCCGGTTACATTTTTGTTCTGACGCAAGGATAATTCGGAAATGCGCTAGCCAGAAAGACGCCAAACGCTACGAGTGAAATCGAGCAGAAAGACGAGTGAGCAAACAAGCCCGATTGGTCCTGTCGTCTTCACAATAGACTTCCAGAGATGCGTTCCCTTTGTCGGGACCGTGCCCAATCGCTGGACGCGGCATGTCCCAACTGAAAGCGACGCGAGATTCATCAAGGCACGAAGCTTAGATTCCGTGGCGGCTACTAAAAAGGGCGATGCTCGCGACGCGACGAACGCGCGCTTGGCTTAATTATTTTGGAATGCCTATCCCCGTCGGCCAATCATCACAAACGCCGTCCCTTTTCCCCCAATTCTTTCATCAGCCCTGATGCGCCATATTGTCTTGCGCTAAGCGGTTAGAGCATTTAACAACAAGGCTAACAAAGCGGCCATTCGGTGAACGAACGTTATTACGTCGCACGCAAACGCCCGCTCGACAGCTGAGGTATGAGTTCCGCTACAAGATTCCGCTTGATACTCGTGGAGGCCTAACTCTGAGTACTTCGCAAATTCACAACCACCTCATACCGCCGCACGGCGGCGAACTCGTCGACCTGATGGTAGGCGAGGAGAGAGCAGCCGAGCTCAAAGCGCAGTCCAGGCACTTTCCTTCGTGGGATCTCACGGCTCGCCAGGTCTGCGATCTGGGACTGCTTCTGAGCGGTGGTTTTTCTCCGCTGCGCGGCTTCATGACCAAGGCGGATTACGAAAGTGTTTGTTATTCTCTGAGGCTAACGACGGGTATTATTTGGCCGATGCCGATCACGCTCGATGTGAGCGAACGCTTTGCGAAGTCCCTGAAGTCGAAGAGCAGCAAAATTGCATTGCGTGATGCTGAGGGAGTAATGCTCGCTGTCTTGCACGTAGAAGATGTGTGGCAGCCTGATCGTAAAGTTGAAGCGGCGGAGGTCTACGGTACGACCAGCCCGATCCATCCTGGCGTTGACTATCTACTAAACAAAACAAACCGCTGCTACTTGGGAGGCAGCGTTGAAGGCCTGCGGCTTCCATCCATTTACGATTTTAAGAGCCTGCGCGCAACGCCCGCTGAATTACGGACCGAATTTGCGCGTCTCGGCTGGCGCCGTGTCGTGGCGTTTCAGACTCGGAATCCTATGCACCGCGCGCATGTGGAACTCACCCTTCAGGCAGCCAAACAGATGGAGGCCAGCCTCCTGATCCATCCCGCCGTTGGAATCACGAGACCCCGTGACGTAGACTATTTTACGCGGGTCCGCTGCTATCAACTTGTACTTTCGAAGTTTCCGCCGGGCACAGCAAAGCTTTCGTTGTTGTCACTTGCGATGAGAATGGCGGGACCACGAGAAGCAATCTGGCACGCTTTGATTCGCAAAAACCACGGCTGCTCGCATCTAATTGTTGGTCGCGATCACGCTGGGCCTGGCAAAGATGGGAACGGCAATCCATTCTACGAACCCTACGAAGCTCAAGACTTATTCAGGAAATACGAAGCTGAGGTCGGCGTCCGCATGGTTGCATTCAACACGATGGTGTATGTGGAAGACAAAGATAAGTATTTGCCAGAACACGAGGTTCCTCCAGGGGCACGGGTGCTGAATATTTCTGGCACAGAATTGCGACAGCGATTAAATGAAGGCCGCGACCTCCCGGGATGGTTCACCTACCCTGATGTCGCCCAGGAGCTACGGCGCAGTTTCCCACCACGGCATAAGCAGGGAGTGACAATATTCTTCAGTGGGCTCTCCGGGGCGGGGAAATCGACCATTGCCAACGTCCTGTTCATCAAATTCCAGGAGGTGGGCGGCCGTCCCGTGACGCTGCTGGACGGTGACCTGGTTCGGAAACATCTTTCCTCAGAACTGGGCTTTTCCAGGGAACACCGAGATATCAATATTCGCCGGATCGGATACGTTGCTTCCGAGATTACTAAAAATCGTGGGATTGCTATTTGTGCTCCAATTGCTCCGTATGACGTTACGCGAAAAGAGGTACGCTCGATGATCGAGCCCCTCGGGGGCTTTATCATGGTGTACCTCTCGACTCCGGTCGAGGTTTGTGAACGCCGTGACCGCAAGGGGCTTTATGCAAAGGCGCGCGCAGGAATTCTTAAGGATTTTACTGGTGTTTCGGATCCTTACGAGGAACCGGATGATGCGGAAATTGTCGTCAATACTGCCGATGTGACCCCGGAAGAAGCGGCGCAAGCGATTATCTTGCACATGGAGCGCGAAGGATTTATCGGGGCTAATGGTTAAGCTGACCTAGTACTCGTGACGTATCGCAAATGAGCTGCCGCGCGCCACAACCAAACAGTTGCTCGTGGGTTATGAGGAACCCTAAGCTAGGATTTTGTAGGCAACTCACTGAGATTAATTAACGCGTATTGACACGGGAATAGAACATGACGGAGGCAAGCAGTCTGATTGAGAACCTGCGCACAGACTGTATGTATTATCTCGGCGACCGCCCGTGCCGACCGCACGTGGAAGCGGGGCACCGCTGCACATGTATCCATTTTCAGCCAACGAAGCGACGCGGGGTTATCATTAAGCTTGGCGCGGCTGGAGATGTGTTGAGGTCAACTCCTCTGCTGCGCTCTCTCGATCCCTTCAAGACCGGGACGAAGATACTTTGGATCACCCACTCTCCTGACCTTTTGCCTGCCGACGCCTGTGAAGCGGTCCATCCTACTGCGGGAACACTGGCGCGAATCACTCAAGACACGTGGGATTTCTGTTGGAACCTGGACAAAGACCCGGAGGCATGTGCCATCGCCGCATCTACGAAAGCGATGGAATATCGAGGTTACACGCTTCGGGACGGCGCGCCTTATCCGGTTGATGAAGCGGCGTGGCACAAATTTGCGACCGGCATCGATAACCCGTATAGCCGCCGCAATCGTCAAAGCTACGTCCAAGAGATTTTTGATATCACTGGGTTACCCTTCAAGGGAGAAGAATATTGGCTTCGCGGTACCACTGCCACTGCAAGGGAAAGGGCGGCCCAGTTTCTACCGAAAGATTCTGCAATCGGACTAAACATTGGGGCCGGCAGGCGCTGGCCTTCTCGAATTTGGCCGGTGGAGTACTGGATTGAATTAATCAAACTGCTCAAGGGGCAAGGATTGCAACCGGTTCTATTAGGAGGGCCAGAGGAAGTCGAGATGTCAGCCCGGCTGGTTGAAGCGACGGGTTGTTTGGCGTCAGGCGTTCAATCTTTGGAAACCTTTTATGCGATGATCGAGCGCTGCCAGTGCATCGTCAGTGCAGTCACCATGGCTATGCATTTAGCGATCGGCGCGCGTACGCCTTTAGTGCTGCTGAACAATATTTTTAATCGCTATGAATTCGAGCTTTACGGCCGCGGAGAGATTGTAGAACCGCCTATTCCCTGCGATTGTTATTATAATGGAGTATGCCGCACGGGCCGCAAATGCATCAATGAGATTTCGCCCGAGGCTGTGTTTGAAGCGGTTCTGCGTTCCCTGAAGGCGGCGGACAGAGCGGAAGATTCCAAACACCTAGACGCTCGACAAGCGAGTTGAGACCCGTGCAGCCGGTGTTCCCGCAGAAAGAACAAGCAATCGGGTACGCTCAAGAACGTGCGCGCTTTCGCGCCTGCGAGATCGACGCCGAACTTCAGTTCGAAGCAGGATGCGTCCGCGATTTTTCCTCCGCGAAGAGGCGGCCGCAGTTCCGATCTACCTTGCGGCCGTCTCCGGCGACCTCCCCGAAGAGTGATTACAACAGGCTGACAGGTTTCGCCTTGTTCCGGAAGGAACTGGCAAGCCGTTGTTACGGGAGTGGCGCGCCAGGGAGAAAATTCTTCGAAGACATCGCCGCGACTCCGGCCTCACCGTCTCCATCGAAGGGTGTGGGAGGAGAACCGGGTACGCAATCTTCATCATCCGCCGGATCGGCGAACCAGAACACCACGTGGTTCAGGTCCGTACGGACGCCGGTGATGTTGTTAAAAGCGAAGGCCTCATCGATGATGGCATCCACGCGGACAGACCCTGTGCCGTGCGCATTGGTGGTGAAATCCCCGATATATTGAACCGCGCCGAAGGGAGGCACCGGCATTTCGGTCAGGAAGACCGCAAAGGTCGTATTAGGCCGCAGGCCGTGGGCCCTCAACTCCAGGGTATCCACACCGCGAATCTCCTCCCTTGGAAAAACGGTAACTCTCGCCACCGCGTCCGGTAGGCAAGCTGCGATAGGATCTGAAGCTGGTACCAGGTTGAAGCCGAACGGCTCTGCATGAGCAGCCACTGGGTTGAAAATGAGCGTTAAACCAAAGGTAGCGATCGCCAGCGGGATGAGAAGGAAACCGCCCCGGCAAGGCGACCGGCCAATTAATTTTCTTAAGTGTAGAGTCGTCATTGTTTTTGTTTTCATTTCTTTTGTTGAGGTTGGATTGTTGAACTGCATTAACTGAATTCCAGTTCGGCGCGGAACCGGGAACATCCTCACGAGGGGCTTTGAACAGCGGCCTCACTTCGGCTGACTCGGGGGTCCAGTTGGATCTGGAGATCGCGCTAAGTGGTGCCTCAGCGAAGGTTAAGCCTCCAACCAACCCCTTGAGCCCGGCCGAAGATGCGTTGAAACGTCGCGTAACGTAATCCAAGACATTATTACCAGCACTCCCGACAGCTATCAATTGGACCTTAGTCCTATGCGTTTAGGAGCTGCAAAGACGGCAAGGGAAGCCTCGAGATCGCCTGGATAATTCATCGTCAGCGCCGACGAAAAGCTGACGGCGTTTCTTGAACTTGAAGCGGCGATTCGCGTTGGGCGACGATTTTAGTTGACAAGAGGCGAGATTTTTCCAAACTCGCCGACGTTTAAGCGGATCTGAACCCAGGCGGAGGACTCCTCTCCCCGCTCGGTTCTTCGCCTCTTCCGGACCCGCAATCCCGAAATTAATTCTGAGCGGGGAATCGGAAAGGAAAAGTATATGACTCCGCTGATTCAGCTCACCGCCAGCATCCATGTCATAACCGAGCGGATTGTTCAGGGCCTCCGATCGCTTTTTGTTTGCAGCGCCCTCCTTCTGTTCGCGAGCGTCGCTTACGGTGCCGGCTCTTATCAGCCCACGAGAGACGGAAAAACGCTCGTCTGGAATGATTCACCTAAACGTGGCGAGGAGGCAATGTGGTCCGGCAGGCGCGACAAGAATGGATTCGCCGCTGGCTCTGGTACACTGACGTGGTATCAAGTTGAGCCAACAATCGTCACTGGCTCCAACATTCCGGATGCCAGAAGATATGCGGTCCTCATCAGCCGTTGTTCAGGCAAAATGGTGGAAGGCAAATTCGAGGGAGCTGTCACTTACGTCGATGCCAATGGAAAAAGATTGCAGGCGACCTTTGTTAATGGAGGTAAGCGGCCAGCAAAGCGGAACCTTTCGCCAGCCGCACAAAAAACCCCGACTGCAGTCCCACAACAGACGGCCAGCGTGGCGCCGGAACAGACGGCGACCCGAACGTCGGAGCAACAAGCCAGGCAACCTGATGCCCAAAGCACAATCGCACCAATACCAACCCCATTGGCTTTACCGACGCCGCCGCTAACTGTGGACGCACAAATGGTTGGCGCGTTGGATACTGTGTACCGAGCGGCAATTAAGGCGAATGACATCGCAATAATGGATCAGATCTTGGCCGATGACTTTGTTTTGGTATCAGATAGCGGTGCGTCTTTGACGAAAGCCGACTTGATCAACCAAGCGCGAGAGAAACAGACGATCTACGAGGATGAGGAGGTGGAGGAAGGCACGCAGAACGTGCGAGTATGGCGTGATACGGCTGTTGTTACTGAGCTGTTGAGGATCAAAGGCACGAGAGACCAGCCCCCCTTCAAAGTCTGGTTCAGTGAGACTTACGTTCGGACGCCCACTGGTTGGCGTTGCGTATTGGGGCAAGCTTCGACTCCGTTTCCGAA
This sequence comes from Verrucomicrobiota bacterium, assembly GCA_003221195.1. Lineage (GTDB taxonomy): Bacteria > Verrucomicrobiota > Verrucomicrobiia > Chthoniobacterales > UBA10450 > Udaeobacter. The sequence goes on from QHQO01000178.1 coordinate 23,671, forward strand.
ACCGGACGCGAAATAGTTTTTCGATCACTCTGATGGGTCTTTCGTCACAACTATCGCGCGTACACGCCAAACCCACTTGGCGATTATGTTTGCGGCGGAGCACATGAGCCTTATGACCTTGTCGAACTGATCCAAAACATCAGCCCGACGTTCCTTTGATCGAGCCATTCCTGGAAGATCGTTCGCCCTTCGCGGTCTATCGCCGCTACACAGCCCCAACTCCACCCGGCTTTGCTGAGATTGTCGGCGATGGCTTCCCAGTACTTCATTCCATCACTTCGATTTTCATTACAGGTAGTCGTTCTGCGAATCTTCGAGCATTGAGCCTGTCCAACTATGAGGTGCTGGCATTTGGCATGCTGCTGGCCACAGATCGCAGCGCGTTTTGCATAGACTTTTTGCAACAGTCCAAAGGCGCGCTCTTGTCTCCGCAAGGTTTCAATTGGGAAATTAGACCGTTCGCACGCCTGCACGATTTCCGTTTCTGGAATCGCCGCCAGGTTTAACGGAACGCGCGTTGTAAGATACCAGACCACCAGCTTGGCCTGATGCGTCGGCTGAGGCTTGAGCGCCTTGCGCGTTGCCGATCTAGCTGCCTGACTCTCATACAAAGCTGCCGCATGCTGCGCATGTCAAAGCCTTGCCCAATCGCCACGAGCCGATGCAATACGCTCGCGCAAATCTGCGCTGTTTCGCTTAGCA
>QHQO01000155.1 GCA_003221195.1 Verrucomicrobiota bacterium
GTCATTCCACCGCAGGTGATCCAGCAAATTCCCGGAACAGATGCGCGCCGGTTCAAGGTGATCCCGGTTGCGTTCGGTGAAGTAGGACTCGTCGTAGCAGTAGGCGATCCACTGGACATCGATACGATCGACAGTCTGAGTTTTCTTCTCCGGCGCGAACTCGAACTGGTTTGCACCGGCCCGCAAAAGATTCGCGAGGCGCTCATCAAATATTACGGCACAGCCGATGAAGCTGCGGATGTCCTTCAACAAAAACTCGGAGAAGATATCGATCTTGGTTTGGAAATCGGCGACGGCGCAGGAGCAATTGAGGGCACCGAAACCGATGCACCGATCATTCGCATGGTCTCAATGTTGCTGGTCGAGGCCCATCGCATGGGCGCGAGCGACATTCATCTTGAACCGCTTGATAAAAAATTCCGCGTTCGTTTTCGAGTTGACGGCGTGTTGCAAGAAATGCAAGCGCCACCGAAGCGTCTGCAATCGGCCATCGTCAGCCGGCTTAAGATTATGACCGGTTCCATGAGCATCGCGGAAAAGCGACTGCCCCAAGACGGTCGCATTCGGGTGAAAATTAAGAAGAAACCAATCGATCTTCGGGTCTCGACCATTCCTACGAACCACGGCGAAACCGTGGTCATGCGGGTACTGGACAAGTCCAGCTTGATGTTTGGCTTACCGGAGCTTGGTTTTCTTTCCGACGATCAGGAAATATTCGAGCGCCTGATCAGACTTCCCGAGGGCATTCTTCTCATCACGGGCCCAACCGGCTGCGGCAAGACGACCACGCTTTACGCTTGCCTCAATTACATCAACAAACCGGACCGCAAAATTATCACGGTAGAAGAGCCGATTGAATATCAAATGAACGGAATCAACCAAGTGCAGGTCAATTCGGAAATTGGGATGACGTTTCCCGCGGCGTTGCGCTCGATCCTGCGCCAGGCGCCGAACATTATTATGATCGGGGAAATTCGTGATCTCGAGACTGCGAGCATCGCCACGAATGCGAGCCTGACCGGACATCTTGTTTTCAGTACACTGCACACCAACGACGCCCCCTCGGCCGTCGCTCGTTTGGTTGACATCGGCGTGAAGCCGTTCCTAGTCGCTTCCTCAGTGCGCGCGATTATGGCGCAAAGACTCGTCAGGCGCTTGTGTAACAACTGCAAAGAACCGGGGGAATTAAGTGAGACGGAATTGCGTGCGCTGCGCATTGAACCCGGGCAGCTTCACGATGCCCAAGTAATGAAACCGGTTGGATGCGAGCAGTGCCGCCAAATCGGTTACAAGGGCCGCATGGGCATATTCGAAATTTTTGTGATCGACGATGAAGTCCGTCATATGATCAACAAGCGCAGCTCGACTCTAATGCTTCGACAACGTGCCCGTGAACTCGGAATGCGAACACTCCGCGAAGACGGGACGCGCAAGGTTCTCGCCGGCCTTACCTCTGCCGAAGAAGTTATTTCCATTACGATAGGCGACGTGAGCTGACCGATTTTATCCTGCAACCAACGAATGAATAACAAGCAAGTTGCCGAGCTTTTTGTTGAGCAGCACGTCTTGCAGCCATCACAGGTCGAAGACGTGCTGAATGAGGCGGACCTGAATGGAAAAACTATCGCGGAGGCAATGGTCGACAGCGGCTTCGTCGACGAGCACGGCTTTTATCAAACGATCGCTGAGGGTCTCGGCACCGACTTCATTAACCTGGCCGAGCGCGAAATCGCGCCGGAAATTCTGGGTTTGATTCCGAGCGGACTGGCCCGGTTGCACGGCGCGCTGCCGATCGAAATGAACGGCAACACATTGGATGTCGCGCTCGTTGACCCGCTCGATCTTCGTGCGGCAGAGGACCTTCGCTTCGCGCTCGGCAAAGAAATTCACGTCGTCGTTTCGCCGACCGAACAAATCGAAGATCAGATCAAGCGGTATTACGGCACCGATACCGCGAGCATGGAGGAGATTCTCAAACAGCTCGGGCAAGTCGGCGAGCTTCTGCAATTGCGTGAAGAAGATGGCGCCGCTGCGGTTGAAGCAGAGGCGAACGCGACCCCGATCATTCGCTTTGTCGATCTTATCCTGTACCAGGCAATTCAGGACCGCGCGAGCGACATTCATTTCGAGCCTTTCGAAAATGAATTCAAAATCCGCTATCGGGTGGATGGTGCGCTATACGAAATGTCGCCACCCCCGCGCCATCTCGCGCTGCCGGTCATCTCGCGCGTTAAGGTGATGGCAAACATGAATATTGCGGAGCGCCGATTGCCGCAAGACGGCCGTATTCAAAAAAATATCGCAGGGCGCAGTGTCGATCTTCGTGTTTCGACTTTACCGACGCAGTTTGGCGAAAGCCTGGTGCTGCGCGTGCTCGATCGTACCACTGTCAACCTCGATCTCGAGGCCCTCGGGATGCCTGATTACATCCACGATTTCCTTCTCGAGGTGATCCATCGACCGAACGGCATTTTTATTGCAACCGGTCCGACGGGTTCGGGAAAAACGACCACGCTTTATTCCTGTTTGCGGAAAATCAACACGATTGATTCGAAGTTGCTCACCGCGGAAGAACCGGTTGAATACGATTTGGAAGGAATCGTGCAAGTACCGGTGAACGAAGCTATCGGCTTGACGTTTGCACGTATCTTGCGCTCCTTTCTTCGGCAGGACCCCGATCGGATCATGGTCGGCGAGACACGCGATCTTGAGACGGCGCAAATCGCGATTCAGGCCTCTCTGACGGGGCATCTCGTTTTTACAACCCTGCACACGAATGATGCGCCCGGCGCAGTGACACGTTTGATCGATATGGGGGTTGAGCCGTTTCTTGTTTCATCGACGCTTGAGGCCGTCCTGGGCCAGCGTTTACTGCGCAGCATTTGCCCAAAATGCCGCACGGCTTATCAGCCAAATGAGGCATTGCTTGCAGAATTGGATACTTCCCGTCGCGATATTGGCGAAAAGCAGTTTTATTACGGTAAAGGATGTGACGCGTGTAACAATACCGGCTACAAAGGCCGAAAGGGGATTTATGAGCTTCTGCAAATTACTGACCCGATCCGCGAATTGATTAACGAACGCGCGCCAACCGTTACCTTGAAGCAAAAAGCCATCGAGCTCGGGATGGTCACCCTGCGACAGGATGGTCTGCGCAGCATCTTCGCTGGGGACACCACAATCGAGGAAGTTCTTAAATACACGTGATTTGCTGCGACGGGGCGTCGGTTGCTAACTGAAAAGCTCGACAGGGGCTTCGAGAGCGCTATCATCTAGGCCGCTTATGCCGCAATACAACTACGTGGCTCTCGACGCGCGGGGACAGGAAGCGACTGGATTGCTTGAAGCCGCTTCCACGAACGAAGCAATTGGCCAGTTGCGCCAGGCGGGCTTTTTTCCGACGAGCGTCTACGAAGACGCCAAAAGTGGTCCTAACGGGAAGGTCTCCCGACGCGCGGCAAAGATGGCTCGCATCACGCGACCACGTGCGAGAACCAGCATTGTTCTCTTTCAAGGCAAAAAGGTTAAGCCGAAGGTTTTGATGATCTTCACGCGTCAACTTGCGACCTTGATCGATTCCGGATTGCCATTGCTGCGAAGCTTAAATGTTCTGGCGAAACAGGAGCGCGACGCTGTCTTAAAAAGAACGATCGACAAACTCGCCGACGGGGTGCAAGGCGGCAATACATTTTCCGACGCACTTTCCCTGCATCCGCTGATCTTCAATGATCTTTACGTCAACATGGTGAAAGCGGGCGAGCTC
>QHQO01000179.1 GCA_003221195.1 Verrucomicrobiota bacterium
TTTCAATATCCGAGCTTCAAGGCGGTGAATTGGAAGACAAAGAAATCGATCCCACGCTTTCTCATCATCATTCTTGTTCTCATTTTCACAGTGATGAATTACGAATGGATGCCGGCGGTTCTTTTTCTTTCATACTTGCTGTACGGATTTCTTCGACCGTGGCTCTCGCGCGACTGGCGACGTGAAATTGAAGAGGAGATCGGCGAAGAGCCTTCCGAAGAGGCAGCTGAACAGGCGCGGTAAGGGGCAGGTTATTTAGGGCATCGCTCCGGTCTCTACGCGTGGGACGGATTATCTATCGCATCCAACAAGAGGAACGCTCGTCGCAATGCGTAGAACAGCCGGGCGATTTCTAGCGCCTCATCGAGCCAACGCTTGAGATCATTCCGTGCCAAGGTAGCACGAACGAGGGCGGGTTGGTGGTGAAGTCGATTTGCCCGCCAAGCTCAAAATGGCCGGTGGCGTTGGTGAAGCGACCCATGCCGCCTGTCACGTCAGCATTTTCATGGTTGTCGTACGCGCCAGGCGTTCCCGTGGGGCCCAGGTATCCTTCGAAAGTGCCGTAGATTTCATCCCGGTTCGCTGCAAACCAGTGAAAGGTGCCAGTGTAGGTAATGTTTGGAGGGTCCTCGCAAAGTTTGGGTAAAATTCTGCGGTTCCGTGGAAGGCTCCCAATTCATTCGCGTTTCCGGAATTGATCACGTGCGCGTGAACAGTGCACTCGTCAACGGGTTCCTGAGTCTCAACGTATCCCCAGACAGTACCGTTGAATGGCACATGGTCGCGGGCTGACGCAGGAGTGGCTGCCGAGATAAATATGCCAAGGCAGGCGACTAGCAGTGGGATTACAAGTCCCGTTGTTGCTTTAAACTGAATATTTTATTTTTCGTAGTTTGGTTGGTTTATTGTCTTTGGGTTTTAACTGAGGATTCCTTTTCCCATCACTAAAGGAACTGGGAGCCGAGGTTCCGAAATTTTTTTGGAGCAACAAAAAGCCGCCACTCGGTAACAGGTGACGGCTGTTTTGGAGGTGCCGGGCTGGCGGCAGGGATGCAGCCTGTCTTATCTTGACCGGCTACCTCATGTCGTTCGCTCAATGGCCATGCATCGGGACCAGCACAAAGTTGTGGACTGTTCCGTCCTTGAACAACCCGCCGCCGACAATCTCGCCACGATTGTTAACGGCGATGGCGAACGTGGAATCCAAGTCCCAGTTGGAGCCAGCCGGAAAGAATGTGGTTAGATCGATACCCTGGCTGGTGGCACTGGGCCAGATAAAGGGATGGCTTCTCGAAAAATCCTCATTATATCCATAGCCCACGATCTGGCCGTTGTCACTGATGCCTGCCGCGACAGTGTTGGTAAACTCGGAAACTGTGCTCAGAATCACCGCCGGGCTCGAGCTGCTGGCCCAGAATACCGCGCGCAGGGCGGCGAAGCCGGGTGTATATGCGTAACCAACCATGTTTCCCGCACCATTGATGGCGTGACTGGGGAAAACGACAAAGCTGTAAATGAATCCGCTTCCCGGTGAAGCCAGCGCCAGCGGAGTGCTCGTGCTGTTCGCCCAGAACACGGCATGACATTCAACGCCGGCTTGGTCGCAAGCATCGCCGAGGATGTTGCCGGAAGCATTGATGTTGGTGGCCACGCTGGCCGGAAGCTCATTGCTCAACTCGTGAAGATAAATGGGCGCTGCCTTGCTGTTCGGCCAAAAAACCGCCGGATTCACTGAAAAGTCCGCGTTAAAGAACTGCCCGACGATCTGGCCTGATGGATTGATGTCGTACACTTCACCCAAAAGGCCGGCCGGCAGACCGGGGAGTTCGACCGAGGCACTGTTAGGACTTGCCCAAAACAAGGGCCGCTCAACAGAGAAGTCTTCGTTAAACGCAAATCCCACGATCTCGCGCCGAGGGTTAATACCGCGGGCGACGCTGTTGAGACCAGGCAATGTGCCGAGATCAATCGGCGCGCTCCGGCTGCTGGCCCAAAATGCGGCGTGGATGAGCTCGGGTGCGGAAACCTTGCTGCCGACGATTTGACCGGACTCACTTATATTCAGCGCCGTTCTCCCTCCGAGCTCGATTACCATGTATTGCACCTGCGGCGATGCCTGGGGCGTGGACGGCGCGAGCGCTTGATTTTGCTGAGCCGCGCCATTCGTTCGCGTGAGGGCAAAGCCGATGCTGACAGGGCGAAGGATGTCGGCTTGTGCCTGAGCTCGACTAAGAGTCAGTAACACTGCTAATAGCAGCATGAGCTTTGTTAGTGGGTTTTCATTTTTCATATTGCTTGTTTCCCTTTCATACAAACCTCTAAAGGAACTGGCAGCGAAAGTTCCGGAATTTTTGGAGATGTATTATCGAGCCGTAGCCTAACGAGAACCAGGACCATAGCATTTATTGTTTCTTTGTAGGCCTTCTGAAACAAAAAAGCCGCCACGCGATGAGGCGTGACGGCTGATCGCAAACTACGCCTTTTACTTGGCGGACTTAGGGGGCAAACACAACGTGCCCGGTATAAGTCCCCGCCCCCGAAAGGTCGCATCCCGGCTCGGGGGCGCCCACGTCACCCTCAGCCGTTATGTTTGCATACACGCCGGCTAGATCGCCAGTCCCTTGTCTGCCTACAAAACGCAGAGTTTCGTGGCCGGTCACAGCGTTGCCTATGCCTTCGTAAGTTAAGAGCAGCGTGCCGGACCTTCCATTCACCGAGCCGGTGAAGAGGAGGGTGCCATGGAGCGTGATGGAACCATCGCGATGAACGACATCCAGTTCAATGCCTACACTAGATCCGGTGAAGGTGCCAGTAGCCGGTCCACTGACGTTGAACGTGATAATCACGTTTTCACCGACTTGGCGAGGAGGACCAGCGTAATTGAAGCAAGGAAAAAACTCTCCGCTTGCAGGCTCGGGTCTGCCAGCTGCGGGTTCGGGTCTGGCCCTGGGTTCTACAGCGTCAGAACTTGGCAACGTTAATAGCGCGCCAAGGATCGTGAGTGCACAAAAACTTGTGTGCAGATGTGATAGGAAACGATTTCGATTTAACGAAGTATAAGTTTTCATACACATCACTAAAGGAACTGGAAAGCAAAGTTCCGAAATTTTTGGAGCTTTGCGCCAGTCCGGTTGACACGAATTGCACCCCGCCTCCGCCGCGCTTCGGCGTGGCAGGCGAATTGTCACAAATTTCATAAGGCTCGAATCGCCTGCTGGGAAACTCTTGGGGCCATTTGATGCGAATTCGTGAAATTCGTGTCTGCATCTTTAGGCTTGTAGAAGAACCAAAAAACGCTCACGCTACTCGCTGGTGAATGCGGAAGCCGAGCCGCGGGTGTTCACCACCACGCGCTGGAGTCTCGTCCTTTCTGGGGCGAACGCCGACGGTGACCAGCAGAAAGCTGCCGAAGCGCTGGCGGAGCTTTGCCGGACTTACTGGCGTCCCGTTTTCTCCTACGTCTGCCGTCGCGGCTATTCGGCTGAGGACGCGCAGGACATCACGCAGGATTTCTTTTTGATGATTCTGAAAACGAACTGGCTTCGACAGGCTGACCAAAGCCGCGGCCGCTTCCGCTCACTCTTGCTCAAGTCGCTCCAGAATTTTCTTCACAACGTTTCGGATACAAATCGAACACTGAAACGGGGCGGCGGCGTTCAATTCGTTTCCTGGGATGCCTGGATGGCAGAAGCGCCCTCGCAGGTGCCGATCTCGCCTCGCGCGCTCAATTCGCTTGCGCCCGAGCGGCTTTTTGATCTTGGCTGGGCTGCAACAGTCGTGGAGCAGGCACTCCGGCGATTGCGAGAAGAGTGCGAAGGCAAAGGACGTCTTCGGCTTTTTGAGGGATTGCGCGATTGCCTCGCGGCAGAACACGCCGATATCTCATACGCCAATCTCGGCGCCGCGTTAGGCGTTGCAGAGGCAGTAGTGAAAAAGCAATTACACAATCTTCGCCAGCGTTATCGGTGGCTCCTGCGCGAAGAAGTTGCTCACACGGTCGCGAACCCAGCCGATGTAGATGACGAGATCCGCCATTTGTGCGCGGCGTTAGCCACTGCAGCCTGATGAACAAGACAGCCAAGCCATGTGATTCCGCCCCAGACGGAGTCGAGGATCTGGCGAAATGCCCGCGGTGTGGCGCGACAACACAAGTTGATCACGGAACTTGCATCAACTGTCTCCTGCGCGCGGGACTCGAAGCTAAAGGCGGGGCGTCACGCGAAACGTTCGAAAGCATCCTTGTAGAAGCGAACGTGACTGACACACAGTGGCGTCTTGGTCACTACGAAATTCTGGAGGAGATCGGCCGCGGCGGCATGGGAGTAATTTATCGCGCACGCCAGCAGCACTCGCGCCGGATCGTCGCAGTAAAGCGCATACTTGCTCATCAGGTGAATTCGCATGAGACGCTGGTGCGCTTTCGCCGCGAAGCCGAAGCGGTCGCCAGCCTCGATCACACGAACATTCTTCCGATTTACGAGGTCAGCGAAAGTGAGCAAGGCCTGCCGTATTTCAGCATGAAATACGCGATGGGTGGGAGCCTGCGCGCGGCGTTGCCCACGCTTCGCGCAAAGCCTCGCGAGGGTGTGCGACTGATGGCTAAGGTCGCGCGCGCGATTGCTTACGCCCATGGCAAAGGAGTTCTCCACCGCGATCTTCAGCCGGGAAACATCCTTCTTGATGAGAACGGCGAACCGATGGTGAGCGATTTCGGCCTGGCAAAATGGCTGGATCAAACTAGCGACCTAACAAGAACGCTTGAGACGCTCGGAACACCAGGCTACATCGCGCCTGAGCAGACCGAATGCCCAGCCGACAAGCTTACCTGCGCCGCTGACGTTTACAGCCTCGGGGCGATTTTGTTTTACCTTCTTACTGGGCGGCCGCCGTTCGTGGGCCCGAATGTTCTTCATGTTATTCATCAGGCCGCCGCAACTGCGGCGCCGCGTTTGCGTTCGCTCGCACCTTCGCTAGACCGCGATCTGGAGACAATCGTTGCTCGCTGTCTGGAGAGTGATCCGAACGCGCGCTATCAATCCGCAGGAACGCTGGCGGATGATCTTGAACATTGGTTGCGACATGAACCAATTCGCGCTCGGCGCGTTGGAGTTTTCACTCGCGGAAGAAAATGGATGCGACGGAACCCAACTTCTACGGCACTCGCGGCATTATTGATCGCTCTCGGAGCGGCGCTTGGTGTAATGTTCTGGGAGAGAGAACCACCACGCCCGCTATCGCCGCTATCGATCGGTATCGCGGTCTTGCCGTTTGAAAATCTAAGCGCCGATCCGGAAAACGCGTCCTTTGCTGACGGTGTCCAGGACGAGATCCTTAATGACTTGACCAAGATTGCCGACTTGAAGGTCATCGGCCGAACGTCGGTGATGCAATACAAAGCAGGCACGAAGCGAAACCTGCGCCAGATTGCGAGCGAACTTGGTGTCACCCATGTGGTGGAGGGCACTGTGCAGCGCCTTACAAATCGTGTCCGAGTCAGCACGCAGCTAATCGACGCGAGAACAAACAAGCATTTGTGGGAAGAGCATTACGATCGGCCACTTGATAACATCTTTGCAATTCAGAGCCAGATTGCAGAGGCGATTGCCGCGCAGCTTCAGGCGAAGTTGTCGCCAACAGCGAAAGCGGCTATCGAGGAACGTCCGACATCTGATCTAGCTGCATATGATCTATACTTGAAAGCAAAAGAGCTTAGGTACAATGCTCGCTTTAATCCCGCTCGCCGAGAGAAGGCATTATTTAAGGCCGTCCAGCTTCTTGACGAAGCGATAGCGCGCGATCCTGCGTTTCTACTCGCCCATTGCCAGCTCGCCTCCGCGAATGATCAAATATATTTCTCTAATTACGATCACACTGAACCGCGCCTGGCCTTAGCACAAAGCAGTGTAGATGCTGCGGTTCGTCTTCAGCCTGATGCGGGCGAGACGCATCTTGCGCAGGCGAATCACTTTTTTTGGGGTTATTTGAATTATCCTCGGGCGCGCGAGGAGCTGGTCAAGGCTCAACACGAACTTCCTAACAACGCAGAGGTCTTTCGGCTTCTCGGTCAAATGAATCGGTGGGAGGGCCGCTGGCAGGAAGCAAGGCAAAATCTTGAACGCGCCGTCGAGCTCGATCCTCGCAATTCGAGTACGATCATGGATTTAGCCTGGGTATATATGACTCTGCGCAGATACCAAGAGGCAGACGCCTTAGCCATTCGCCTGCAAGCGTTGGAGCCGCGAAGCCCCACGCTGCAAGCTGGTCGAGCATTTATCGGGCTCGAAGCTCGAGCAGACATGGCGTCTTTGCGTGCTGTCCTAAACACGATTGAAAGCGAGAGTTCGCAGTCCGCAACCGAACTGGCTGATCTCTCGTTTCGACTCGCTCGTTACGAGCGCGATCCGACGAAAGCAGCCCGCGCTCTGGCGAACATGCCCCACGAAGGGACGATCGATATGTTTTACGTTCCATTCCCGCACACCTGGTATGAAGGACTGCTTGCTAAGCTGCGACAAGACGCAAATGCCGCCCATTCGGCTTTTACAGCCGCGCGCGCTGAAGCCGAGAAACTCGTCCATGCTCAATCGCAAAATGCTCAACCGCTAGCCGTGCTAGCACTCATTGACGCTGAGTTAGGAGACAAAGAGAAAGCAATCCGCGAGGGACGTACCGCCTGCGACATGCTTCCTCCTACAAAGGACGCCTTGGGAGGAGTTTGGCTAATGACCAGTCTCGCCCGCATCTATGCGCTCACCGGCGAGAAGGATCTCGCCTTAGAGCAGTTGGAGGGGCTGAGTAAACCTGCATCCGGTCCTCCAAACGGGCCATCGTATGGTGAACTGCATCTCAATCCCGATTGGGATCCGCTGCGCGGTGATCCCCGTTTTGAGAAGCTCGTTGAGGAATCGAAGAAACCAGTCACCTTGGAGTCAGCCCAGCCGCTGCCGGCTGGGATTGCGGTGCTTCCATTTGAAAATCTGAGCACCGACCCCGATAACGCGTTCTTCGCTGACGGCGTGCAGGACGAAATTCTGAATGACCTGGCAAAGATCGCGGACTTGAAAGTCATCAGCCGCACATCAGTGATGCAATACAAGAGCGGCGCGAAACGTAACCTGCGCCAGATTGCGAATGAACTCGGTGTCGCGCATGTAGTCGAGGGCAGCGTGCAACGCGCCGGAAACCGCGTCCGTGTCACCGCGCAGCTGATTGACGCAAGAACTGACACACACTTGTGGGGCGAGCGCTACGATCGCCCACTGGATGACGTCTTTGCGATCCAGAGCGATATCGCCAAAGCAATTGCCGGCCAGCTCCAGGCGAAGCTTTCGCCAAGCCAATCGACTGCCCTGACGGCAGCGCCGACGCGCGACCCGGAAGCTTACGATCTGTTCCTGCGAGGTGAATACCAGGAGCGCCAGGCTGAGAGTGCAGAGAACCGGGAATTATTCGATCGCGCCGAAACCTTCTATCGGCGGGCACTGGCGCGTGATCCAAATTTCGCGCTTGCATATGCCCGACTTGCTTACAGCCGTATGCAACGGCATTGGTTTATCAATCGCCTGAATTCGGCACAATTGGAGGAGGTAAAGTCTAACATCGAGCGCGCACTGGCGATTACTCCGGATTTGCCAGAGGCGTATCTGGCGCTGGGTGTATTTCATTACTGGGGCCATCTTGACTATGATTCCGCGCTGAAAGCACTCGATCGGGCCATTGAACTTCAGCCGAGTAACTCCGACAGTCGGACGTTCCGGGCTGTAGCTTACCGCCGCCGCGGTGAATGGCGACAATCACTTGTTGAATCCCAGCGGGCGTTGGAACTCAATCCGCGCGAGTCCTACACTTCCACCGACATTGGCGATACGTATCTTTCGCTTCGCCGTTGGAGTGAGGCTGAACGTGCGCTTACCCGGGCTTTAGCTCTCGACCCCCATAACATAAATGCTGGTTTCCACCTTGCCCAAACGTACGTCAACAGCACCGGCGATATTCCACGTGCCAGACAGGCCTGGGAGGGAATACCGGAAGGCAAGGGGCAAGTCAGCCCGTATGGTCTCGTGATTTCTCAGATGATTCGCGAGACCGTATATCTCGATGTGCTAGAGAGACGTTTCGCTGATGCTCTCAAAGCGTGGGATGTGCCGCCGACCAACACAGCTGAAGAAGATTTGAATCGGCTAAAGGCGCGAGTTGCGATTCAAGTAATTGCAGGCCACAAAGGGGCAGCCAAAGCGGAGGCCGAGCAAGCACGCGTTCTACTTGAAGCTCAGCTAGTCGAACGGGCGCCGCAAGACCACACCTCGTTAACTGAGTTAGCCTGGATCTACGTTTGCCTGGGGCGTAACGACGATGCGCTTCGCATTGCGCGAGAAGCAACAACGGCGCTGCCAATGGAAAAAGATGCACTTGTTGGCGCGTATTTTCTCACCGGACTAGCCCAGATCGAAGCACACACTGGCCAGCCCAAAGAAGCGGTAAAAATACTTCGGCACCTGCTCACAATCCCTGCTGGAGAATACATTTCTATTGCGCGTCTAAAGATCGACCCCGTCTGGGATCCAATTCGTAACGATCCAGGTTTTCAAAAACTCCTTTCCGAACCTGAGCCGGAAACTGTCTATAACTAGCCCGCAGTGATGTCCCATGATTCTTCGGACGGACAGAGCTAGCTTTTCCAGATGCTTACGCCCGATTCAACCGCGCGAGAATTTCAGGATCGCGAACATCTGCCCATTCGCCTGTCAGCTCCAATGCTTTTACTTTCTTGCCCGAATGTGCGAGATCGCGGATTGCATCTGTGAGTTCGTACTCACCGCGCGGTGATGGCTCCAGCTTCGCGATGAATTCGAAAATACTTTGGTGAAATGCGTAGAGGCCAGCGTTATACCACGGGCTTGTCGGTTCGCCCGGTTTTGTTTTTTCGCGAAGATCGACAAGCTCCATTTGCTCGTTCACAAAAACGGCGCCGCCTTTACTGACGTCTTCGCCGCGCGTAACTGTGAGGATCGCTTCACAGTCATCGGGAAGATTCACGACCCGGTTGTAATTTACCGGACTGATCAAAATATCGCCATAGCTCAAAATGAATGGCGAATCGCCGACAAAACTGCGGGCAAGATTCACAACGCGACCCGTGCCATCCTGCACGGTTTGTGTCGCGTATTCGATGGCGACGTTGTGACTCCGACCGTCCCCGAAAAAATTCCGCACTGCTTCGGCGTGATAGCCAACGATAATCAGAAATTTGCGCACACCCGCATTGCGCAATCCTTGTACAATATGCTGCAAAACCGGCTTACCCCGCACTTCGATCATCGGCTTTGGAACGTCATTAGTCAGCTCGCGCATGCGGGTGCCGCGCCCGGCTGCGAGTATGACTGCTCTATCGATCTTGGTCATCTGGACGCGCAGTTCAGTGCGAGGTCAAATGGAGGCGAACTCCTGTGAGCCCGGCCCCGCGGAGCTTCCGCCATCCAGTCACTACTCACTTTTCTTCGGAGGGCTAATAATCAGCGCGGGTAAGCTAGCTTGCTTGATTAGTTCGCTCACTTTCGGCACAAGTTCGGCTTTTAGTTCCGCCCATTTCTTTAACTGCTCTTCCAATTGGTTGCTCAACATTTGGAAAACGTTCAGCTGTCCCTGAGTCGGCTCTTTGTCACCGGACTCAATTGTGTGACTGAACGTTTCAAAGCGTTCGTTCAGCATATCGGGGAAGGCGAGGTTTCCTTCGGAGCCTTTCATGTTCACTTGAATAAGTTTCTGTTCGATCTCTGACATTTTGTGATCAAGATCGTCTGCTGCTGCGAGTCCTGGTTTTAATTTGGGATCGTCACCGAAACGTTTGTGTAACGTTTGAATCTGCGACTTGAGGTCGCGGATTTCGTTGACGGCCTGATGCAATCGCGACATGGACTCATTCACCTGGGTCGCCAGAGCAAATTGCTTTTGCACGGCAGCCTCCGCGCCCTTGGTCCGTGGATCGATCGCCAGATGCAACGGCGCCGTTTGCGACTTGCCGCCCACAGTTATTTTCACTTGATAATCACCAGGCGGAGCGAGCGCTCCTCTCGGTCCGACGCCGGAGTAAAACGCACCGGGTATCTGAATCGGATCATTGTAGCGCAGGTCCCACGCGAAACGGTTCATCCCTTGATTTGCGGGAATTGTTTTTGGCCGCTCGACGCGATCCGGCCATTCCGGCGGCTGTTCGCCTTCTTTTTTCTCTTTGCTGGAAAGATGCCTGAGGAGTTTTCCGGAAGAGTCCAGAATATCGAGAGAGACTTCCTCTTTTGGCGCAGTCTTCAAATAATAATTAATGATCGCGCCCGCTGGCGGGTTATCGCCGACTGGCTGGCGCTTATCGAATTCCTCCGGATAATGCAAGCGCACTGCGGTTTGCGGTTGATAAAGCATCACATCTTCCTTGGAAGATTGCCCGCCGAGTTGACGCAGCGGTGTAATGTCGTCCAAGACCCAGAACGAACGGCCATGAGTTGCCACGACCAGATCGTCATCCTTTACTACCAAGTCGTGAATGGGTGATACCGGCAGGTTCAACTGCAGTGGTTGCCAATGCGCGCCGTCATCGAACGAAACAAAAACTCCGAGCTCTGTTCCCGCGTAGAGCAATCCGCGTTTCTTAGGATCTTCGCGCACAGCATGGACATACGCGCCATCGGGAATGCCGTTTACAATCGCATTCCAACTTTTCCCCAGGTCCGTCGTTTTAAAAATGTACGGCTTGAAGTCGTCGAGTTTATGCCGATCCACGGCGACATAGGCAGCGTTGGCGTCGTGCGGAGAGGGATCGATTAGGCTGACCGTGCTCCACTCGGGCATCTTTGGCGTGACATTCGACCAATGCTGTCCGTCATCGGTTGTGACGTGGATAAGTCCATCGTCTGTACCAGCCCAGAGTGTTCCTTTTTTTAGCGGCGACTCCGCGAGCGCGAACACGGTGTCGTAATATTCAACTGAAGTGATGTCGTTAGTGAGCGGCCCGCCGCTGGGCTGTTGTTTTGATTTATCGTTGCGCGACAGATCGCCGCTGATTTGCGTCCAGCTCTGCCCGTGATCGGTCGATTTGAAAACGCACTCCGCTCCCGCGTATAGAACGTCAGGATTATGCGGTGAAAGGGTGAGCGGCGTCACCCACTGAAAACGATGAATAACATCGGCCGCACCGTGACCGGAATTATCCAGGGGCAAGACGCTAACATCCTGCGTTTCTTCCTTGGTCTTGTTGTAACGATAGATGGAGCTTTCATTGTTTGAATAAGTGATGTGCCAGTCGCGCGGATCAGCCAGAACGAAGCCGCACTCACCGCTGCCGACTACGAACCAATCTGCTGCCCCGATTGCACCCCAATCTGTCCGGCTTGCAATGCCAATGCTCGTATTGTCCTGTTGCGCGCCGTAAATGTGATAAGGAAAGGCGTTGTCTACGGAAACGTGGTAAAACTGCGCGGTCGGCTGGTTGTTTTGGGTGGTCCATGTTTTTCCGCCGTCGAGTGAGATACTCACTCCACCGTCATTGGCGTTTGCGATCCGATTAGGATTTTGCGGATCGATCCAAAGTCCGTGGTGATCGCCGTGACGCGCTGGCAACAAATTAAAAGTTTTTCCGCCATCAACCGAACGAAACAGCCCGGTGTTCAAGAGGTAAACTGTGTCAGCGGATTTTGGATCAGCATAAACTTTGCTGAAATACCAGGCGCGCTGCCGAAAGCGGCCGTCATCATTTATACGGGTCCAATGTTGTCCGGCGTCATCGGAACGATAAAGGCCGCCCTCTTTCGCCTCGATGATCGCATAAACGCGGTTCGAATCGGCACCGGAAACCGCGATGCCGGTCTTACCGAGGATTCCTTCAGGCAGGCCATTGCCCTCGAGACGTTTCCAGGTAACGCCATTATCTTCAGATCGGTAGAGGCCGCTTCCTGGACCGCCGCTGGAAAAAAACCACGGCTGTCGTCGAGCCTGCCACAGTGAAGCGAAAACAATGTTCGGATTGTGCGGATCAAAAACGACATCGATCCCGCCGGTGTTTTCATCTTTAGACAAAACTTTTGTCCACGTTTTGCCGCCGTCGGCAGTCCGGAATATTCCGCGCTCAGCGTTTGGACCAAACGC
Organism: Verrucomicrobiota bacterium; assembly: GCA_003221195.1. Lineage (GTDB taxonomy): Bacteria > Verrucomicrobiota > Verrucomicrobiia > Chthoniobacterales > UBA10450 > Udaeobacter. The sequence continues at coordinate 12,136 of QHQO01000179.1, forward strand.
GTGACCAAGAGCCGCCACGAGAACGACGTTCTCATCTCTGGGATCGACAATTAGTGCGCCGATTTGACGGCTGTCTTTTAAACCGACGTTCTGCCATCTCTTGCCGCCATCGATGGATTTGAAAACTCCCGTGCCATAGGTGGTATTACCGCGTATGGCCGCTTCGCCCGTCCCTGCGTAAATCACATTGTGATCTGACGGCGCAATAGCAATCGCTCCGATTGATGAAATCGGTTGCTTATCGAAGAGGGGAGTCCAGTTCGCGCCGCCGTCAATCGTTTTCCAAACTCCCCCTGCCACGGCGCCAAAATAATAAGTGTCCGGCTCGCCCGGCACGCCTTCGATTGTTAAGGCGCGCCCGCCGCGAAACGGTCCAATCTGTCGCCACTGCATTCCACTGAACAATTTTTCATCAATGCTTCCAGGCGGAGCAGGGGTAGGGGATGGAGTGGCGTGAGCAAAAGATGAAAAGACGAATACAGAAATAGCGAAAATGGTTTGAACCAGCCGAAGAAAACGGCAACCAGGCGTAATCATCCGCCTAAGGTGGGAAGCCTGCGACTTCGTTCAACTGGAATTGCACGCGCGAAGCGTCGACACTGACCTTTCGCAATGTCCCGCGGAATCTGTGTTAAGCGTTGATCGCTGCCATTCTAGGGGCGGGAGTTTCCAACGCGGTTCCACCCGGTTTGCCGCCGCCAAAATGCCGCGCGGCGTAATACGATCCAACTACCAAAACGGCCGCAATAAACTGAGCAACGAGAGTCTCAACGGTAGGGAACACGGCGAACCAGAGTCCCATCCACGGCGGCATATAGTTTTTTAGCGACGTGATTTCAGTCGTGGAAATCCAATGGGCCAGCTGCATTTCCTGCGTTTGCTCGCCGACCATTACAAGCAACACCACTCCGAGGAGAATGCCGGTAGTGATTAGCATTTTCCGGTAAGGTAGCCGCTGCTGAAGAACGAAGGTCAATATCGCTACCATCCCCGTCAGAACAATGCCCAACAGTGCGCCTTTCATTACCACGGCGCCGCCGAGTCGCAGATGATAGCTTTGCAAAAAAAGCACGACTTCAAATCCTTCGCGATACAGGGAGGTGAATCCGAGCAGGACTAATCCAAACCAGAGACGCCCCTGGGAAATTTCGGCAGTGCGCGCATTCTCGAGTAATGCCTTGCGACGGCGATTGTGGGCGCGAATCCAGCCTCCCCAATAAATTTTGTGAAAGAACCAGTTCATGATGACGAGTAACACGATGACTGCGAGCAAGCCGGTAGCAGCTTGCAAATCGAGCGCCGACATGTTGTCGCTTAGCGAACCGACGATCCGCACCGCGATCAACCACGTGATCAGAGTGGCGATAAAGGCAAAGGACGCGCCGAGCGCGACTGGTCGGCGATGGGCGCGCTTGGGACCTGTCATGCTGGCTGTAATCGCTGCCAGAACAAGAATACATTCCAAGCCCTCGCGAAAGACAAGAATGCCAATGTCCAAAAACGCCACCGTCGGGCTGGTGTCGGGCCGCGTTGGATCAGGCGCTCCGTGTGCCGTAACTCCCTGCCACACAAGCATCGCCACCACGCAAAGCGCAGCTACGACGATGCCGATGCGCAAAGCAGGCTTCATTTCGCCTCAAAGTTTATCACATACCAATGCGCCTGCTGCCGATTGATTGCTTTTTTTTAGCGGCTGATTGCAGCGCGCAATCCGGTGGAGCCAATCATTTGCTGTTAATACCCCGGCAACTTACGATGAACCCGTATGCCGGAATATGTTTTGGGTCACCATTTGAAAGGCGAGGGGAGGCGGCTCGCGTTGATGTCGGAATTACTCGATCCCATGCACCGGCGTTATCTTCAGTCGCTTGATGTCGTTAAGCCAGGGGCAAGAATGCTGGAAGTCGGGTGCGGCAACGGCTCAATTTCCGCGTGGCTTGCCCGGCAAGTCGCTCCGGATGGACGAACCATGGCCGTCGATCTCGATCTTTCGCTCGTCGACGTGCATTTGCCTAATCTGGAGTTTGGGAAGGACGATATCATGGCCGGGCTGGTGGAGCCTGGCAGTTTCGATCTCGTAACTGCCCGTGCGGTGCTTCACCATGTCGCCGACGCTGACAAGGCGATCGCGAATCTCGTTGCAAGCTTGCGGCCTGGAGGCGCCATCCTCTTGATTGAACCGGATTTTCTTCCGGTGACCATCGCCGAGCCGCCGGAAGTGCGTGTGTTCTGGAGTGATTGGCTTGCTTAGGCGCGGGCGCGCGAACGAGGAATAGATTATCACATCGGTCGTACTCTGGCACCGAGATTGGCGGCCCTGGGCATCGAGAAAATCGGTGGCACCGCAGAAACTGCAATCTATAACGGGACGAGTTTGTGGGCAGATTATTGGACACAGACTATCAAAGAACTTCGCCAGGACTTGACGAGTTCTGGCAAGCTTAACAACGCGCTGATTGACACTTTACTCGGCTGCTGCGCCGATCCTGCTTGGTGGACGCAAACGATCGCCTTTACTACAGTTCACGGTTACGCCCCTGGCTGGGAGTAAATTGATTCTCCACCTGCCCGCGTGGCTGGCTCATTCGGCCAGGTACACCGAAAATGCCTCTCGCGGGCGCTGTTGTGATTTGCAGTGAAACGAGTAATTTCCCGCGGTGCAACGAGCCCGGGGTTTTACGCTGATCGAGATCGCTCTCTCTATCTTCATACTGATGCTGTTGCTCATGCTGGCTGTACCCAGCTTCACGGGCGTGATCGCCAACAGGCGGCTGAAGGAATCGCTGGATGGGTTCAACAATCTGGTGCGCCAGGCGCAGGAGCGAAGCGTCACCGAGCGTCGTCCTTACTTAATTGTCTGGGGCAAAGGCAATGTTGTGGTACGTCCGGAAGCTTTCGCAGAAGATGAGGACGCCAAGGCAAAAGCTGAGTTTCGTCCCAGCAGGGGAAGCACGCTAAGGCTCTCGTTGCCGGTGGCATTGATGGAAAAATATCCGGCTGAATGGATTTTCTGGCCGTCCGGGATCTGCGAACCGGCAACCATCCGCTTTCAAGGTCCCGCCGGTTCATGGACGGCGAATTACTCGCCACTAACGGGACGGCCAGAGATTACGAGTTATGCGGTCCATTAACGCAAGCGCAGGTCAAAAGTTTCGTCGCGCTTTTGCCCTCTACGAGGTTCTCCTTGGCATTACGATTTTCGCGCTTGGCGTCATCGCGCTTGGACGCGCGGTCGAGAATTGCCTCAATGCGAGCACGATTAACGCCGAAGAAGGCGTCGTGCGGCAGATTTTATCGAATCGTATGGCAGAAATTCAGAGTGCCCGGGGGGTTCCCGACGATTCCAAGGAATTCAGGGTAGACAGCAATTACGGGGGCATAAAGGTTGTCCAACAAACCGCGGCCGCCGAATTGACGGAACCCGATAATACCCTTCTCAGCGGAATCTACCTCGTCACGTTAACGGCTCGGTGGCAACAGGGCGGTGTTCCTCAGTCAAAACAGGTCAGGTTTTATGTTTACCGTCCAGGGTAAGAGGGAGTCTCTTCGCGTCGGCGGTTTCACGTTGCTCGAAATCATGCTTGCGGTGGCGATCCTCGGGCTGATGTCGCTGGCGATTTTTCGTTTTGTGCAAGCGAATATGACGGCGCTGCGTCTGTCATCCGATACAGCCGCGAGGGATTCGCAGTACGACGGGCTGCGCGATCTTCTAACGTCGGAATGGCAAAGCTTGAGTCCGATGCGCGCAAGGCTGATAGGGGAACCGTTTAAACTAAACGATCGCGAGCGCGATGTGATAACGTGGATTTGCAGCGCCGGGCCTGGGCTCCTTACTCGCTATGCGCCAGGTGAGTTCATTGTCGCGTTGCGGTTGCAACCCGAAAACGAAAAGAGTGACCGCCTCGACCTCGGCTTGTTACGAAAACCGAAGGACGCTTCTGATATCGGGGAACGACACGAGACGTGGGTGCCGTTAGTTAAGAACGTGAGCAGTCTCCAGATCAGTTACTTCAATCCGGGCTTGAACACTTGGATCGATCGATGGTCAAACGCGTCCCAGCTGCCATGGCTCGTCAAGGTGACCGTGGGGCGCGCTGATTCACCCGTACCATGGGAAGCGATTATTCCGCTGAAACGAACGCCCTATTGAAAATGAAGGTTTTAAATCCAAGATTGCGCGGTGGCGCGGCACTAATGCTTGCGCTTTGGGCGCTGTTCTTGCTTAGCGCAATGATCATTTCATGGGCGTTGGACATTAATTCGCGCCTTGTTGTTTCAGGCAATGCAGGCCGCGTTTTGGACGCTGAAGCGATGGCGTCATCAGGCGGTGATATTGCGCTGGCAGAAGTTGCGCTGCGCCCAAAGGACGCGCCGAACTCGCCAAACTTGCACGGACGACTGGGCAATCAGGAAGGTTACGACGTTCAAATGAGAGGTGAATGTGGCCGCCTGGATGTGAAGTTTCTTACGCTAGGGGAGGACCCAGCGAAGCTGGAAATTCTGCGCCGATATCTCACGCTAAAGGGTGTGGAGCTGAACGACCTTGATACGATGATGGATTCCCTGCTCGATTGGGTGTCGCCTGGACAAGGTATTCATCACTTAAACGCTTGCCCGGAGACCGATGATTATCGGCCGCCGCACGCGCCGCTGACTTCTGTGGACGACCTAAAGAAAATCTGTGGCTGGGCTGAATTCACTTCCAAGCCGGGTTGGGACAAAGATTTTACCGTCTGCGACCAGTGTAACCAGGGAATCGATGTTGCCTGGGCATCGCGCGATGTGCTTCGTGCTTTGGGCATCGGAGACGATTACGTTGATCGGTTCCTTCAGTTGCGGGCCGGACCAGATGGAGTCGATGGAACAGCAGACGATACACAATTTATATCTGTCCAGGACGCTTTAACCAGAGGCCTTGGCCTCAACAGCCAGCAAATTTCTCAGCTTCAAAACTTGATCGGGTTCAGTTTCCCTGTCTTCCGCGTTGTGAGCATAGGAAAATCAGGCGACGTTACGCGCACTGTTCAGATGATAGTATCAGGAGGCGGTGGCCTACGCGGCCATCCTTTGGTGATCAGTTGGAAGGAGCTTTGATATCGAGACAGGGATGCCATCCATTTTCATAATTCCCACCGCGCACGGATGGAATTTTTTGCGTTCATCCACGGCCGCATCGCCGCGCGAAGCGGTCGCGGGCAGTGCTGGCCAGAACGGCTCGTGGAACGTGCGTAAGCTGCAGACGCTGGGGGAAGCTGTGCCGCTGCTTTCAGCGACCGACGATTTTGTGCTCGGCCTGCCTGTCGCTGCCGTGCTCGCCCAACGATTTCGCCTGCCAAGTGTCGATCCGGCAGAGTTTCCGGAAATGATTCGGATTCAGATCGAGAAGGTGTTGCCGTTCTCGGCCGAAGACGTGACCACCGATTTTGAAGTGATCGAGCAAGACGAAAACGAAAGTGTGGTCTCAGCCGTGGCGATCAGAAATGAACAGCTTGCCGAGCTTGCGGCTCCGCTGCTCGACCGCGGTTTTATCCCGCGGCAGGTAACCGTTTATGCAGCGCAGCGCGCCAGTACTTATGCACCCAAGGGAAATGCGCTTCTGATTTATCCTGAAGGCGAGGCGCTGGTTTACGCCGTGACAGAAAACGGCAAATTGAGTCTTACGCGAGTGTTCGAAAATGGCAACGGGGAACAACTGCAACTTGAATTGCCCCAGTTGCGAATGAGCGCCGAGCTACAAGGCATCAACGCTTCCTCTCCAAATGTCTTGTTGGATGAAAGCTACTACCAGATGCGGGACACTGTGCAGGGAATCCTGGCCAGCCCTACTGAGATAGTCAGCGTCGAACTGCCACCCGCCTCAATTAAACTGAATCTATTGCCGGAAAGCTGGCGCCGCCGCCGCTCGCAATTGATCAGGCAGATAGAATGGCGAAAGCGGCTCTTGTGGATAGGTGGCGCTTACGTTGGGCTTCTGTTTCTTTTGTTCGCTTATCTGGGTTTGTTACGGTTTCAAATCGGACGGATTGACACGCGCATTGCTCAGGATGCTCCCGGGACGCAGTTCGTCCGCGCGACGGAAGCGAACTGGAAGGCACTGGCTCCGGCAATCGATGCGCGTTATTATCCAGTAGAAATTCTCCTACACATTTTCGAAAGCCTGCCATCGCCCGAGGTGCGGATTACGGCGTACAACCAGTCGGCGCGGCAGGTTTCGATCGATGGTGAGGCAAATACCGCTGCTCTCGCTTACCAGTTCATCGAAAAGATCAAAAAGAATCCGGATTTGCGAGTCTTTCAATTTGAGATGGCTGCGCCTCGTATCCTTCCAAATGACCATGCGCAGTTTCGATTGGAGGGGAAGCCACGATGATACCGGCATGGTACCAGCGAATGAATCGGCGCGAGCGTGTGCTCGCGTGGGTAGCGGCCGGCACGGTATTTGTGTTACTTAACCTTTTTATTTTGGACTGGATCTTCGGCGCGCTTGCCAGCGCGCAAAAGCAAATTGCGGCCCGGAGGGCTATGTTAGCCGAACAAACTCTTTACGTGAAGGAACGAGACCTCTGGACGAAACGGGACGAATGGATCCGCCAACATCAACCAACTCTCAAAGACCCAGCAGAAGCCTCCGCGCTGCTCGATCAGTTAAAGGAAGTAGCCGGCAAATATAATATTTTGGTTGAGAATCCAGCGATTGGTTCCGGGGAAACAACGCCATACCACCAGACGGTTTTTGCTTCCATCGAAACAAAGAGTCCCTGGCCGCCGCTGGTTCATTTTCTTTATGATGTGCAGCGACCGGACGCCTTCATTGTGGTTGAAAATGTTAATTTGGCGATTGATGGCAACGATCCCACGATGATGCGCGGCAAATTTAAGATCGCGCGCTGGTTTGCTACGGCACAACGAACGAAGTAAAATAACCTTCTCCATTTATGAAATATTCACTTACGCTAATATCAGCGGCTGCTCTGCTTGGAGCGATCTGCGCGCAGGCCGAAGATGTTCTGCCACCCCGGTTCGCTTACGAGCGTTATTCAAAGATGGTGGATAATTCGCCATTCGCGATCGCAACGGCAGTGGCGGCGCCCGCGGCCACACCCGATTTTGCGAAAGACCTTTACGTGGCCAACGCTGCCCGTTCGCCTGACGGCGATTTGGTAACGCTCGCTTCGACTTCCGATCACAATTTCAAGAAATATCTTACCACCAAAACACCTGTGGACGGCTACAGTATCGCCAATATTGAATGGTCAGAGCGCGTGGGTGCGACAAAGGTGACAATTAGCAAGGATGGAAATTTTGCGACAATCACGTTTAACCAGGCGCTCTTGCAGCAATCTGCGCCCAACGCCGCGCTAGCTTCAAGAACGTTTACGCCACCCACGCCTAACATGTCGACCCCTAACGCAGTTTCACCGAAACTACCTGCCGGATTGCCTCCCGAGATGCAACAGTTGGTTCCACCTACGCGAGAGCTTCGATCGCCCCATTCGCGAGGTTTAATTCAACGGAACCCAAGAGGTGCGTCGAAGGGGTCCGGCTCCAAGAATTGAAGCGGATTCGCTAGCTGGGTTAACCGCCCCAATCGTCATCGGCAGTGTCAGCCTGCCGGTCCTGCCCGGCAGAATACAGGTCGTAGCCGCCTGGGTTTTTGAGACCGGGGCAGCGATAAATGTATTCGTTTCCCCACGGATCTTTTGGCATCTCTTTGAATAGCTGATACCACCGGGCGGGTCTCGGATCCTTGTCTGGCTGGGTCACCAACGCCTGCAGGCCTTGCTCGGTTGTTGGATAAAAGCCGTTCATGCTTTCATACAGCTGCAATTGCGTTTTGATCGCCTGGACGTCCGCTTGAACCCGCATCGTTTTTGCGATGGCGGTAGTGTTGCCAAGTTTTGAAATCGCCACTCCCAATATGATCACGATAATGCTCACTACGAGCATGATCTCGAGCAGCGTGAAGCCCTGTTGTTTTCTTTTCATTCTTACCTCGATAGAGGAGTCACCCTCCCATTCTGTGCGCCGTTACACTACCCTGCTGTTTAAGAATTTCTAGTGCCCGGTGCGTAACAGATAATCCGACTTGTCCCAGATATACTTTAATTGAATCTGCGTGGCCCGTATCGCCGAAGCTCCTGTGTCAGCGCCGTTCACAACGACCAAATCGTTCGTGCCCGCTTTTAAGCTCGCTGCCGGTACAATTTTCTGAGCGCGCAACCATCCGGTGTAGTTGAAATGCATCTGCGTGGAAAGTGGTTGCACTTCGCCCCTGTACGCCGGATCACCAAGATCTGGTAGCGTCAGGGAAGCAGGCCCGATGTCCTGACCGTTAAGATAAATTTCGGGCGGAGCGTCAATCCGCGGGTTGGCGATTTCAAAACTCAACAAGGCTGTTAGGGGTTGGGCTTCGATTGAAAATTGAAAGGTAGCGCCTTCCTGGGTTTGCGCGCCAATCCGGATTGCCTCTGCCGCGAGCGTTGCCGTAACGGTTCCAAAATTCTCAACGTCGTCAGGTGGCGCGTGCAGTGTCGGCACCGACGAGAAAGG
>QHQO01000091.1 GCA_003221195.1 Verrucomicrobiota bacterium
GTTGGCGCAATTCTCCTTCAGGCAGTGGCGTGAACTTGTTGAAAAGCGGCATGATGATCGCCGGCGCGATCAGCAGCAGAAGCAATTGAAAGGAGATGACAACCGCAGCCGCCCAAAGCCACCAGTTCGTGCCAGTCCATTCGATCAGTTTCAACACCAGCAGAAGCAGCGGATAGCCGAGCAGCAACGCGAGGAGTAATCCCTTGATACGATCGGCGATCCACGTCTTCATGCCTGTGGTGTTGAAGCCGAATCGCTCTTCGATTTTGAATTGCGCGTACCAGGCGAACGGCAATCCCGGGATGCTCAACGCGATGCCTGTAAGAAAGAGAAAACCAGCCATCGCCAGGTTCGACGTGCCAAGGCTCACGCTGAATCTTCCAAACGCCCATGGCAACAGGCCGCTAAACAGTACCGCGATGAGCACCACGGTATCGAACACGTTGACGATGTCTCCAAAGCGGCTCTTGGCCAGTGTGTAATCAACCGAACGACGATACATCGTCGCGTCGATGATTCCGCGAAATACAGACGGCATTTCATTCGCGCGCTGGCGCACGTGACGTTGATTCAGTCTGCTCAGCCACAGTTCAGTGACGACGCGCGTCAGAATCAGAACCAAGGCAATGATGGCGAACAGCTGCATGAAAAGCCATTCTAGTATGTCATTCTGAGCGAAGCGAAGAATGGAGCGAGTGGGATGAGCGACATGGACGGCAAAGCCGCACCCGGGTAGCGGCGAGCGAGTCGGGAGACGAACGAGTTCAATCTCAGTTCGTAATTAGAAGCGAAACTAACCGAAATATCAGAGATGTTTCGCTTCGCTCAACATGCCAGAGAATTCACGAGCTCGCGAAAAGCTTCCGATAATGGCGATACCAATCACTCTGAAAGCGCTCAGTCGGATCGTACTTTCTTTTGAGGTCCAGAAATTGTTTGAACTGAGGATAGCACGCCATGACCTGCTCTGATTTTGCGAATTTATGGTAAGTCAGATAATAGCTTCCGCCGCGGGCTATCGCCAAATCAATTAAGCCGCGAAAGGCGCGCGCGGACGCTTCAATGCCGTCCGATGTGTGGAACGTGAGCAAATTAAAGATGATGCACGCGTAAGGTTCTTTGGCCCAAGCCAAAAAGCTCTCATTATCTTTTTCGATCAGCCGGACTGTGCCATAGATGGCGATTGTGCGATGCGAGCGCAGAAGCTCTGCCGCTTGCGCTAAAAAGTCAGGAAGGTCTCCTCGCGGCACGTAAATCTCAGTGATAATGAGGCTCGATTCATCTCCGCCGATCTGATTTCGGATCTTCTGCGCATAATTCGGCAAATAAGCGCCAAGTTGATTCGTGTCGGACCAATAAGTCTGTCCGTTTGTCGATAAATAGTAATCGCTATAACGCTTGAAAGCTTTCCCGCGGTCCGTGTAAGCCAACCGCAGGAGCTCCAGCCAATCGTCGTCGCGTAGCTCCTTCTTAGCGACGATCGGTTCGCGTTCGTCGATCGGCTGGTAACAAGAAAACACGCCGCGTTGGAGGAAGTCCGTCGATTTTTCGTCGACTGAAAACTGAAAGTCGCCATAAAGAAAATTTTGCGCGATTCGCTCCTCAAACCGCTTGGGCAGATCACTCGCTCGAATTATCTCGACTACACGTCGCAGTTTTTGCCGGGGAACGAGACGAAGCGTTACGCTCTCGATTAACCCAAACAGCCCGTAACCACCGATCGCGAGTCGGAACAATTCATTGTTTTCGTCGCGTGAACAGCGAATCGATTTCCCGTCAGCGTTAATCAGGTTGAACGATTCAACGTTGGAAATAAGCGGCTTCATCGTTAACCCGCGTCCATGCACGTTCGAGGAGAGACTCCCCCCAAGCGTAAATGTGTCCGCGCCGGTTTGTTTTTGCGCGATACCCCATTGTTTTGCGCTATTCGCCTGGGCGTCCAGATAAGTGCGAATCAATCTGGGCCATTGGATGCCCGCTTCCGCTTCGACCAAACCGTGCTCCTGATCGAAAGAGATTACGTGATCAAGTGAACGCGAATCGATGCAAATGCTGTCTGTGGCGAATTGCTGGCCGCCCATCGAATGCCGACATCCTGAAACGGAGATGGGCAAGCCTTTTCGCGACGCCGAACGCACAATCTCTGGGAGTTCGTCCCGGCTCCGCGGCGTCAGAAGCTCGCGAACGCGGATCCGATTGAGCTGTGAATGGACGTCATTTAACCAAATCTCTCGTTCGGATTCCGCGAATATCCGTGGCGCAAGTGCGAACAGCGCCGTCGTGCGTATGAATTCACGCCGGGTAAGCACGCGAAACTATAATCAGTGCGGCTAAGCCTCAGCCAGGCAAATTACCTCTCCTTTCGCGAGAGGTTCGCCGGCCAATCCAGATGTCAGCTCGCGCAGATCATCGTGATCGGAAAATCGAACCACCTGCCAGGGACGCACGAGGTCGACAAGTTCACTTCGTGTAGTTCCCCAAAGGAAAGGTTCGCCGCGTCTACACAACCACCAATCAACCAATTTACTTTGCGAATCGAAACGAATCCGGCCGTCCCTTTGTTTTTCCATGAACGTGAATACAAACCGGCTACCGGGTACGCTCAGACTTTTCAACGTTCTCATTAGTGAAGAAACGCGCTCCAGCGTCAGATACATTAAGAGACCTTCTGCGATCCAGACCGCGCGTTCAGTCGAATCAAAACTATTCTTGATCAGTGCTTCGCTATCGAAGGCGGTAGTGCTCAAATCCATCCCGACAAAATGCAATCGTTCGGCGTCGATCTTAGAAAAGGTGCGTACTTTGTAATGCTGTGTGGCCGGATGATCTATTTCCCAAAAGTGCACACCTTGAAATTCCTGATGTAATTCGAAACTTAGCGGATCGAAACCAGCACCAATTATGACGACCTGTTTGGCCCCATTGATGACTGCTGACCGCACAAGGTCGGCGATACATTTCTTTCGCAAGACATAATGCAGCAAGATTCCTCGAATCGTGATCCGCTCGGTCAACTTGGCGATCGGCCGAAACCAGTCCTGTCGTACAATCTTCAAGAACAAACGCGTTCGTGCCGAATGCGCGTCGAGTATCTGAGCACAAAGGTCTGCCGCCGTTTTTGAGACCAGATCCGAGTATTTGGGATCGCGATGCAGAAGAACCAGGCTCGCAGCAATCAGCAGCGCCGTGCGGCTAGCTTGATCGTTTTGCACGCAAGACGCGCCGACCGTTTGCTACTTGCGAACGCTGACGTTCTTCGGATCCGTCGCTTTAGCTTCGGCGGTGAGGAATTCGCGGACGTGATTCAATTCATCTCGTGAGCTGGCAGCTTTTGTGGTTTGTGCCGCCAGCTTTGCGTAGTAACGGCTTGCACTTTCCTTGTCGCCGTTTTGTTCGGCGGCGCGCGCGGCTCCATATAGACCTCTGAATCGTCCCGGATAGATCTTGAGTGCTGC
>QHQO01000092.1 GCA_003221195.1 Verrucomicrobiota bacterium
AGTGCGTGACCGTATTCGATCAAGGCTTCCATGAATGGGAACGAGGACCAGTGTGGGAGGTTTGGAACGGTCAATGTTGCCGCCGATGCCCAATCGTTCCGCTCGAATGCGTAACGTGTCGGAATGGCTGCTAAAGCGTAGGCCGCGCTGAATTCCAACTCGGGATTTGTCTTACGCACTTTGGCAGCAAGATCGACAATCTTCTTCGCCTCAGTGTCCCGGGCCTCCTGCAAATACGAATAGG
>QHQO01000021.1 GCA_003221195.1 Verrucomicrobiota bacterium
TTAATTGTCCGGCGGTTCCAGAGTTGGACCTACTCGACCGATTCAAAGCACGGGAAAAAGCAGCGGAGTCATTGCAAGCGATGGGAGCCCTCGCGAAAACCGAGGCGTACGAAAACAATGTCGGGTTCAGTGATCGCAGCGATGTACCGATCGAGCCCCGCATCAGTGAACAATGGTTTTTGCGTTACCCGAAAACAAAGGAGGCCCTGGCTGTGGTGCGTGATAACCTGATCCGATTCTTTCCCCCGCATTGGGAGAAGGTTTACGCACAATGGCTGGAGAACATTCGCGATTGGTGCATCAGCCGCCAGGTCTGGTGGGGGCACCGGATACCGGCCTGGTACCGGAAAGCCCAAATCCCAAGTTCCAAATCCCAAAACGGGGAAGAGATTCATGTCGGGATCAATCCTCCGGCTGACGCTGAAAACTGGACCCAGGATTCGGACACACTCGATACCTGGTTTTCATCGTGGCTTTGGGCTTATGAAACGATGGATAAAGAAACACGGAAGAAGTTTTATCCGACGAGCGCGCTCGTAACTGCGCCAGATATCATTTTCTTTTGGGTGGCGCGCATGATTATCGCAGGGTTGGAGTTCAAGCCTGGCAAATCAGACAGCGTTGAGGACAATATTGCGTTTCGCGACGTTTATTTTACGGGTCTCATTCGCGACAAGCTCGGCCGGAAGATGTCGAAGTCCTTGGGCAACTCGCCCGATCCGCTCGAATTGATCGATAAGTATGGCGCTGACGGCCTGCGCTTCGGCCTGATGCGCATCGCTCCCCGAGGACAGGATATTCGCTTCGACGAAAAGCAAATCGAAGAAGGGCGGAACTTCGCGACAAAACTTTGGAACGTGGCGCGCTTCCGGCAAATGCATGGACCAAGCGATGTCGCTCCAAAAATCGACAAGGAGGCGGTATCGATCTACGCCTTGGAACTACTCGCCCGCTTGAACGAAACCATCGACGCAATCGAAGCTGCTTACCGCGAATATCAGTTCAACACGGTCGCACAACGCCTTTACGACTTTGTCTGGAGCGATTACTGCGATTGGTTCGTTGAAGCCGCCAAGACGGAAATCTTCGGCAGCGACGAGGCGCAGAAGAAGTCTGCGCTGGCGGTAATGGACTTTGTGCTTTCCGCGATATTGCGGTTGCTGCATCCCTTCATGCCCTACATTACCGAAGAACTTTGGTCACTATTGGACTTCGGAAAAACCTCAATTCAATTTGCCCTGCCGCCAGAAAAGATCCGATTGGATGACGTCCCGGAGCTTACCGGGAAACGCCGCCTTGTTTCAGCTCTTTACCAAACAATCCAAGCGGGACGAAATTTGAGAGCGGAATCCAAACTTCCGTCAAATAGGAAGATACGATTTATCTTACGCACAGATGAGAAATTAATTTCCAGCCAGATTTCGACCCTGACACGGTTATTGAATGCCGAAGAAGTGGAATTGGATCCGAAATATCAATCGCCAGCCGGAAACCCGGTCGCGGTTACGCCATTAGGCGAGATCTTTCTGACGGTTGCCGCAGCCGATAGAGCAGGGGAACGGCAGCGGCTCGACAAGGAAATTACAAAAATCGAAGTCGAAATGCGCGCGGTCGAGGAAAAATTGGGAAATAAATCGTTCGTTGACCGGGCCCCCGCGGCCATTGTGGAAGAACATCGTCAGCGACTGAAGGCTTTCAGCGTGCAACTCGAGAAGTTGAAACACGCGCGCGAAGGCCTGAATTGAAAATCACTTTTTGCTCGTTGATCCTACCGCCGCGCTTTTGAAAAAATTTCTTTAGCTCAGGCGTGTAGAAGGACCCGTCATATTCCTGATTTAGTTCGAGCCAGACTCGGCCGCGTGGCGTGAGATGCTTTGCCAGGTCGTCCAGAAAAAATCCCCATTCCGGCACGTCCCAGAGGTCCGGCATTTTGTGATTGTTGAAGCAAATCATGAAAGCCGTGATGAGATCAAATTTTTGTCCAAGATCGGGCAACGGGCGAAAAGCTTCAATTCGCTGGACTATACGGCGGACCCCGAGCAGACGTGTAACTTCCCGGAACATGGATAAACGGTCCATATCAAGACCGAGTCCGGAATGACCTAGCAGTTGGGATATGTAGAGGAAATATCCTGCGCCGCAGCCAAGATCGAGGATGCGTTTGGGACGCGCCAAATCGAGTTCGACCTGGCGAATTCGCCGAATGTTGATTCCGATCCACCGATCGAGATCGAGATACTTCGGCCAGTCTGCGCCGGGATTTGCGACTGTGTATCGCTTGCGAATCTGCTCGAAAGCAACCGGATCGATTGTTTCGATAACCCGTTTTTTATTCAGCGGAAATCGACCGGTTCGCAGCAGTCTGAGCGTATGTTTTCTCGCGCTGACCAGGCTCTGGCCATCTACAAGCTTGCGTATTTTATGTCGAAATCGCACCTGAAGAAAGATCACACCTTGTAGCGGAGCGCAACAATTTCAATTAAACTGCAACAGAATGAGTTTGTGGAAAAGGCTGCTTTGGTTCGCTGTAGCGGCGTTGGGCACGTGGGCAGTGGCGATGCTGGCGTTATCTCGCGGCGAACATATCAGCGCGCTGTGGATCGTTACTGCTGGATTTTGCGCGTTGTCGATCAGCTATCGTTTTTACAGCAAATGGCTGGCCACAAAAGTGCTCATGCTCAATGAGCAGCGTGCCACACCGGCGCTGCTGCAAGACGACAACAAAGATTATGTGCCAACAAACGGCTGGATGGTTTTCGGACATCACTTTGCAGCGATCGCCGGTCCGGGGCCGTTAGTTGGTCCCGTCTTGGCGGCGCAGTTTGGTTTTCTTCCCGGCACACTCTGGATCTTGATCGGCGCGACGCTCGGCGGCGGCGTCCACGACATGATTGTTCTTTTTGCCTCAATCCGCCGTGGCGGCAAAACGCTTGGGCAAATGGTAAGAGAGGAAATCGGACGCGGCGTTGGTCTGCTCGCTCTGGTCAGTGTCCTGGCGATCATGATTATCTTGCTGGCTGTTCTCGCGCTCGTTGTCGTGCAAGCTCTCGCGGAAAGTCCATGGGGCGTGTTCACCATTGCGACGACGATACCAATCGCGCTGGTCATGGGAATTGGATTGCGCACGGGAAAAGTAAGCGTAATGGCCGTCACGATCTTCGGTTTACTGGGTCTGGCCTTTGGCGTATGGGGCGGACAATTCCTCGCGCATTTTCCCGCAATTGAGAGTTGGTTCCGTCATGATCAGAAATGGCTGGCCTGGGCCATCATGATTTATGGGCTCGCAGCCTCGATCCTGCCCGTGTGGATGCTGCTGACGCCGCGCGATTACCTCAGCACGTTCTTGAAACTAGGCACTGTCGCCTTGCTTGCTGCTGCTGTGCTGTTGATCAATCCGACGTTGCAAATGCCAGCGATTACCAAATTCATCGATGGTAGCGGCCTCGTCTTTGCCGGTCCAGTTTTTCCCTTTGTATGCATCACCATCGCCTGCGGCGCAGTCTCCGGATTTCATTCTCTAATTGCTTCTGGCACGACGCCGAAAATGATCACACGCGAATCGCGAATACGCAGCATCGGATATGGCGCGATGGTGACCGAAATGATGGTTGCCCTGATGGCGATGATCGCAGCATGTGTCCTTCAACCGGGAGAGTATTTCGCTATTAACACAAAGGGAGCGCCGACCGAAGTCGTTGCAAAAGTTTCCACGGCTGGTTTTCCGGTGACGGAAGCTCAAATGCAGAAGCTCGCCACGAACCTCGGAGAATCCACGATGTTTAATCGCGCCGGGGGAGCGCCGACCTTCGCAGTGGGCATGGCGAACATGTTTGCGCAAGTCTCAACCAAGCCGACGGCGCTGGCGTTGTGGTATCACTTCGCCATCATGTTCGAAGCTTTGTTCATCCTCACAACAATCGATGCTGGAACACGCGTGGGACGATTTTTACTCCAAGATTTTCTGGGCAATCTCTGGCGTCCCTTAGGAAATACACGTTCATGGACTGCGAATTTTTTCTCCAGCGTTTTGCTGGTCGCAGCGTGGGGCTGGTTTTTATATGAGGGTGTGATCGATCCTCTTGGCGGCATCAACTCGCTTTGGCCGCTGTTCGGTCTTGCCAATCAATTGCTGTCGGTGGTCGCGCTCTGTCTCGGCACGACCCTTTTGATCAAAATGCGAAAGAGCAAATATCTCTTCGTAACCCTGGTTCCACTTTGCTTCATGTGTGCGGTCACGTTTTCGGCTGGCTATTTGAAAGTTTTCTCTCCCGACCCAAGGCTCGGTTTTTTGAGCGGCGCCCAATCGCTTTTAAGTCAGGCGGCCGCGGTTACCGATCCAGTTAAAGCAGCTAATCTGGCGCGGCAGGCAACTATCTGGCGATTCGACGCGTTTGTAGCTGTTTCCTTTCTTGTCCTTGTACTTCTAATCGTTGTGGGCTCGGCGAGGCAATGGTTGCAATTATTGCGCGGCACCAAGCGCGTCGTTTTGCACGAGAGCGAATTTGTACAGATGACCCCTACACAGCTCGCACAGTTTTAGATCAACGCCCGAGCGTTTGGGAAATCACTGAATTGTGATGGCTTGCTTAAGGCCCTGTTTTTTGTTTGGATCGCAGCGTGCCTCCTGATGATGAGGTGACCTCACTGAGCGCGATTGGCGGAAATGCTCATCACGGTCCGGCGATATTTACTACTACGCACTGGAGCGTGGTGCTGGAAGCACAAGGCGAATCGCCAGAGGCAGACGCTGCGTTGGAAAGGCTCTGCCGGACCTACTGGCGGCCACTTTACGGGTTCGTCAGACGGCAGGGCCATAGGCCGGAGGAAGCGCAGGATCTCACCCAGGCTTTTTTTGCGTTGTTATTAGAACGCAGAGATTTGAACGCTGTCCGCAAGGAGAAGGGACGACTTCGTTCGTACCTGCTTTCGTCGCTCAAACATTTTCTGGCTGACGAATGGCGCCACGCCATGACAGTCAAGCGAGGCAAAGGACAGTGGTTTATTCCATTGGAGGAACTTCGTGAGCATGAGCGCGTCGATGTCGAACGCAGCGACAGCTTAACGGCTGAGCAAATTTACGAACGTCGTTGGGCGTTGACAGTTCTGGGGCAAGTAATGGCGCGACTGCGCGAGGAGTATCGCAGCGCGGGCAATGTGCGGTTCTTTGAGCAAATGAAGAAGATGCTCATGGACGAACCGGACCGGCCTTCGCAAGCAGAGATCGCGAGCGAGTTCGACATGACAGAGAACGCGGTCAAGCAGGCCTTTTATCGATTTCGCCAGCGTTACCAAACCTTGTTGCGAGAAGAGATCTCCCACACGGTTGCAATGCCCAGCGATATCGAAGATGAGCTGCGCCATTTAATTGCTGTGGTCCGGGCGTAACCTCTGGTAGGATTTTACGCAGTAAAAGAGGGGGAGCGCACGAGCGACTCTCCGATAATGACCAGCGCAATCAGACTTTGCCCAAAGTGCGGCTCGGAAATTCCCGCCGACGCCCCTGAAGGAGATTGCCCGGGTTGCTTGCTCGAGACTGGCCTTGGCCTGCTTCCGGACGCACCTGTAGCCGCCGGCGGCTCGTCCGCCGTGGCTTCGGCGAAGGCGGATGACGGCGGCTCCGCTGAAGATATTGATGCGAATGCTGCAACCGCTGGTCCCCATAGCAAGAAAGCAAAGCACTTGGTGGAGATGCTGGGAGAGTTGGGCGACTACGAATTGTTGGGAGAGGTCGGTCGCGGCGGTCAGGGCGTGGTATTTTGCGCTCGGCAAAAGAGTCTCAATCGCACAGTCGCATTAAAAGTCATTAACCTTGGTCAATGGGCGAGCAAAGCGCATGTGAAGCGTTTTCGCAGGGAAGCCGAAGCCGCCGCGAGCTTGGATCATCCGTGCATTGTTCCTATCTACGAAAGTCGGCGAGCGCGATGGGTCGTGTTACTTCAGCATGAAGTTCGTCGAAGGCGGGCAGCTTGACGAAGTAAGCAGGCGCAGGCCGATGTCGATCCGGCACGCCGCGGAGTTAATCGCGAAGGTAGCACGCACCGTGCATTACGCGCATGAACACGGCATTCTGCATCGGGACATTAAGCCGGGGAACATTCTGCTCGATGACAAAGGCGAACCGCATCTGACCGATTTCGGCCTTGCGCGACTGGTAGAGACGGAGAGTACGATAACGCGCACGCTGGAGCTGCTGGGGACGCCAAGTTACATGGCACCTGAACAAGCTGCCGGTAATAACACACAGCTTACAAGTGCAACAGATGTGTACGGACTAGGCGCAGTCTTGTACCGATTGCTGACAGGTCATCCGCCTTTTGTTGGCGGTACAACCTACGAGACTATCAAGTTACTGCTGGACACCGAGCCGCGGCAACCGCGCCTCTGGAATCCGAAAATAGATCGCGACCTCTCAACAATCTGCCTCAAGTGTCTCGATAAAGATCCGCAGAGGCGTTATGCTTCCGCTCTCGCGCTGGCCGAAGACCTCGAACGCTGGCTAAAGCACGAACCGATTCAGGCCCGTCGCATCGGAGCTTTCACGCGAGGAAGGAAATGGGTGCGACGCAATCCAACAAATGCGCTACTTGCAGGCTCCTTGCTCGCACTGGCGGCAGCTGCTGGCTGGATCGTTTCGAAAAGCGAATTGATCCGGCAACCCGTAACAACGAGCTCACCCGAAAAAAGCATTGCCGTGTTGCCCTTTGAGAACTTCAGTGACAACGAAGAAAACTCTTACTTCGCCGCTGGGATTCAAGACGACGTCCTGACGACTCTCGCGCAGATTCGCGATTTGAAAGTAATCAGCCGCACTAGCGTGATGGATTACCAAAAGCGCGGTAGGCGCAATATGCGTGAGATCAGCCAGGCGCTAGGTGTGGCGAATGTTCTCGAAGGGAGCGTCCGGCGCACGGGCGATCGCGTGCTTCTTAATGTCCAGCTCATCGACGCACGCAACGACCACCACATCTGGGCGGAGCGTTACGACCGCGCCGTCGCCGATTCGATTGGCCTTTAGGGCGAATTGGCCACACAGATCGCGACCGCGCTGAAAACGAAACTCGCGCCGGAAGAAAAGGCGCGGCTTGATACCAGACCTACTAACAACTCACAGGCCTACGTCCTTTACCTGAACGGGGTGGGACGGGAAGTGGCGGGCAATAGATCGTCGGAAGACCTGACGGCAGCGGAGCAGCTTTACATGCAAGCCGCCGCGCTTGATCCGGGGTTCGGCCTCGCATGGGCGCAAGCATCCATTCTCAATACCGAGGTGGGGAGTTCTGGCGAGGACCCGGCGCGTAGGGCAAAAGCGCGCGCCCAGGCCGAGGAAGCTCTGCGCGTATCCCCAAACCTCGGCGAAGCGCACGCGGCTTTAGGTCTTTGTCTCAGGGACGAGAGGAACTACGACGTAGCTCTTAAGGAACTCGAGCGTGCACTCGCGAGTTCTTCCAACAATGCAGAGATCTACTACTACATTGCACAGGTCTATCGCCGGCAGGGGCGCTGGCGCGAAGCGGTAGCCAGCTTCCAACGCGCCCGCTCTCTCGATCCTCTCAACGACAACACCGCTTTCCCCGCCGGCAACAATTATCTCTTTATGCGGGACTGGCCCGCTGCTGCTGCCAGCTTTAATCGCGCGCTGGAGATCAGTCCCGGTCGCGTGCTTCCCAGGGTCGGCCTGGCCTATCTTGAAGTGTTTCGTAACGGTGACCCGGCTGCCGGCAGTAGAACTTTGCAAGGCATTCCGGCCGGTAAGGATCCCTCTGGACTGGTAAGTTCGGGGCGCTGGGACATGGCGATGTTGGAGCGGGATTATGCCACGGCCGATAAGATTCTGACTGAGACTGCGCTCGAAGAATTTCCTCAAGCGGGCGACGTTCCGAAAGCATTTTACCGGGGCCGTGTCGCCCTCGCTCGCGCTGACATCGAATCGGCGCAACGCTATTTTGCCGCGGCCAGGCCAGCCATGGAAAAGCGGGTGCGCGACGCGCCAGACAATGCACAACGTCACGCAGAACTCGCCTTACTCTACGCCTACATGCAGAGGAAGGAGGCGGCAGTTCGAGAAGCTCGTCGCGCGGTCGAAATCGAACCCGAAAGCCAGAACGCATTTCATGGCGCTGCTTGGGCGGCCAATCTGGCGCTGGTGTCTGCACTCATTGGCGAACATGATCAGGCGATTACACTCGTCGAGCGTCTCCTGACTACTCCCGGCGCGGTGGGCTCGAGGGTCGATGCCGTGTCGAATATCACGCTCGCCGACCTGCGTCTGCGCTGGGAGTGGGACTCGCTTCGAAGCAGCCCACGTTTCCAGAAGATTCTCGCGGGACCGGAGCCGAAGACGGTTTATTAAGAGTTTCTAAGAAACTTATTCGACTAGTTGCTCAACGCTCGGCTGAGGAGTTCCCGGACCGAAGGCGGATCCCTTCAGAAGATTTCCAAACTTTCCGCGTAACCTCGCGTCGGGTTTTACGCACTACCTGAGTGAACGGCCACAAATGACTTTTCACAACGAGAAATCAGAAAGGGCCAAAACAACAATAGAAATCAAAATTAACATATGAAAACAAGCAGCTTACTAGCAGCAATATCCTTGATCGCGGTCTTAGCCACCTCTGCGGTGGCAAGCGAGCAGGTACCCTTCAGAGGGTCTCTGGCGGCGGTCCAAAGTGGCGAGGTGATAGGCGGGTTCTTGATCGTAGAGGGGAGCGGGACGGGAAGAGCTACGGAGCTTGGCCGATTTACCGTGACCTTTCACGAGGAGGTCGACCTCAGCACAGGCATCGGCACCGGGACGTTTACCTTCGTCGCAGCCAACGGAGACACTCTCTCCTCGAGCTTCATCGGCAACGCGACACCGACGCCTGACCCAAATATCCTCCTGCTGGAGGAGGTCGATACTATCACCGCGGGACGGGACGGTTCGTTGGCGCGACCGGGACCTTTACCCTCGAACGCGTGTTAAACCTGAGCAGCGGCGTTTCCACCGGCTCGTTTTCGTGGGACAATATTGAACCGCGGAAAGCGCTAACGGTTTGGTTTGGCTCTGTCAACGCAGCAACAATCCACAGAAAAAATAAACAGATGAAAAAAACAAATCTAGTAGCGGTAATATCCCTGATCGCGGTCTTCGCCAGCCTCGCGCTGGCAAGCGAGCAGGTACCCTTCAGAGGATCCTTGGCGGCAGTCGAAACTGACGTAGTACAAGGTGGCACCTTGATCGTAGACGGGAGCGGCGTGGGAAATGCCACGGAGCTTGGACGATTTGCCATGACCTTCCACGTCGAGGTTGACCTCGGCACTCTCATCGGAGTCGGAACGGCTACCTTCGTCGCGGCCAACACAGATAGTCTTTTCACGAGCTTCACCGGCCACGCAACACCTACGCCTGATCCAAATGTCTTTACGCTTGAGGAGGTCGAGACTATTACGGGCGGAACTGGGCGGTTCGCCGGCGTGACGGGGAGTTTCACGCTGGAACGAGTGGTTAACCTCGTTACAGGCGTTTCCTCCGGGTCCTTTAATGGGACAATATTGAATCCCGGGAGACGCTAGCGGTTTGCGTTTAGTTTTACGAGGACTGCGATAGTTAATCAGACTTCCGACAATACGCCAAAATTGAAGGATATGATCGCCGCACTGGTCGCAATCGGTGCGGCGGTCTTCCTTTAACTTTCTTACACCTAAGTCGGCGCGCCACATCCTCGCCAGATCCCATGATGTTTTGGAGATTACTGAAAAGCTGCGGCCTGCTTTTACTTACAATCTAGATCAAGGCTGACTACCAGAATTTCGTGTTTCTTCTAATTGTATAAATCCTGTCGGCGATGAGCGAGCGACTCTACTCGGCTCCGGACTGAGAGCACGAGGTCTTCAGACACATCGGCCTGAATCAGTTCTTCGCGGTCCGCCGAGGCGGATGCAACCATGACTCCGCGAGGATCAATGATTGCTGAGCTGCCGCAAAACCATAAGTCGTCATCCTTGCCGACGCGGTTCGATGCGATCACATAACTCTGGTTTTCAATCGCGCGCGCGAGGGCAAGCGTTCTGAAATGTTCAATGCGCGGGAACGGCCACGCGGAAGAAACGATAAGAGCCCCCACATTCTGCTCAACGACCAACTTCCGATACATCTCCGGAAACCGGAGATCGTAGCAGATACTGAAGCCAAACCGCAGATCGCCAACGGCAAAACTTGCGAAAGCGTCGCCTGAAGCAAAACACTTTTGTTCTTCAACGGGTGCAACCGCATACAGATGCGTCTTGCGATATTTCGCAGCGATTTTGCCGTGTTGATCAACAAGAACCAGGGAATTGTAAATTGAAGCGCCATCGCGCTCTGATACGCCGCACACGATGGCAATGGAAAGGTTCGCGGCGATTTCCTGAAGTTCAGGGATGAAACCACTCGTCCAGGAATTAGCATGAGCTTGTATTACGGGCATCGAGTAGCCCGTATCGCTCATTTCCGGAAAAACAATCAGCTCCACGCCAGCGTCTCTGCCGCGACGACAAAAGTCGCGAACCTTGAGCAGATTGGCTTTTGGATCGCCGAGCGAACAACAAATCTGAGCGGCCGCAACCTTCATATGAATCCGCCCACTAAATACGCAAAAGGACGCCAAATCTCATATACGACCATTCAGCGCCTGTTTTCCCTCGGTCCGTTTTGCGTTTTCGAGGGCTAAGCACATTAGAAACATAAGAACCGCGGGAAAACAGTTACAAACGCACCTGCTGCGCGTCTTTAGCTGGAATCCAACCGCGCAGGTTATTCGGTAACCCTGCATAGATCCAATCCCCACGGGTGCTCAAGATTTTGACTTCACTGCCAGATGGCAACGCCAGGATGCTGTTCGCAGTATCCGCAGTTGCAAGACGCGCTTGGACGTTCTTGCCCGTTACTATGGCCAGGGCGCTTCCATTGCTCCCGCGTTCGAGTGTATACACAGCGTAGATCGCCACGGCGCTGACCAGCAGGCAAAATATTAACGAGGCGATCAATGTGGCCGATCTGCGACGCGCAAAGATCAACATGACCGTCGCAAACATTGCGAGCCAAAAAGCGATAGCCGCTGCGATGCTGTACTGATCAACACTGGCAAATTGGAAATAACGTTCCGGCCAGCTTTGCTGTAGCTCAAGCGCGTGCGCCTCGTCACGCGCGATCTGCAAGTTGGCTATGGCTTCAGGGTGATGTCGCTCCAAGGCAAGCGCGCGTTCGTAGTTTAAAACAGCCTGCCCAAAGTCGCCGACACGAAAATAGGCATTGCCAAGATCGTAAAATAGATTTGCGCTCCATTGCCCCGCACGAGCGAGTGCCTCGTACCCAGAGATCGCTTCTTTGAAGTGTCCTTGCGCATAATCCTGGTTTGCTTTTGTGAAGTCGCCTTCTGCTTGCCCAAACGAAGATACTGTCGATACGGCGCCGCAAAGAATTGCAATAAAACAGGCGGACAGTTTCATCTTAAATTCTCAATCAACTCCAGCACTTCTCGCCGGCTTTCAGGAGAAACTTTTCCGGGACCGTTATGCGCTCCGCTGTATTGCCATTCGTCGCTTTGCTCGAACAATCGGCGGAGCCGGTCACGTGAATCGCTATTAAGTTTGAAAGTGTCTGCCGCAGTCTCGACATCCACTATGTTTGGATCGATGCGGCGATTGCCTGACGCCAGAGCGGCTTTTAAGCGAACGACTCTGGATGCTTCGGCATAATATTCTCGGGGTGACACATCGTTGCGATGTAGCTTGTGCATCAGATCAGTCGTTTCATGTCGCAGCGCAGCGACACGTTGCGCCTCACGATTATCAATTCTTGTCCGGCGAATTTTCCAACCTGCAAATCCAACTAACGCGAGCAACGGAATCAATTGTGCAGCCCAGAAAACTCTTTGTGTGTAAATCGGCGCAAACGATTCCGCTGTCCGGGGCCGTTCGGTCAACTGATAAAGAATATCCTGCTGCTTGGTTGCAGTCGGGACGGGCGGACGTGCTGTCCCCGTCGGCGGAGTCGGTGCCGCCGACTGGGCCGCACCCGCGTTTTGCGCAACCGCCGCGCCTCCCTGCACATTGAGCGGAATCGGCTCGCTGTGCAGTGTCACATATTGTTGCTTCACCGGGTCAAAGTAAGAGAACGCGAGCAGCGGTAGCCCCTGCTTTTTCTCGTTGGGTGAAAGCACCATCTCAAAAGTTTTGGTGCCACTGAGACCGACCTCATCGTCCTGCTTGAACTTGGACGATGGCGGATATTTGTGCCAACCGCGCTCGTCTTCAATGACTGGCGCATTGACGCGGTCAAAATTTCCGCGGCCAGAAAGTGTAGATGTGACGGTGATGGGATCACCTACCTGCAGGCTCTTTGGGTTCGCGTCCGTCGCCATTGTGAAATTTCCAATTGCACCCGAAAAGCTGGGGGGCGCATTTTTTGGCAATGGCTTTACTTCGAGTGCCACAGGTTCACTCTTGATCTCTACTTCGCGGCGCTCCCCAAGTTGACTGAACGGATTCGAGAAGAATGGATCGGAGAATGGGTCATCTTGATCGAACAGGTCGAAAGGCGAACGCGGACGTGAGCGTGGCGCGCTCTGCCTGCGAGGAACGACAACTTGCGCCTTCGCTTTCACCGGCCCGATTTCAAATCTTCCCGCGCGCGCCGCGGCGATTGCAGTTTTAAACGTCACCACCTCATAAGGTCTCCCACTGATCGTTTCAGTATTTTCCCCGGACTGCTGCAACTTCTGCGCGGTAAATCCTTGACCAGTGATTTCCGGCGGTTCGACGAGTCGCGGGCGAACGCGCGGATCAAATCCCATTCGGACCTGAACCGGAACGATCTCACCCACGTACGCAGTCTTGCTTGGTACGATCAACTCCGCGAAAACCAGGCTGCTTGCGCTGGCTGCCGCTGCGTCACGGCCGGGCCGGGTGCCAGACGAACGACCGGGCGAATCCGCGACGTTTAATGTCAGCGCCGGTGTACGCAGCGAATTGTTTCCGACGCGAATGGTTTGAGGCGGGATGGTGAATCTTCCCGCTCTCAACGGCATTACAGTATAATCATATATCACACTGGAGGTTAAGTTGAGATTGTTCATCTCGATGCGTTGTGACGTTCCCGTTCGCCGGATCTCGAGACCGTCCACCATGATATTCTCCGGCGCGTCCGCGCCACGTGCTCCGGCAACTCGAATTTCCAAATGCACCGTTTCGCCCACTGCGGCTTCCGAACTATTCAAAACCGCTGTCACGCTCGGCGAATCAGCGTACGCAAGCTGCGCGCTCGCGAAAACACCCAGGACAGCAAATAACCTCCGACAGTGCGTGCGCATTTCTATCAATTATCAACCATCAATTCCCGCGGCTTTACCAGTCCTTATAGACATGGCGCGTTGCTCTGCGTTCATCAAGTTGAACCCGCGCCTCCTCGTCTTTCATCGATTCCAGAAGCGCCTCGGCCTGGCGTTCGCTCATCTGGCCCTCCTTCTCCGCTTCAGCTTCAGCTTCGGCCACCTGCGCGTTCTGATCAGGCGGCTTCTGTGATTTCTCTTCGCCGGCTCCCTTCACTTCACCCGCAAGTTTCTTGGATTCTCCAGGAGTCGCGGAAGGCGTCGTGTTTTCCCCTTCACCCTCTCCTGGGGATGGTGAGGGGGTTTCATTTTCTCCTTCGCCCGGGCTCGGCGATTCTTCACCTTGTCGTTCTCCTGGCGAGGGTGAGGGTTGTTGACCTTGTTGCTTGTCGGCGCCCGGCGAAGGAGAAGGAGTCTCCCCAGGCTGCTGCTGTTTTTTTTGCGGTTCGTTCTTCGCCTGAGCTTGGTCGTTTTTTTCCTGTTGCTGATCTTTCTGATTTCCAGACTTGCCTTGTGATTGCTGATCTTGGGGCTGCTGCTGGTCTTTCTGTTGCTCCTCGCCCTGACCTTGTTGTTGCTGTTGATTCTGTTGTTGCTGTTTTTGTTGTTCTTGCTGTTTTTGCTGCTGGTTCTGCTTCTGATCCTGCTTGTTCTGTTTGTCCTGTTTATTCTTTTCGTTCTTCTGCTGCGGCGACGGGGAAGGGGAGGGCTGTTCTTGTTTTTTATTTTTCAGTTCTTCGATCTTCCGCTTCACGTAATCGTAATTGTCCTTCGCTTCCTTGTTTTGCGGGTCGAGCTTGAGCGTTTGCTCATAATGATCGAGCGCATTTGTCCAGTCGCTGAGCTTTTTATCATCGCCCTTTTGCGCTTCGCCACGCTGATAAAGTGTGTTCCCAAGGTTATAATGGCCTTTGCTTTGCAAAGCGGTATCCCGGGAAAGCAATGCTTGGCTAAATGATTCCAGCGCCTTACTGTAATCCTTCAGTTTGTAAGCAGCTGCACCTGAGTCGAACTGTAGCTTGTCCTCTGCGCGCGATTGCGGATGGGATTTTAACGCGTTCTGAAATTGGCTGTAGGCGTCTTCGAATTTTCCGCCGCGATACGCGTCGAGACCCGGCGCGGTAGCGAAGGCAGGTGAAAACAGGAACATCACGAGAAGTGCGGTGGCAGCTGCGGCCCCGGCAGGCGCGTTGGCAACGCCACGCGCAGCCTTGCGAGCAGGCGCGACAGCATAAGCTCTTTGTCGCGCCCGTTTTCGTTCGGGAATCAGGATCGACAGTGCGAGAGCGATTAACGCTGCGCCGAGCGGCCATTCGTAACGTTCAATCGGTCGACGCGACAAACGCACATCCATTTCGGCAGCCTGCATTTTTGCCAGGCCCTCATTCTGAATTTGCTGCATCGTGCGAGGTCCGTTTTCCAAGTGAAGATAAAAACCCCCGGTAGTCTGAGCGATTTCGCGCAAACGTTTATCATCCAGCTTCGATTTAACGACTTGACCGGAAGAATCTTTGACGAAGCTGGTTTGACCATCGTCGCCGGTCACCGGAATGAGTGAGCCCTGTGGTGTTCCGACGCCTACCGTGAAAATCCGCACACCGGCGTCGACCGCTTGCTTCGCGGTTTTCATGGCATCCCCACTTAATTCTTCGCCGTCGGTGAAGATGACCAGAGCGCGATTTCCCATGGCGCTTTTACCGAAACTCTGCGTGGCGAGAGTAATCGCGCTGGAGATATTGGTGCCGCCTTCGGGAATCGTCTTGGTATCCAGATCGTTCACGGCCTCAACTACCGCGTCGTAGTCAATAGTCAGAGGCGCCTGTAAAAACGCGCGTCCTGCAAAAGCAATCAGACCAACACGATCGCCCTGCAACTGAGTGATCAAGTCCTGGATCGCCAGCTTGACGCGATCGAGTCGGGCCGGCTGGACGTCATTGGAAAGCATGCTGCGCGATGTATCCACGGCAATCAACAAGTCGAGACCCTTGCGTTTCACGTCTTCAAACGTGTAACCCCAGCGTGGCTGCGCCAGACTGACAATGGCCAAAGCAAGGCCGAGCAATTGCAACGCAAATCTTAATATCCGACGGGGACGATTCATCGTTCCAGCGAGTTGGGGCAGCAGTCGCGCCGAAACGAATTCCTGCAATCGTTTGAGCCCGCGCTGTTCCGAACTAACGAACAACGCAATCAGAAGTGGGATCACAAGCAATCCCCAAAGCCATTGTGGAACGCCGAAGCTCATAGCGGAAATGATGCTCGATACTCGATACTGGATGCTAGATGTACGCATCGAGAATCCAGCATCCAGTATCCAGCGTCGTGCTGCCACGCGGTAAAATCTGATTTCAAATTCACGGCAATTTTTTCCAGATGGTTTGCGACAATAAAATCTGCGCCAGCAACAGCCCGCAGCCGCTCATCAGACACAGCGGAAATAAGTCGCGGTATTGTTGATATTTTTTCACGCTAACCGTCGATTTTTCCAGCTTATCTATGTCGTTATAAATTTGTTCCAACGATTGTGTATCGGTCGCGCGGAAGAACTTGCCGTCGGCAATTTTAGCCACTTCTCTTAGACCGGCCTCGTTAAATTCCACGCGCTGGTTTTCATAGAGAATGTTACCTAATGCATCTGTTAACGGTCCTTTGGGAGTGAATATTGGGGCGGGGGCGATCCCGTTGATTCCGGCGCCGATTGCATAGAGGTGGATCTTTAACGCTTTGACTGCTTCCGCCGCAGTATTTGGTGGAATTTTACCAGCATTATTTTCTCCATCGGTTAACAGAACGAGCACGCGACTTTTTGAACGTTTGTCATTTAACCGATTAGCTGCTGCTGCCACGGCCGATCCAATGGCAGTGCCATCCTCGACCAGTCCGATCCGCACTCGATCCAGATTTTGAAGTAGCCAATCGTGATCCAGTGTCATTGGGCTTACGACGTACGGACGACCTGCGAATGCGATGATCCCGATTCGATCATTTGGCCGGCCTTCGATAAATTTACGTGTGACTTCGCGAATCGCATCGACACGCGTCGCTTCCTGCCCGCCGATGGTAAAATCCTTGGTCAGCATCGATCCGGAGACATCTAGCGCGAGAATAATGTCGATCCCACTGGCCTCGATCTGCGTAAGACTCTTGCCGAGTTGCGGACGCGCCAGCGCGATCACGAAGACAGCAAGCGAAGCCAGAAGCAATGTTCGCAGAATTTTCCCTGCACGGGCGGCGCTTTTTTTTCCGATCGCCCTAAGGCTTGCTGTGGATGAAAAAGTCAGCGCAGCGGCCGGGCCGCGTTTTCCACGCAAATAGGCGAGCAACGGAACTCCGAGGAGCAACAGGAGCAGCCACGGATGCGCGAAGGTCAACGCGCTATTTCCTGTGAACCAATCAAACATGGTTGACCTCCTTTCACGAAGCGGATCGCTTCCTCAAGTAATAATTCACTATCTGAAAGTGTTGCCTCGTACCTTGCAAACTTGATTAGGTCGCAGCGGTTCAAGAAATCTTCGAGCAGCGACTTTTCGTCGTCGGAGAATGGCGATGAACCTCGGAGCCCATTCAGAAACTCGACAGAAGTTTGCCGCGTGACGGGTAATCCGAACTGTTCTGTCACGTAGCGCCTGAGAATGTCCGACACACGGATACTGAAGCGATATGGATCGATCGCCGTGATCTGCCCTCGTATTTGCTCGAGCAACGCAAGTGCGCGCTCGCGCGGTAGTTGGGGCGGCGTAGGACGCCGAAAAGATTTCGCAACAAACCACACGATCAGACCGATCGTCGTGAGCAAGACGAACACTCCCAGAAAAATCAGCCACGGCGAAAGCAACGAATAATCGACCGGCGGCGTAATATCGTGAAACTCCTCAGCCAACAGTAACGGAATAATGGAGTAGTGGAGTAGCGGAGTAGTGGCAGGCGAATTCATTTCATCACTCCATTACGCATCGCTGCTGCGATCTCTCATCGAATGCCGATGCGGCGCTCCCGCTGTTTGAAAAAGGAGCGCAGCTGCGGCAGATAGTCTTTGCCGGTTTGCAGGGCGATCGCGTCGATATTGTTCCGGCGCAGCATGCGCGCAAGCTCATGCTCGTGTTCATCCACAAGCCCGCTAAAACGCGCCCGCGTTGTGCGATCCGCCGTATTGATCTCAATTTGATCGCCGGTCTCGGCGTCTTCCAAGGTGATGATGCCGATATTTGGCAATACCCGTTCTCGTTCATCGTGGATATGGATGGCCACGAAATCGTGCCGCCGTCCACTCACTGCCAGCGCTCGCGAAAAATCGGGCGCCTGAAAATCCGAAATGAAGAAAACCACGGCGCGGCGTGTGACAATTTTATTCAGATAGTCGAGGGCCAGCGCTGGCTCTGTGCCCCGTCCCTTTGGTTCGAAAAACAAAATCTCCCGGATAAGTCGTAGCGTATGGGAGCGGCCTTTCTTTGGAGGAATAAAAAGCTCAACGCGATCGGTGAAGAGGATGAGTCCGACCTTGTCATTGTTCCTGATCGCGCTGAAAGCGAGCAAGCACGCAACTTCCGCTGCCAACTCCCGTTTTGATTGCGTTGTGCTTCCGAAGTTTCCCGATGCGCTGACATCCACAACCAGCATTACAGTTAGCTCGCGTTCTTCCGTAAATTTTTTCACAAACGCGTTGCCCATCCGTGCGGTCACGTTCCAGTCGATCGCCCGGATCTCGTCGCCGGGCTGATACTCACGCACGTCTTCAAAATTCATTCCCCGGCCTTTGAAAACACTGTGGTAATCGCCGGCGAACGCGGTCTCGACGAGGCCTCTGGTTTTTATCTCCAGGGTTCGGATCTTCTTGAGAATCTCTGCGGGGTCCATTTACCTGTGAGAAGTGATTGGTGAGAAGTGAGAAGTAGTCATGCGAAAAACTCTTCGACAGTCGAGGACTGTTTGCTCATCGAGTCGGTCTCTTCTACGCGCGAAGCGCCTCGATAATCTGTCGCTGGAGATGCTTACAGAAGTCGTCTGCACGGTCGATCATGCGCGACAGCATCTGGCCAATCGAGATGCAGTTCGAATCAAGAGTGTTGAATTGCTCGATTGAGAGGTACTTCGCGTCCCGCGCATCGTCTAACCACGATTGCGTTTCGGTAGCCTCGCCCAAGGCTTCATCCAGCTTGTTTACAAAGACCGCCTTGTAGCGGCGCCGTCCCCAAGCCTCGGCGATCATCGCTTTCACCGCACGTGAGCTCCTGCGAATCTGATCAGTGAGTGAGTAACGTTCTTCAGGCGGAAATTCGCGACTGAGCCCAAAAATCTCCTGCGCCGTTTCTCGGGCTTTCCGATAAACATTTAGATCACGAAACGATCTTGCGATAGCCATCGACACCTCTCACTTCTCACGAATCACTTCTCACTTGGGCATCATGGCACAGGCAATCCAGCAAAAATTCTCTCAATAATCGTCTCGCTGGTAACTGCCTCCGCCTCGGCTTCGTAACTGACGATGATGCGATGTCGAAGCACGTCAGGCCCGATGCTCTTGACGTCCTGTGGGGTGACATAACCGCGGCCGTTCAGAAACGCATGAGCCCGAGCGCCGAGAGCAAGATAGATCGTCGCACGTGGTGAAGCTCCGTAACGAATGAGCCCTTCGAGTCGTAAGTTGTAGGCTGCCGGCTCGCGCGTCGCCCAGACGACGTCCACAATGTAATCCTTTACGCGGTCATCGATGTAAATGCTGTTAACCACGTCCCGGGCAGCGATGATTTGCTTCGGATCAACCACTGGATCGACTCGCAAATCCGGCGAGGAAGTCGCCATCAAGTCGAGAATGTTTCGCTCCTCGGACTTTTGCGGATAACCAATGTTCAATTTGAACATGAAACGGTCGAGCTGCGCTTCCGGCAGTTGATAAGTTCCTTCCTGTTCAATCGGGTTCTGCGTCGCCAAAACAAGAAACGGATCGGAAAGCGGATAGGTTTGCTCGCCGATGGTGACTTGCCGCTCTTGCATCGCCTCAAGCAACGCGCTCTGTACCTTGGCCGGTGCGCGATTTATTTCGTCGGCCAGGATTAGATTTGAAAAAATCGGGCCGAGCTTGGTGGTAAATTCCCCTGTCCGCGGATTGTAAATGAGAGTGCCGATTAGATCCGCGGGTAAAAGGTCTGGCGTGAATTGCAATCTTTGGAAACCAGTCTGGATGCAGGCGGCCATCGTTTTTACCGTGAGCGTCTTGGCTAGCCCCGGGACGCCTTCGAGCAGGAGATGACCATTAGCGAGCAGCCCGAGGAGGAGACGATCCACCAAATATTTCTGGCCTATGACCACGTGACCAACCTGTTGGCGGAGCCCTGGAATCCATTGGCCCAGCTCCCGAACTTCTTGCGTAATTTCCTGCGTAGATTTCATACGGACTCGTGAGACATGCAGGCCGGGGAGAACGTTCGATCAAACGTGCCGCAACCTGCTGAATTTCTGCTCATTTCGCTCACGAATCTCCCGGTCTACTCGCGTGAGCGCACCGGCAGAATAATGCTAAACGTTTAGATCGCAATGTTCCTTCTCAAGCCATGGCATCGAGCGATTGGGGTAGCCGCCTTTGCAGGTGTCGGGCTATCGGTCCTCACATGGATCGCCTGGAATGATCCGGCTATCAATTTTTTGAGCCGTGATAAACGAGCCGAGTGGATAGTCTTTCCTGCTGCAGTTGACGCCCACGCGCATTGGTTCGCCAGTCTCGACGCAACGTTCCGGCGCGAGTTTGTTTTGACGGACCGACCGGCGACCGCGCGTCTGGGTGTTCGCGCAATGCGGGGCGCCGAAGTGAGAATCAATGGCGGACCCATTCGCTTTCCGTCGAATCGCAATTGGAAAGAGATTGTGAGCGTCGACGTTGCCGGGCAATTACAGGGAGGCAGTAACGTGATCGAAGCTCGCGTCTTTAATCATAATGGACCCCCGGCGCTGTGGCTTACTTTGAATACGGATCAACTAAGTCTGCGCAGCGACAAAACCTGGGAAGTATCGTTTGCCGGTTCTTCATGGCGTCATGCCGCGTTGGCCGCGGCGGCGAAGACTCCAGGGCCCGGTAATTCCATTGCTGGCGGGGAAGGTACGTTTGACGCGCTGAAAAAAGTTTGGCCTTTTTGGATAGTTCTCCTTGTAATCGCTTCTGTAGCCATCTTTATCTGGAACCTCATCCTTAAAAGCTCCACAACACGATGGCTGGAAAAAACACTCTTGCTCATCCTAGCCGGCCTCTGGTTGCTGTTATTCTGGAATAATTCGCGGCTGTTGCCGTTTCACGCGGGCTTCGACGCGAAGGAGCACCTCAAATACATCAACTACATCCAGGAACACCGCGCATTGCCGTTGGCGAACGAAGGCTGGGAAATGTATCAGCCGCCGCTCTATTACTTGATTGCCGCGGCCAGCCTTTCAGCGTGCAAACTGTCAATCAACGATCCTGCGTCCATTTTATTACTGCGTTTGATCGGCGCGTTCTTGGGCATCGCCCAATTCATCTTTGTTTTTCTTAGTTTACGGCTTTTGTTTTCTGCGCGAACCGCGTTCGTCGGACTTTTGCTCGCAGCATTTCTGCCGATGCACGTGTATCTCGCACAGTATGTGACGAATGAAATGCTGGCCGCCACTCTGGCCACAGCGACGCTATATGCATGTTTGCGACTGCTGAAGAGCGATACGCCGTCCGCGTCGCAGTTCGCCTGGGTCGGATTCACGCTTGGCGCAACGATGCTGGCGAAAGCGACCACAGTTTTGCTACTTCCGATCGCGATTGCTGCAATCGCTGGGAAGCTCGCTTACACGCGAGCGCGACTCGCAATTTCGCTGCGCAACCTTGGGCTACTGCTTACGATATGTCTTACCGTGTGCGGCTGGCATTACGCGCGCATCTGGCTGAGGTTCGGTACGCCACTCCTTGGCAACTGGGATGTAGTCAGCGGATTCACCTGGTGGCAGGACCCCGGTTATCACACTGCGACTGATTACCTTCGTTTCGGCCGGTCGTTGGTGCATCCACTCTTCAGCGGTTTCGCCGGATTTGCTGACGGAATCTATTCCACGCTTTGGGGTGACGCATTATGCGGCGGCGCGTCGAGCCTGACCTTCGCCTGGAACGGGCAGCCAATGGTAGCCGGTTATTTGTGGGCGGTGATTCCCACGGCGTTGATTCTCGTAGGCGTCGTCGCCGCGATCGTTCGGTTTATTCGAAAACCTTCCAGCGAATTGTTCGTGTTACTTGGTTTCTGGACAGTACTCGTGCTCGGCTTAATTTTTATGACCCTCAAAGTTCCTTCCTACGCACAAGCAAAAGCGTTCTACGGGTTGTCGGCTCTTACGTCGATTTGCTTCTTTGGCGCGCTCGGTTGGGAAGTGCTGACATACGGCAGTAGGCGTCTGCGGTTTGTTCTTGATATGCTGATCTTAGTTTGGGCGATGAATAGTTTCGCCACTTACTGGATTGTTCCTTCGGTGGCGCAACATCTGTATGCCGCAAAAGCTTTTGGCGTTCAGGGCAAGATCGACCACGCCGCCGCCGAAGCGCTTAAGGCTGTAGAAGCAGATCCCTCCAATGCGACCGCACGCGGCTTTCACGCCTTGAGCTTGAGTGAACTAGGCCAGGATGAGGAAGCCATTAAGGAAGCCGAACGGGCGGTTGAGCTGAATCCGGCCGATTCTGCCGCCTATTTGAACCTCGCTTTCTCAGCAAAGCGCAGTGATCCCGAACACGCAATCGCGGAAGCTCGCCACGCCATCGAGCTTGGCCCTGAAAATTCTTCGGCCTACCAGCTCCTGATGAATTGTCTTTTCGAATCGCGCCGCTACAGCGAAGCGGTCGAGCTTGGACGAGATTGGGTGACTGTATCGCCATACGACGCCGCTGCTCATTCCGCGTTAGGAACGGCTCTGGCCGAAAGCCATGATTTTGTATCGGCAGCGCAGCACGTCGGTTACGTGATGATGCTGCGGCCGGAAGTTGAACAAGCTCATGCACACCTGCGGCAGATTCTCCTATCGATGGCGAAGGAGCCAGATGGTTTGGAGCGACTCCGGGACATCGCTGCAAACGCGCCGGATTCACCGCGGATGCTCGACGAACTGGCTTGGTTGCTTGCGACGTATCCCGATTCGAAATCGCGCGACGGATCCGAAGCGGTTCGTCTTGCCGAACGCGCTTGCGCTCTGACCGAACGTCGGATCCCAGCTCTTCTCGATACCCTGGCTGCGGCTTATGCTGAGGGAGGAGATTTTCCGCGGGCAATCAGCGTTGCCGAAGAAGCGCTCAATGACGCGCACTCCTCGGGCGACAATGATGCCGTCAAGCTGAGCGAAATCATTCTTAGATCACTTCGCGGAAGCCTTCCCTATCGCCAAGAGCCGGAGTAAGGCCTTTATTTCGCTCGGAAGCGTGATGGTGGCGTCGCACTCTGGGCGCGGGGACGTAGCGTTAGAATGATCGGCAACCCTGGAAAAGGTTGCGCCCGGCGGAGGCGAGATTCCAAGTAGCGCTCGTACGTTTGATTCAGTAATCGAGGATCATTTACGAAAAGGACGAATTCCGGAGGCCGCAGCTGTTGATTTTCTTTCCCTTTCGATTGGGCAGCATAAAAGAGTTTGAGGCGCCGCGCTCTGATGATCGGTGGGGGGGTCGCTTCAAATGCCTGCCGCAGTAATCGGTTTAGAACTCCAGTACTTACGTGCTGCCGTGCGGCGCATTGGATTTTTTCGATCGACCCAAACAATTTGCTGACATGTTCTCCAGTTAACGACGACGTAATTAGAACTGGCGCATAATCCAGGAAGAAAATTTGCTGCCGCGCGACCTCAACGAGTTTGGTGATGGTCTGCTTTTGATTGCGGTTTGGTTTAACCAGGTCCCATTTGTTCAAAACGATGATCGCCGGCTTCTGTGCCGCCTGAATCAATCCAGCGATCCGTTTGTCCTGTGCAGTTACGCCCGTTGTGAGATCAACAATCAGAATGCAAAGGTCGGCCCGGCGGACGCTCCGTTCTGCGCGCATTGCACTGAAGATCTCAACTGAACTGGATTGCTTGCCCCGTCGGCGGATTCCCGCCGTGTCGATGAAAACGAACGCGCGCCCGTCTCGTTGATAAAGAACGTCAACGGCATCGCGCGTGGTTCCTGGCAGTTCACTCACGATAGCGCGTTCGCTGCGCACGATGGAATTGATCAGTGAAGATTTTCCCACGTTTGGTCGGCCGAGGATCGCGACCGCGAGTGGCTCGGGGCTCGTGGGTCGCGAATCAACAGTGGGCGAGGGGAGAAGTCGATCGATCTCGTCTAGCAAATCCAAGACGCCCCGATTATGTTCTGCGCTGATCAAAACATTCGAGCCGAAGCCTAACGAATCGAATTCCGCCGCAAACGGCTCATGTTTTTCATTGTCGATCTTGTTGATTACAAGAATCGCCGGTTTTTGAGATTTGCGCAGCGCGCGCGCAAGCTCTTCGTCTATTGGCGACAAACCTTCTTTTGCATCGACGACGAAAAGCAAAAGATCGCTGTCGCGAAACGCTTCCTCGGCGGTGCGGCGAACCTGCCGGGTCAGTTCCGCTTCACCCGCGCCAAAAATCCCGCCGGTGTCCCAAAGAACAAAAGGCCGTGTGCCGCTTGCGCAAACCGCGGAAATTCTGTCGCGCGTAATTCCAGGCTGATCGTGAACGATGGCAACTTTTCGCCGGATGAGACGATTGAATAAGGCAGATTTGCCCACGTTGGGCCGGCCTACGATCGCAATGGAAGGAAGCTTGTTGGCGGCGTCGTTCATTATACGGAAACGTCGATCTCACTGTTTTGTTGCATGCGCGTGCCCTTCGGCTTGCAACTGGCGCACCCCGTCGGTGACGTAAACGATTCCTGAGATGAATGTGAACACCCCGGCTGCAATAACTACATAAAGCAGCGGAAGAAAGTGAAGCTGTAGCATCACCCATCCAATCGCGATCATTTGCAAGACGGTCGCCACTTTTCCGGTCCAATTTGGTTTCACGTGCACTTTGCCATTGAGCAAATAAAGGACCATTGCGCCCACCAGGATCACGGCGTCACGCGAGATGACGAGAACGGGAAACCACGCCGGGAACCTTCCATAATCAGGATCAATGTCGCTCCAGTTGCTGATGCTTAGTGTAATTATGCCGCTCAAAAGCAGGCCCTTATCGGCGAGCGGATCAAGAATGACCCCCAGCGAACTCCTCTGGTTGTAATGGCGCGCAACGTAGCCGTCCAAACCGTCACTGACGGCAGCGATCACGAAAATGGCAATTGCTGTATAACGTATCCACTCGAGCGGCGTGCCATGCTGGATGCTTTCACCATAATAGATCGCCATCGTCACAAAAACCGGGATCATCAAAATCCGGACGACGGTGATCTTGTTGGCTGTGGTCATACCGTGGATAGGCGCAGAAAATTGTAGGGCGTTTGATTCGTTCGCGCCAGCGAACTCACCCTTTGGGCTTCCCGTCTATGTCGCTCGGCGCCCGCCAGCTCCATTCTGTGAAACGCCAATGCCTGATTGGCGTCTGGTACAGACGCCCTACAACTTTGGCTGCTTCGATCTGGCGTCTGACATGACGCCGTTAAGTCAAGCTGCAGCGGCTGCTGCGTGTCGGCCTTCTGCGAGTTCTTCGATCATCTTTCTATTGAATGCCGGGATATCGTCCGGTTTACGACTGGAAACCAGTCCGTTGTCCACGACGACTTCCTCATCGACCCACTTTGCGCCTGCGTTGCGCATGTCGACCTGAATTGCTGGCCACGAAGTCATCTTTCTGCCGCGAACAAGATCCGCGCTGATCAAAACTTGTGGTCCATGACATATGACCGCCACCGGTTTGTGCTCCCGGAAAAAATGCTGCGCAAATCCAAGTGCGTTTTGATCTGAACGGAGCACATCCGGATTGAACAAACCGCCCGGAATCATGAGCGCGTCAAACTCGTCCGGTCTCGCATCTTTAACGGCGAGATCCACATCGAATTTGTCGCCCTTGTCCGCATGATTCATCCCTTGGATTTTGCCAGGTTTAAGAGAAACGATCTTGGTTTGTGCACCTGCTTCATCCAGCGCTTCACGCGGTTTTGTCATTTCCACCTGTTCGAAGCCATCCGCTACAAGAATGGCCACCTTCTTTCCGTCGAGTTTTCGTGCCATAAGATTTACCTCCCCGTTAGTGTTGAATGAGTCGATCGTGAAAATCGACCCCTATTAAAACTACGCAGCGTGCGCGGTCACTGGCCGTAGTCCGAGGTGCTCGCTCGCTTTTGCGCACTAGCGCAATTGGCAATTAGAGTTTGATCGCTAACTCGGCGGGAATATTCTCTTCTCGTGGTCATCGAATCCATCCGCCAATTCAATCACGCCGTACCTTTCGTCCCCTACGAGATTCACATGGCAAGTGGGGAACATTACGATGTGCCGCATCCGGACTTTATCTCGATCTCGCCGAGAGGATCATTTGTAGTTGTCATCGATGCGAAGGAGCGCCCACATCATCTAAACGCTTTACTAATTGAGCGCGCTACGCTGCTCAACGGCCAGAAGCGCCGCAGGCTCCGGAAGCGTCCTTAAAGCCAATCAACGCGAAGCGATACGTGCTTCCGGTTCCGAAATTTT
Source organism: Verrucomicrobiota bacterium (assembly GCA_003221195.1). Classification (GTDB taxonomy): domain Bacteria; phylum Verrucomicrobiota; class Verrucomicrobiia; order Chthoniobacterales; family UBA10450; genus Udaeobacter. The sequence goes on from QHQO01000021.1 coordinate 25,985, forward strand.
AAATCCTTCGATTTGCTTCTTAATTTCGTTCGCGAAGCTGGCTGCGCCGGCGCCGTTTACAACGCGATGATCGAACGTGAGCGAAAGTGTGATCACTTCCGCACTTTCATTTTTCTTCCCGTTAGGAATTAACTCGCGATGCGCGGTGCCGACGAAAAGCGTGCCGACTGAGGGCGGCACAACAATGGGCGCGCCGGCCTTTACCCCAAATGCGCCCAGACTGGTTATCACAACCGGGGCGTTCATCGCGTCGATGCGGCCGCTGCGAGTAGCATCGACTGTTTCGTTGTAAGTCTTGACGAATTCCGGCCAGGCCTTCTTGTTCGCATCAACGATCACCGCTGTTGCCAGGCGATCGCCTTCCATCGCTACCGCAATACCCAGATCGAAATTTTCGTTCTCAACGATACGCTCGTCTTCCAAAATGAGACGACGGAAGGGTGGATGTTTTTTCATGGCTCGCACCACTGCCCACGCGATCATCACGGAAGGAGAAGGGGCATGTTTTCCATTTTTCCTTTTGGCTGCATCGCGCGCGTTGCGAATTGCGTCCCATCGCGCATCGATCTGCAAGTTGGCAGGGATCACGTGAATGAGCTTGCGTGTGATCGTTGGCGAAAGCGCTGGTTCGATTGCTGTAGCCGGGGTCGTCGACCCCAGATGGGTGATCTCGCCCCTAGACACTGGATGGCGACGGTCAGCGCCTGCGGCCACAGCGTCGCCTGCCGATTCTTTTGCTGTCTCCTGAAACTGGTCAGCTAGCGATGGTTCGGCGGTTATGATGGTGCCAAGCTCCTGACCGATTTCGACCGTGTCGCCTACCTTTATTTTCCATTCACCCATCACGGCCGCAAAGGACGACTGAATGGGATAAACGGCTTTATCAGTCTCCACTTCGCAGAGCTCATCATCGAGCGCGATGGTGTCGCCGGAATTTTTCAAAAGCGAAACGACTTTTGCATTGCGAATCCCTTCGCCCATGACTGGGACGGTGATGCTTTGTATTCGCTGCTTGCTGGTTTCCGCTGTAGCCGCAGGCACTGACCTCGGGGCCACCAGCACTGGCTCTGCAATCGGGGTGCCGCGGTCAACGCCCGCGGCCACTGCGCGTTCCTGTTTTGTCGCAACCGAGCGCTGAATTGCGGAGACGATCCGCTCCACGTCTGGTAACGCCGCGTACTCATAAATCGGGTTGTAACCGATCATGACGTTTGCCTTACTCACAAGAACCGGCGGGCTGATCATTTCGTTCCATAGCTCGGGTGCGCTCGCGATGTGAGAAATCAACATGTGCCCGACACTGCAATTTTCGGTGTCCTCCTGAACCACGACCAGCCGGCGAGTCTTGCGCACGGATTCCTCGATTGCCGATTTGTCCCACGGAACGATGGAACGCAGATCAATCAGCTCGACGCTGATCCCATTGTCGATTTTATCTAAAGCCTCGAGCGATTTTTCGACGGTGTTGCCCCAAGTAACCAGCGTGATATCGGAGCCATTGCGTAACTTGAGCGCCTGACCCAAGGAAACGGCGCGAATTGGTTCCGCATATTGCTGTTCCGCCCAAAGGAGATGTTTCGGTATTAGAAAGATGACCGGATCCTCGCCATGCATCGCTGTCCATAGCAATCCGGCGGCATCAGCCGGCGAGCTTGGGATTACAATGTTCAGACCGGGATAATGAGCGAGCGCTGATTCATTCGCCTGGCTGTGCCACAAACTTCCGCCAGGCAGATAAGCTCCGTATGGCGCATAAATCACCACCGGGCATTTCCAATTGCCGAACGATCGCCAGCGCAAATTCGATATGTTCGTGACGAGCTGATTGAACCCCGGATAAATGAAATCAATAAATTGCAGTTCGAAAACCGGGCGTTTGCCGTACGCCGCCAGACCGCAGGCGACACCGAGAATCGTCGATTCGGCAAGAGGCGAATTGAACACCTGTTTTGGAAACTCGGTTGAAAGCTTTTGTGTGAGACGGAACACACCACCCTTCGGATCTTCAATGTCTTCACCAAATAGAATGCGTCGCGAATCGTCCTCCAGACCCGCGCGCAATGTTTTATTCACAGTATCGCCAATGCGATATTTCCCAGGCGGGAGAATCTCCTTGTTAAGTTTTGGAGGTGATTCGCTAAGGTTGCCAAGTAACTCGTTAGGCGATGGGTTCTCGGCTTTTTCCGCCTCCGTGTACTCGCGGCGAATGCGCTCTTTAACCTCATTATCGAGCTTCGCGAATTCCTCGGCAGTGATCGCGCCCTCGTGGATCAGCTGATCCTTCCAGCACTTGAGGGGGTCTGATTTCTCTAGCGCCTCCAATTCTTCGGCGCTGCGATAAAGTTTCTGATCATCGGAGCTGGTGTGACTGGAAAGCCGCTCCATCCGGATCCAGAAAAAGAACGGCCCGGCTCCCGCGCGAATTTTTTCAAAGGCTTCGGCGGTTGCGTCATACACCTGCTGCACGTCTTGTCCCTCGATTCGGCGCCAGTTGTCAGGTTGGAGGACGTTGAGCGCGAGAGGATTATTCTTCCGCGTCGGCATGCTGATGCCGTACCCGTTGTCTTCCACAAGGAAGAGCATGGGAAGTTTCTTCTCACTGGCGAAACAGAGCGCTTCAAAAAAATCTCCCTGGCGTGTCGCAGCATCGCCGACCGTCGTGACCACGAGATTTTTTTTGCCGTCGAGCTGAATGCCCCAAGCCATGCCGCACGCCGGAAGTAACTGCGAACCGGTCGGAGTCGGCACGCTCCAAATGTGTAAGTCCGCATCGCTGTAATGCGATGGCATCTGCCGACCGCCGCTTCCAGTATTGCGCTTTGCAAAATATTCGAGACCAAGCTGGCGCGTTGTCATACCGCGCCCGAGAACAAGACCGCGGTCGCGATAATACGGTACGATGTAATCGCCTGGTTCCGTTTGGATCGAGACCGCCGCAAGCGCCTCGTGGCCCATGCCAGAAACATGAAAATGTCCTTTGCCCTGACGATTCAAGTTCTGTTCCCGCAGATCTGCGTGACGACTCTCCAGGATGGTGGTTAAGAGTCGGAGCTTATCTTCCTTGCTGAGCACAGGCATACGGCATGATCTTACACGGCACTTACAGATCGACAATCACACGGATTTGCTTCGAATAGAAAATGCATACGGAAAGGACAACATCAAAATTCGGTCGTGGTGTGATCGAGCATTACCGCGAGTATCTTCCCGTTGCTGAATCGACGGCGGTTATCTCCCTGAGCGAGGGGGATACGCCGCTGGTGTTTTGTCCACAATTGAGCAAACGCGTCGGTCGCGTGGTTTTCGTCAAGAACGAAGGTGTTAACCCAACCGGCTCGTTTAAAGATCGCGGCATGACCCTGGCGGTATCGAAGGCGAAGGAGCGAGGCGCGACTGCGCTGATTTGTGCTTCTACAGGGAACACTTCGGCGTCAGCGGCGGCCTATGCAGCGCGCGCAGGAATTTCATGCGTCGTGATTTTGCCTGCGGGAAAAATTGCGACGGGAAAATTGCTTCAAGCTTTTGCTTACGGAGCTAAGATCGTCGCGATCGATGGCAATTTTGACGACGCACTGCGACTCGTGCGTGAGCTCGGCGAGGCCGGCGATCTTGCCATTGTAAATTCGATCAACCCTGATCGGATCGCCGGCCAGAAGACCGCTGCCTTCGAAATTGTCGACGTTCTCGGCGACGCGCCTGATTTCCATCTGTTACCGGTAGGCAATGCCGGAAACATCACTGCGTACTGGGCCGGCTATCGAGAATACCACGCGCTTGGACGGTCGACGAAGTTGCCGGCGATGATTGGCTTTCAGGCCGCAGGCGCTGCTCCGATTTTTTACAATCGCATCGTCGAACAACCCGAAACGGTGGCTTCGGCGATTCGCATCGGCAATCCAGCAAGTTGGAAACAAGCCCGTGCCGCCATCAACGAATCACATGGAGCGATTGATGTTGTTAGTGACGAAGAAATTCTTGCGGCGCAGACGTGGCTGGCACAGCACGAGGGAATTTTTGTCGAACCTGCAAGTGCGGCCTCCGTTGCGGGGCTTTTTAAATGCTGCGATTCAAAAGACGCAGCATATTCATTTCAGAAGATCCAAGGACAGAGTCGAATTGTTTGCACCGTCACCGGACATGGACTGAAAGATCCCGACGTGATTATTGGGCAGATGAAAGAATTAAAGTCTGTTCCGGCGACTGTGAATGATGTGCGACGCGCAGTTGGGCTCTAGTTGCTGACCCAGGTCCTAAGCATTGTGATGCAAACCAAGTCTTAGTTTGTTTTGGAACTTCTCGTTCCTGTTCCGTAATCTATTCACGCCATGCATCTGATCGTTCAAAAATATGGCGGCACCTCCGTCGGTACACCGGAGCGAATTTGCAACGTGGCCCGCCGAATTCTTGAGACGCAGCGTAAAGGCTGTCGGGTCGTGGCAGTCATCTCAGCAATGGCAGGAGTAACCGATCAGTTGCTCAAGCTCGCAAAAGCTGTCTCGCCGCAGCCGACAGAACGCGAGCTCGCTATCTTGCTTGCCACTGGTGAAGGTGCTGCCAGCGCCTTGACTGCAATGGCCGTGAACGCGCTGGGTGGAACAGCTATCTCGGTGACCGGCGCTCAGGCAGGAATCTTAACCGACCACCATCACACCAAGGCGCGCATCGCGAACATCAGTCCGAAGCAGATTCACGAGATGCTGTCGGAGGATTACATCGTAATCGTCGCCGGTTTTCAGGGTCAAACTCCGGAAGGAGATACGACCACGCTGGGTCGAGGCGGCTCGGACTTAACCGCCATTGCACTGGCGGGGGCATTGAACGCCGACGCCTGCCAGATCTTTACGGACGTAGATGGTGTGTTCACGTGCGATCCGCGCGTTGTCCTCGATGCAAAAAAAGTTAGTGAGATTGCCTACGACGAGATGCTCGAGATGGCGGGCAGCGGCGCCAAAGTGATGCAGTCGCGTGCGGTAGAGTTTGCAAAAAAATTCGGCGTCGAATTTGAAGTGCGGTCAAGCTTTACCAAAAGGCGAGGGACAGTTGCTAAAGAAGAGACTCCCAGCATGGAGGACGTTCTAGTTCGGGGTATCAGTCTCGATCGGCACCAGGCAAAACTCAGCATCACAGGCGTACGTGATGAACCGGGAATCGCTGCCCGGATTTTTTCGAATATCGCCGCAGTGCACATCATCGTTGACATGATTGTGCAAAACGCGTCAATCGACGGAACGACTGACATCTCATTCACGATTCATGAAGACGAACTGGAAAACGCCCGTACGATCTTAATGCCGGTGATTGGCCAGATGGGCGCCAAGCGCTTGAACACTACTGCCGGCTTGGCCAAGCTGAGCGTGGTTGGCATCGGAATGCGATCGCATTCGGGAGTCGCAGCGCGAATGTTCGAGTGCCTGGGGAAAAGCGGGATTAACATCCAGCTGGTTTCTACTTCGGAAATCAAGATTGCAGTCATCATCGATGAAAAAGACGCGGAACGCGCTGCGCAATTGATCCACGCCGAGTTCGGTCTGGCGCGATTGCTGCCTGCTCCCTCTGTGACGCGACCGCTCGCCTGACCGGTTAGGAGTTTGTTTAGTGCGCGGTGAAGCGGCTATAGGACAAGATCGTTACACAATCGCTCCGCCGCAGCTGGAGCCAACGCCGGCAGTACAGCCGAAACAATGATCGCCGGTCATGATCTCACGATTTTCGAGCGACTCCGGATCGACATCCCACAGAAAAATCGGCGTCCCATTCTTCCACTGCATCTCGAGCTGTTGGTTAAAATCACAATCATAAACTTCGCCTCGCCATCCCACGCTGATGGTGTTGCGGCACATCAATCCGCCAATTGTTGCTGGATTAAACGCGTCAATGAGCAGTTGTATGTACTCCTCCAGTTTACCGTTATGCCGGAGATAACTCGCAAAGCGGCCGATCGGCAGATTCGTGAGTGCATAAAGCTTATTAAACACGATTCCGAAATGTTCTTTGAGTTCGTGTTTGTAATCGACCTCAAGCTCGTCTTGCAGCGGCGGCAGAAATGTCCCCACTGGATTGTAGACAAGATGCAGCGGTAATTCGGGATCGCTTCCGTAGCCTAACGAGTTGAGTAACTGCAGAGCAGCGATGCTGTCGTCGAAAACGCCTTCGCCACGTTGCGCATCTACGTTTTTCGCCGAATAACACGGCATCGAAGCAATGATCTCGACCTTGTTCGTCGCGAGGAACTCAGGCAGATCTCCGTAACCGCGCTCAAGCAAAATCGTCAGATTGCAGCGGTCGATCACGTGTCGTGACGGCTCCAGCGCTTTCACTCGCTCAATGAAATAGCGGAAATCCGGAATCAGTTCCGGCGCACCGCCGGTGAGATCGACGGTGGGGATATCGGTTTTTGCGAGCCAATTGACGATCCGATCTACAGTCTCCTGCGCCATGATTTCCTTGCGCTTTGGCCCAGCGTTCACGTGGCAATGCACGCACGTCAGATTGCAAAGCTTGCCCACGTTAACCTGAAGAATTTCCGTGCGGCTGCGGCGCAGCCGTGAACCATCCGTTGCAAGTCGATGAGAAAACCGGTTCATTCGAGACGAAAGAAACCGCAAGCGCCGCCGTCGCAGCATTTGCTGTTTGCTTCTGTGGTTGCGTCGTAGTCCCGGCCTTTGGTCTCTTTCGGATGACGCAATTCGCGGGAGCAATCGAACGGTTTTGCGTCGGCCAGGGGAACATCGACGATCGGATCGACAAACTCGAAGAAATCGCGATAGGGCGCTTTCTTGTAGAGATTGTAAATGTGATCGCAGACCGCATACCGCCTGCCGCGCTCCATGCGGTGATTGTCATCGTCCAGCACTTCCTTGAATGGCCCGCGATAGATCACGGCCTGATTGCGCTCGAAACATTCCCCCTGTTTTCCCTTGAACGCTTCGACCGTTACCGAACGAAACTCGATTCCTTGCACTGTGCGCCAAGGCTCGGCGGCTCGGTTCAAGATTTGGATTCCATAAAAACCCGCGTTCTCAAACGCCGCGATGAAACTCTCTTCGGTGAATGCTCCGGAGATACAGCCGCTCCAAAGCTCCGGATCGTTTTGCATCTCCTCGGGCACGCCTTCGTCGCTTACAATGTCCGAAATAACGGCGCGTCCACCCGTTTTGAGAACACGGAAAATTTCGTCAAAGAGTTGCCGTTTTGATTTCGGCTCAACCAAATTGATTACACAATTAGAAACGACCACGTCGATCGAGTCGGTGGCGATGAGCGGATGCTTAACGCGCAATTCTTCAGCCAGCTCGTCCGCCGCGAGAAATGAGGCCGAGTCTGTGATTGGCATTTTCTTTAGCTCGCGGTCCAATAATTCCAGATCAAGCGCCAGATCCTGAATGTGGCCTTTAAGGAATTCGACGTTCGAATAGCCGATGCGCTCAGCGACGATTGGTGCGTTTCGACGCGCAACTTCGAGCATTTCGTCCGTCATATCGACGCCGATGACTTTTGCTTTCGGCCCAACAATCTGCGCGGCTATGAAACAGATTTTTCCTGTACCACTGCCCAGATCGAGAACGGTTTCGCCTCCATGCAAATAGCGCGATGGATCGCCACAGCCGTAATCGCGCTCGATTACTTCCTGCGGGATCACCTTCAGATACTCCGATGAGTAATTTACAGGACAGCAAAGCTTCCCCGCGCTCTCTTTGGCACCTGCCGCGTATCGCTGGCGAACGATAGTTTCTTTATGGCTGGTCTCGATCATAGCTATGGGAAGCTCTACCAAGGCGTCTTATTCCTGAAAAGCCGTAATTCGTTTGCGGTCAATTGCAAAAGGAACTAAAGCCGCGCTTGCCCGCGCAGCGCTGACTTCGAACCCAGCGTATGATCCCGGGTGTTTTGGCTTACGCGCTTATTTTTCGGCTGTGCGGATATAAACGGAATGTGCGGCCTACCTACAGGCCGGTACAGCTGCTTTTTGGGCAACATCTTTAAGTAAACAGAACTACTCGAAAAAGGTTTCTTTGTTGGGGCGGAGATCGATTTCCAGACTCCATGCGCTGCGCTCTTGCTGGATAAGATCCCAATACGAATCCGCGATCGCCTCTGGCTTGAGTAGCGGTTCTTTGGCAGAGGGCTTATAGGTCCTGCGGACCTTCCGCGTATCGATTACACCATCGATGACGACGTGCGCGACGTGAACGCCTTTGGGCCCAAGCTCGACCGCGAGCGATTGCGCCAAGCCGCGCACGGCGAACTTTGCGCTACTGAATGCAACAGCCCCGCCGCGACCACGCACTGATGAAGTCGCGCCGGTAAAAATGATCGTGCCCTTTCCCCGCTTAATCATTTCGGGCGCGGCTTCACGCGCGCAGAGGAATGCGCCCAAAGCTGCGATTCGCCACGATCCTTCGAATTGATCCGGCGTGGTTTTCATCAAGCTTTCGCCGAGCGAACCACTTGCGTGCGAGATGAGAATCTCAACCGGGCCAAACTGACGACGCGCCTTGTCAAAACCTACGCTGACTTGCTTCGCATCAGAGACGTCTGTCGGGACGGCCAGGGCATGTGATCCAAGTTCTGCGGCGAGTTTGCCGATAAATTCCGGCGAACGAGCGAACATTCCTACTCGGCAGCCTTCTCCCACGAGCTTGTGTGCCAGCGCTGCTCCGAGACCGGGGCCGACGCCAGCGACAATCGCCACGCGTTCGTGCCCCTTGTCAGTCATGCCGTTTCCTTTTCGCATTCACAGTGAGATTCAGGCGGGCCTGCCGTTCATTGAGCATTCGCCCGCCAAAATCTACTCTGCCAGCTTTCCTGCCGATTGTGCCTCGCGCTTGGGAATATCGCCATTGGGCAATCGCCATTCGCGTTGTCGACGAAATGGTAATGCCAAGAGTTTCCAAAGCGTGAGTTCGTTTTCTTCACGATACGCTGCGACGCCGATAGTAAGCGCGTCCTGTGGCACGTCGCGTCGCAGCGTGCGATGAAACTTGTCCCACCAACAAAAAATCGTGCCCCAATTTGAGTTGGTTTCACGTTGCACGATGGAATGATGAATCCCATGCATTCGCGGCGTGACGATGATTAAGTTCAAAATCCGTTCGACCTGAATTGGTAGTCGCCAGTTGGAATGATGAAAGAGTGTCGCGGTCTCAAGGGTGATGAAGAATATCACCAGCATCACAGGCCCGATGCCAATGATCATTACGGCAAGCGAAAGAAATCCGATGGAAAAAAACATCTCGCCAAAATGAAATCGCGCGGCGGTGGTCACGTCGAGGTCCAGATCGGTATGATGCACGTTATGAAACCGCCAGAATAGCGGCACCATGTGGTTGGCCCAGTGCCACCACCAATAAGCGTAATCCATCAGTAGAAACGTCGCGATGCCAGCAGCCCAACCCGGAACGGAAAGCCAGTTCAACAGACCGATACGTCGATGTTCTGCCCAGATCGCCACCGCGATCGGAATTGGTAGCATGGCGAAGCGTACAATGCCAAAACCTGGGAGCGAGAGCACAAAATTGCGCACCAGTCGGTTCACCACGCTAAAATGCTGGCGGCGCAGCGGGAAGCGCCATTGCAGCAAGAGCAGCACAAGAAAGATGCAAGCCAGCAGTGGCCGGCCGACATAATCCATCAAAGGAATCCTTGGCACGACCGGGGGCATAGCTGGTAAAAGACTTAAGTGTATCCCTCTTACTCCTATTCCTACTCGTTGAAATCAGTCGAGCACAAGTACGAGCAAGATAAGAGAGACTAAGGCGGGTTGCCTGTAATTTGTCAGTACTTCAGGTGCCGGTGCGCCGGAATTTGAAAGTTGTTTCGGGCTTGACTACTTCGCCGTTCATCTCGAGCAGCGGGTAGGCGAGAAAATTAATCGGGCCACTCGCAGGCTCGGGATCGACGACCAGATCGCGCCCTTTGGTTAGTTCGAAACGATTAGCCGGATTATGCCCGAAATAGTAATTCGCCAGCTTTGAATTCTTCCACGCCTCGCTGATGTCAACGGGAACCCAGCGACCATCTGCCAGGAATTCGGCCCAACAATGATAGCCATCGATCGTGCCCTCGTTTTTGTCAGCAGGAATGGTTGCACCGATCGCAAAGCGGGCCGGGATGCCGATGCTGCGCGCCAATGCAATAAAATAGGCATGAAAATCCGTGCAGTTACCCGTTTGCGCGTCACATGCGTACATAGCGTCACCGCGACCCCAGCCGGTACCTGATTTGTCGTAGCGCATTCGGCCCATAACGTGATCGTAAAGCGCTTTCGCACGTTCGAGATCATCGGTTTTTCCGGCCGTCGCTTTCTGAGCAAGCGTCCTGAAGGTTTCGTTGATGGGCACCAGTTTTTCCGGGCGAAGGTAATGCGCAGTTTCCGCTTCGGTTGCGGAATAGGAGACCTTCTCTTTGCGGACGACGCGGTAGCGGACCTCGACTGTTTTGCCGCTATCCGAAGGCTGCGGATAGATCACGCAAATATCATTGCCGTAATCGCGGTCCTGCACTTTTTCCCATTTCATTGGGATACTCAGTTTTTCTTCGGTCACAGTTTGAAAAGCATCGGTCTTTGCGAGCGGGACCCAGACGCGGGTCTCGCCCTTGATCTCTGGAACTTTAACTTGGTAGATGAATTCAAATTGATCTGTTCCTTTGATGATACCCGGATTATCCGCAGCGCGGTTCGCGACGGCTGCCGCCAGGAAAAATACCGGGATAGTCAGAAGTCGCACGGCGAGCGGGTCCGTTTGCAAGGTCAGCTCGCCGGCGCTTTGTGCCACGTGCCATTCTCTTCTTTCCAATTGTAAAGCGGCTTCCCGTCGATCTTGTGAACCGACGTCTCGGTGACGTTCATTTTGCCCGGCTGTCCAGTTAAAAAGAAGTCGATGTCGTACGTTTTGCCATCGGTAGCTTTCATATCGACGCAGGCAAAGTACTTGCCTCCACCGAGATCCTGCAGGCGATCATCGTGTACTTTTACCAAATCGAGCGCGAGATCTTGGCCCTCGTGATTGACGTGAAATTTCCCGTCAGGGCTCTTTTTGCTTTTCGCGTCGATATTTGTCTTGATGCCGGCAGAGATATCGGTCGTGCTGACATGTTTTGCCTCCGTACCTTGTTTTGGATGCTCGGTGGTCTTTTGGGGATGCTCCGGATGTTCCTGGGAAAAAACCAGCGCGGCCGGTGCGAAGAGCAGTGCAATAGCTGCCGTGATAATAAGTCTTAGGATCATATGAATTCCTCCGTTTTCGCTTCGTTTGTTGATAGTTGCATGGATGCTTCGTTAGTTTTCTGGCCTTGTGGCTGAGACAGCAAGGAGGTTCCTACTTCTACTTGTTGCGAGAGGCATCACGCAGCCGTTTTATTCCTCGGATTAATCTCCGTGGCAACCAATTGGTGAAAAGTACTCAAACGAAGGTCTCGATTATTGTCCCAGTCTTTAATGAGGCGCTACTTATACGCCCATTCCTTGAGCATTTGCGGGACCGAGCGGCAGAAGCGGAAATTATTGTCGCCGACGGCGGAAGCACCGATGACACACCTGATCTCAGTGTGGGCTTTTGCGATCAACTCGTCCGGAGTGAATCCAATCGGGGCGTACAAATGAATGCTGGGGCACGTGCCGCACATGGCGACATCCTTTGGTTTGTCCATGTCGATGCCGAAGTTCCGCGGGGATGTTTGCACGAGATCGAGCAGATCATGAATGACCCAAAGATAGCGGGAGGTTTTTTTCGAATTCGTTTGCCGCGAAGCTCCATTTATCGATTTACGGACGGCTTTGCGCATTATGCCGGGATCTTGCTGCGAATGCGATGTGGTGATCATGGGCTATTCTGTCGGCGCACGGCGTTCGTGCACGTGGGTGGCTTTCCAGAAGTGCCCCTAATGGAAGACGTGGAGTTTTTTCGCCTACTTCGACGGCGCGGTCGCGTGATATGCAGCCAGAAGCGGATCTTGACGAGCCCGCGACGCTATGAAGCTGTTGGACGGGTGCGTTTGACTCTGGCTTACGGATTGATCGCAATGCTTTACATTTTCGGTATCCCGCTGTCGAAGCTTGCGTCCCTCTATGGGCGAATATGCTGCAAAACAGTGTAGCCAGGATGACGGAATCGTGTGCTATCGCGTGGAAGCGGCCCGATGCGCCCGGTGAGGCCGCCTCATCCGTTTTCTATGTACAAGGAAAACAAATCAAAAGGAGGCAGTCATGAAAATAATGAGCCTGATTATTACTCTGGTCGCGACGACGGCGCTCATTGCTCTTGGGCAGGAAGGGACTGTGGAAGAGGTGAAGCACGGAGCGAAAAAAGCAGGGGAAACAGTCAAAAACGGGCTTGAAACTGCGGGCAAAAAAACCAAGGAAGCTGCTGAAACAGTCGGAGAGAAAACGAAAGAAACGGCCCAGACTGTTGGCAGAAAGACCAAGGAAACCGCCCAAACTATCGGCGGAAAAACGAAGGAAAGTACCAGTTCGACTCACCGAAAATCCAAAAAGACATCGAGGAAGACCAAGACAGAAACCAGCGAGCAACAATCGACAAATCAGACGCCTAATACGCCAAGCCCCACCGATCGTTAGAATCGAGCTCGCCTGTTCGACTCGCGCACTGGGCCACCTGAGGTTCCGCTTTCATCGGTTCTGTGATGTTGAGCGCTTCGGCTTTGCTCAGGATAGGCTGCGCGAAACGTCTCTGGCCAGTATTGTTGCCGATCATGGCGGAAACGGTTTGAGATTCTTCTAACGCGACTGCTGGATCAGAATGGTAACACGCTTTACGATTTTGTTCGTTTCTGACTTGCTCAGTCCGATTGAGTGAGTCCTATTTGGCCGCGATTAGTCGAATTTTCCGAGTCAAATGAGCGGTCTGCGCCTGGGCGTCAACATCGATCACGTAGCAACGCTGCGGCAGGCGCGGTATGCGACGATGCCGGAATCCAAAAACGCGGAGCCTGATCCGCTCGTCGCCGCGCGAATGTGTGAGCAAGCAGGGGCCGGCGGGATCGTGGCCCATCTGCGTGCCGATCGCCGCCACATTCAAGACCGCGATATCGAGCGGCTGCGCCAGAATATCATGACCAAACTAAATCTGGAGATGGGCAATACGGAGGAGATTATCGATATTGTGCTTCGGATTGTGCCGGATGAAGTCTGTCTTGTTCCGGAGAAGCGCGAGGAGATCACCACCGAAGGCGGACTCGATGTCATCGCAAATCGCAAGACATTGGAACCGACGGTGAAACGGCTTCAAACTTCTGGCATTAAAGTCAGCTTGTTTATCGATCCCACATTGGAGCAAGTCGATGCGGCAGCCGAGCTAGGCGTGGAAATGGTTGAACTACATACCGGGAGCTTGGCCAACGCGTTTACGGAAAAGATCCAAAAAGAAGAACTGGAACAACTGCGGGCCGCCGCGCGGGCCGCGGCTGAGTCACATCTTCAGGTCAACGCCGGTCATGGAATCAATTACAAAAATATCGAGCTTATCCATCAGGTCCCGTGTTTGACTGAGCTTAATATTGGTCACTCCATCGTATCGCGGGCCGTCTGGGTCGGGCTTGAAACTGCGATAAAAGAAATGCTCGCGGCGATGAAAAATTATCCGGGATGAGCGTGATCGGTACCGGAGTCGATCTCGTCGAGTGCGCGCGTATCCAGCGATCCATCGATCGATTTGGCGATCGTTTTCTCCAACGTGTTTTCACCGACGGCGAGATTAAATACTCGATGTCGATGAAATTCCCGGCGCGTCATCTGGCTGCGCGTTTCGCGGCAAAAGAGGCTGTTTCCAAGGCATTCGGCACCGGCATCGGCAAAGCAATCGGTTGGCGCAATATCGACATCCAGAAAAAGCCGAGCGGCGAACCATTTCTCGTTTTCTCCGGACCGGCCAACGAACTCGCGACGCGACGCGGAGTCACTGCCGCACTCGTTACGCTTAGCCATACCGAGCATCACGCAGTCGCCTGTGTCGTTCTGGAAGGTACGCCTTCTTCGCCGGGACAGAAGCTCGGAAGGTTTTAATAGACCACGATCGTTGCAAGGCCCCTTCATGAGACCACATGCCATCCGCATCGCGTTTGTCATCATCGCTTTCGGGGCAGCCGCCGCCATTGCGATTGGCGATATCGCGCACCGGGCCGCGGGGCGCCGGCTGCGTGAGGTGATTCTTTCGGAGCTTCAGCCTGTCGTCTTGAAGAATTGTACGTTGAAGCGCTTCGGCAGCGCCAACGATGGCGGATACCTGATGTGCGAGAATCTGATCCAGCCGCTCGATGCAGCATACTCGTACGGAGTTGGCAGCAACGATGATTGGGGGTGCGAACTGTCGCGGCGCTATCACGTGCCGGTGCATCAGTACGACTGTTTTGATCCTGCCCGGCCGACCTGTGACGGCGGGACGTTCGTGTTTCACAACGAATGTGTCGGCAATCGCAGCGGCTATACGGGCTCGCATTTCTTCGACACACTGGAAAATCAGATCAGGAAGAACGGTGATACCGGCCGGCGCCTGATCATCAAGATGGACATTGAGGGTGGGGAATGGGATTCGCTACTCGCAGCTCCGGAGGATCTGCTGGCATCGATTCCTCAGATCACGATGGAGATGCACGGCTTCGACAATCCGAAGATTGTCGAAGTGCTTCGGAAGCTGAAGCAAAACTTCTATCTTGTGAACCTCCATTTCAATAACTGGTCGTGTACGCCAAAGGCCGCGCCGCTCCCAGCATGGGCGTATCAGACGCACTGGGTAAACAAGCGCATCGGCGTGCCGAATACCGCGGCACCCTTTCCCGCACCGGTGAGCTCGCTAAACGCGCCCGACTCGCCGACATCGCCTGATTGTCAGTTGCACACAACGCGGTCGAAACACTGAGGCTCACGGTTGTGGTTCGAAAAATAATTTCTTAAGGGATAGACGCGCGAACGCGAAACGGTCGCCGCGGCGACTCTTCAACGCGTTGCTCACAAAGAACGTTGAAAGTCGGCCCGCTTTCCGGCTATGAACGGTGCCATGGAATATTTTCGGCACATCATGGAAGTGGTCGGCACTAGTGTGGATGGCGTGGGTGTATTCATTGTTGCAGTTGGCATGCTGGTTGCCACCGTGAGACTCGCAACTCGTCGTTCACACGAGACTGGCAATTATTATTCCCTTTACCGGCAGGATGTAGGGCGTGCGATCCTGCTTGGCCTCGAGTTTCTGATTGCCGGCGACATCATTCGGACCGTCGTTGTCGCGCCGACTCTGCAAAATGTGGTCGTCCTGGGAATGATCGTGCTTATCCGCACGTTTCTGAGTTTATCATTGCAATTGGAGATCGAAGGAAAATTGCCCTGGCGGCGGGAAGCCGTTCGCGGAAAACAGAATTGACCTCGGCGCGGCGCGAAGTCTTGCGTAAATCACACCCTGACTATTTCACGTCCGGGCGAGGATCAGGGACGAATCCATCGAAGTTCGGCATCTTGACATGCGGCAGGGTTCGCTCGTTCAGTTCGAAGTATTCCGATACGATGCCGTTCATCGCGAGAAGATACGCTGTCACCGCATAAACTTCGTCGGGCTTCAGGGAGCCGGGATTTTGATAGGGCATCGCGCGGTTCACATAATCCCATACCGTTGTCGCGTAGGGCCAGTAACTCCCGACTGTTGGCAACGGGTTGTTGCTTTTAAGCGTCTCTTTGCCACCAACGAGCGCTGGATACTCGTTCGTTCCTTCGCCGCGCAAACCGTGACACGCAACACAGCTTTGAAGGTAGATCGCGCGACCTCCCCTCGCGGTGCCACGACCCTTTGGCAAGGCCGTTCCTTTCGGGCCGACCAAATACTCGTGCCTGGCAAAATCCGTGGGCATTGCCGGACGGCCGAGACCGTAACGCCTAGTTTCCACAGCGGGGCTACCCCGTTTTTGCGAGTCGGTTTTTTCCGGTCCGGCCAGACAAGTGCGATTAGCGAAATTCGCACCGGTTGCGGTCAATGCGACCGCGGCGAGCACATAGACGATTTTGCGTTTACACATGGCTCACTTTTCCGTCTCGGTGGACAAACCAGGTTTTGATTCCGTTGTAGTGATTGAAACCATCTGGTCCTGCATGGAGTCCTCGCACAGAGATCAGTTGTTCTCGGGTTGGCTGCACGTAACCAGTCTCATCTGTGCAGCGCGATTGCAGCGCTACCGCGAGGCCGCTGATTTCGTACCAACCGCGGCCCTCCAAAACGTGTTCCCCGGATGGACGCGTAATGACCGACTTCGCTTCCATAACAAATGTGAATGAGCGCGCTTTTCCATCCGGCATGAGGTCAGTGTAAATAGCCGCTTCCTCGCGCGTCATGAATGGCTCATCTGTCACCATGATTCGACCGAGCCATTTGATGTTGATGTTGCCTTCCCAGCCGGGAACAACGAGTCGCAGGGATAGCCCTGTTCCGGACGCAGTGCCTCGCCATTTTGGCCGTACGCAAGCAACACGTCGTCGAGCGCTTTATCCAGCGGAATGCTGCGCGACATCTTGGAAGCATCCGCGCCCTCGGCGACAATCCAACGAGCCTTTGGCTTAATGCCGGCTTCTTCCAGAAGGTCTTTCAATGGCACGCCCGTCCATTCCGAATTGCTAAATAAACCGTGGCTTCGCTGGACGGTCTCACCGGGACGGCCTTCATGCTCGCGGCCGCTGTTACCGGCGCATTCGATGAAATGCACGCTTGAGGCGGAGGGAAATCGTCGAAGGTTTCCAGCGTGAAGACAAGCGGTCGCTCGACCAGCCCATCCAATAACAATTCATGCGCGTTTGGATCGATTTTTGGAACACCCGAATGATGCCGCTCAAAGTGCAATGCCGAGGGCGTGATTGTTCCATAGAGGTCCTGCAACGGCGCGCGACTCGATCCAGTACCCGGCGTAACGGATGCGCCAGAGGAGCGCGTGGCTTGTTCAAACGGCGATCGCTCTCCGTACGGCCGTCCGGGGATCGCCGAGTACGCGCGCAGCCGCTGGCCGTAAGGTCAGTGCGCCGAGACCAGCCGCTCCGAGCGCGATGAACTGGCGACGGCGGATGCGATGAGTTTGCAGTTTCGATTTTGGCATAGGATGCAGCGCATGAGCGCTTTGTTTGAGCAGACGGCCTAAGGAGCGAAAAGACGCAGATTTTTCCGCGCGTCTAGTCGCAACATCGCGGATTGCGACGCTCCCAATCGATGACCTTCCCGTGCTGATCGAATTCGAAATGACAGCAGTCCTGTAGCTTTTTCTTGATCATCTGCCGTCCGCGCCGAATGCGGGACTTCACAGCGGTGAGACTCAGTGCGAGCCGAATCGCGATCTGGGACATCGTCATTCCTTCCAGTTCACAAAGCTGGAGTGGGGCGCGGTAAGCGTCCGGCAATTCTTCCATGTAACGGATGGTCGAGATAAGCACCGCATCGCGAGCGATAGACTTTCAGTAATGTTTCTTGAGTGAGATCGTCCGCCGTCGCGTCGTCGGGCACTCGTGCGCGGATGAACGTGCGAAGCTTTGCGACAAATTCCGTAACGCCCGTGTCGAATTGCACCGTGCTCATGGTTATGCCGCTTTAAACGCCGTGATGAAAGCACTTACCACAAAATCGCTGGCAATCTTGTCTTCTGTCCACTGATTGATGAGTGATCGGGTTTCGTCGCGCGGCACAATTTCGATCCGGATGAACCCCGCATCCTTTAACATCGTTTTAAGATCATCAACTAAAGCGGCCCCGCCGATGCATGCTCCTATCGCGTTCGACTGCGTTCGAATGCTCTCCGGTAATGGTTTGATGGCGACTACGTCCGCGAGGGCAAGCCGGCCACCCGCTTTGAGGACCCGGAACGCTTCCCGAAAAACGCGCGGCTTTTCTGGCGACAAATTGATGACGCAATTTGAAATCACAAGATCGACGAAGTTATCCGCAACAGGCAACGCCTCGATTTCACCAAGGCGGAATTCTACGTTCGTATACCGGCCTTTACGGATGTTGTTACGTGCTTTTGCGATCATCGCTGGCGTCATATCCACACCGATCACCCGACCAGTGCCGTTCAATTGTCGCGCAGCGAGAAAACAATCGAAGCCCGCACCTGAACCAAGATCGAGAATAGTCTCGCCGGGGCGAATGGAGGCGATCGCCATGGGATTGGCGCAACCCAATCCCAGATTAGAACCTTCGGGCACAGACGCTACGTGGACCGCCGAGTAACCCAGCCGCTGATCGCAACTATTTTCACTGCCACAGCAGCCATCCACGCTGCCACAACATCCACCGCCGTTCACGGCGATGTTTCCGTAGCGGGCACGAACGTGCTCACGAACAGTATCAGGTTCGATGGTTTTCATCTCAATGTGACTGACGAGGAAACGACCGAAAAGATGCAGACTTTGTGAAATCTGCGTCGAATCAGCTTTGCCGCACTCCCCCAGATCGCTTGGAATCAGCGTTTTTTCTCGCTTCACGAAAGGTCTTCGGCGCAACGCGAAGGTTTCCCCGAGCAACATCCGGATTTCCTCACACAACGGCAGCCCAGGACGCCAATACAAGCACCGGTAACAGGAGCGACGACGTAAATCCAGAGATGCTGCAAATGACCGGACATTAGCGCGGGTCCGAGCGATCGCGCTGGGTTCATCGACGCTCCACAAATCGGTCCTGCAAACATCGCTTCTAAGCCAATGACAGCGCCAACAACCATTCCTGCAGTGATGCCTTTCTCAGCCGCTCCAGTTGAAACCCCGAGGATTACAAACATCAAGATTGCCGTCAGAATCAACTCGAGGACAAATGACTGCATCGCGGAGCCGGCGGGAACTGTCGTGCCCAGCATCTCGTTTTGCGGAAAGAGAACGTGCAATGTGCCACTAGCCGTTAAGGCTCCGACACATTGACTCACGATATATGGGATCACTTCCCGAAGTGGGAAGCGTCCCGCCGCAAAAAACCCCAGACTCACAGCAGGATTTAGGTGCGCGCCGGAAATGTCACCGACCGTGTAGATCATTGCGAGCACGATCAGGCCGAATGTCAGCGCCACGCCAACATGCGTAACTGCACCACCGGTGGTTTCGTCAATGACGATTGCGCCTGTCCCGGCGAAGACGAGAGCAAAGGTCCCGATGAATTCAGCCGCAAGGCGCTTCACACTTTGTCCGCAACGCAATGTTCT
>QHQO01000180.1 GCA_003221195.1 Verrucomicrobiota bacterium
CGGCGGCGACCTCATCACATTGAGCGCACCTGGCAAGATCGATATTGGACAGGTGCGCGGTGCGCTGAAGCCAATTGGTCTCGCTGATGCTTCCATCCAGGAATCCACACAAGTCGGCAGGAGTTACATCACCATCCGCACGCCATTAAACACCAGCGACAAGGTGGAAAAGCAAGTTACGCAGACGCTGCCAAGTTCTGGCTTTAGAGTGGAAGGCTCGGAACGGGTCGGTGCGCTCGTAGGTGGTGAACTGGCAAAAAATTCGTTAATCGCGCTCGGCTTGGGCATCCTGGGTATTTTGATTTTCGTAACCTTCCGGTTTCAACTTTCTTTTGCCGTAGGCGCGATTGTCGCGCTGTTGCATGACGTGCTTATGACCGTCGGCGTGTTCGCTCTCTTCGGCCGCGAATTGACCCTCACCATCGTCGGCGCTGTGCTTACCGTCGCCGGCTATTCGATCAACGACACCATTGTCGTTTACGACCGGATTCGGGAAGGCCTCGCCAGCGGGCGGCGTGGGACGATTGAGGAGATCATGAACTCGAGCATTAACCAGACGCTGAGCCGAACAATCCTTACGAGCACGGTGACGCTTATCCCGATTCTTTGTCTGTTTTTGTTCGGCGGCGCGGTGCTGCGCGACTTCTCGCTTGCCATCATTATCGGCGTGGTTGTCGGCACTTACTCCTCGATCTTTATCGCCTCACCTATTGTGCTGTGGTGGACGCGCGCCCGCGGTGGCGGCGCTACAGCCTTGCGACGCGAGGTTACCCAGAAAGCGGCAGCAGCCAATCCGCTTGCCCAGCGCTGAGTCGCTTCTGAAGTCCCGGTCCATGTCCACTGCCAGGTCTGAGGCTCCCGGAGGCACTTTTCCGAGTAGATTTGACGGGGCCGCCGGGTCCGAGTAGGCTCCCGCTCGCCGATTAGGAATCTATCGCTAAAGTCAGGAGTGATTATTGATGCCAGAAGTGATTGTTCGCAAAGGTGAGCCTGTTGATCGCGCGTTGAAGCGGCTGAAGAACAAGCTGGATGCCGAGGGCATTCTCGAGGAGGTCCGTCGTTTGCGCGCCTTCGAGACGCCTTCGCAGAAGCATCGCCGCAAAGCCAAAGCCAACGCCAAGCGCGGCCGAACCAGGTTCCGATTTAATCCACAAGGTTAAAAGTTAAAATATTTCAAAGTTAAAAGGTTGTTTGGGCAACGCCATTTCTGACGCCCAATTTAACTTTTTAACTATTCGTAGCAGCCTTCCGGGCAAAGAAGGCGCCGATTGCTTCTACCAAGCCGTCAATATCGTGGCGCTTTGCTTCGACTTCGACCTTCAAACCATTGTCGCGCGCTGTTTGCGACGTGATGGGGCCAATGCTGGCAACTTGCATTCCTTTCGGCCAAGGCAGGCCCAAAGAGAGAAAATTTTCCACCGTTGAAGAACTGGTGAAGGTAATCAAATCGGCCCCGCGCTTCGCTAGTTGTTGCCGCGCGCCGATCGGATCGCGCGTCTCGGGCAAGTTCCGATATGCGAATGCTTCGTCCACGATCGCTCCCAAGCCGGAGAGCCCCTTTGGAAGTACGTCCCGCGCTTTTTCCGCGCGCACCAAAAGGATGTTCAAATTTTCAATGCTTCCCTGCTTTTTGAATTCCCGCACAACGTCCTCAGCAACGAATTCCTTCGGCTGAAGGTCGACATGCAGATGAAAGTCTTTCACCCGTTGAGCTGTAGCCGGACCGATGGCGGCAATCCGGGCGCCGCCGATCTCGCGCGCATCGTCATATAGTTTGAAGAAAATATTGAAAAAAGCTTCAACTCCATTTGCGCTGGTAAACACAATCCAGTCGTACATGTGCGCATCCTGCACAAGTTCTGCGAATTCGCGTAAATCAATCGGCGGCCCGATGCGAATCGTGGGCAGTTCAATGATGTCAGCGCCCAAGGAGCGTAGTTTGCTGCTTAACACACTGGCTTGTTTTCTCGTTCGAGTAACGACAATTCTTTTTCCAAGGAGCGGGCGCTTTTCGTACCAATTGAGCTTGTCTCGCAACGTGACAACTTCTCCAAATACTGCGACTGCAGGCGCTGCAAAAGCGTTGGTCACTGCCTTCTGGGCAATATCGCCAAGTGTGCCGGTGAGCGTTTCTTGTTGCCCAGTCGTCGCCCAGCGAACCAGCGCGACCGGCAAATCGCCGCGGACACCGTGCTTCAGCATTTCGCTCGTGATCGACCCGAGGCGTTCCACGCCCATCAACATTACCTGGGTCCCGCCAAGTTTCGCCAGCGCTGCGTAATCGATTGCACTTTCCGTCTTCGCGGGATTTTCATGTCCCGTAAAGAATGTCACATGAGAATTGTGCGCCCGATGCGTCACGGGAATGCCTGCATAAGCCGGCCCGGCGATGGACGAGGTGATTCCAGGCACAACTTCGAATGGAATACCTGCTTCGGCGATCGCCTGCGCTTCTTCAGCGCCTCGACCAAACACGAAAGGATCCCCGCCTTTCAACCGAACGACCTGCTTCCCTTCGTGCGCTTTCTTGATCAGCAACGCATTAATTTCATTCTGGTTGCTTCGCGATTCGCCAGGCGTTTTGCCGACGTAAGTGATTTCAGCATCGTCCCGCGCCCAGCCGAGCGTCTCGGGATTTGCAAGGTGATCGTAAATGATCGCGTCCGCATTCTCGATGCACTCCTTGGCACGCAATGTTACCAAGCCGGGGTCGCCTGGGCCGGCACCAACGAGATAAACCTTACCAGTCTTACTCATGCTCAATCTGGTAAGCCGTAGCCTTGCTCGGCGACTGGTGCTTGCAATCGATTTAATAACTGCACCGCTAGACGTTCAAGCTCATCATGAGGGCCTTCCAGTTGAGCCTCCCTCGGTGCTGCTGATTGATCAGTAAACAGTTGAGCCCTCAGTTTCATTTTGTCGCTTTCAATTGTCGCCAGCACGCCCACCGGACAATTGCAGTCGCCATGCAACAAGCGCAGAAACTCTCGCTCTGCTCGCAAACAAAGCAATGTCCTGTGATCGTTCACGAGGTCGACGATAGCCTTCATGTTTTCATCATTCACACGAACTTGAAGCGCAATGATTCCCTGGCCACCTGCAGGTAGAAAAATTTCGGGTGGAAGGATTTCAATGAACAATTGTCTGCCCTCGAAGCTGAGCTCGTGATCAGCCAGAGATAGGCTGAGCCGTGCTAGCCCTGCGCGAGCCAGCACGATGGCGTCCCAATTGTTATCGGTCAGTTTGCGCAATCGCGTTGGAACGTTTCCGCGAAGGTCGACGAGTTTGAGATCTGCGCGTTTCCACAGCAATTGGCGTTTCCTTCTCACGCTGCCTGTGGCGACGGCGGCGCTCTGCGGCAACGAAGCGAACCCGCCCGGATGCTTCGAAACCAGCACGTCATCCGTCGGTCCGCGAGGAAGAACCGCAACAATTTCTGCGTCCGGATTGGTTTCACTCGGAAGATCTTTTGCGCTGTGGATCGCGACATCGACGTTGCCGCGAAGAAGAGCCCGCTCGATTTCTGCTGTGAACAATCCTTTGCGACCAGCTTCACGCTCAAGAAGCGTGGCTTTGTCGCCTCGTGTCGTGATGATTCTTGTTTCGATTTTTGTGTCCGGTTGCGTCGCTTGAATTGCTTTTTCAACCAAACGGGCTTGCGCACGTGCGAGCTCGCTGCCGCGCGTGCCAAGGATGATTTTTCTCGTCACCGCGGGAATGTAATTCGCGATAGAGGATAGGGGAAGCTGCCTGCTTCCCTAAAGCTGCGATGCGTGTAATGAACTGTCAGCGACCGGTGGATGCCCGGTGATCCGCGAGACGCGATTCAGTTCGGAGGAAACTTTCTCCAGGAAATCTGCGACATGTTCGGCAATGATCGCTTCGGCAGAAGCGATTTGCTGCCGGCGCACTGCCAGCGACTGCTCCGCTACTGACCGCAATGCATCTATATCGTAAAGATAGACGCCTTCCATTTCGTTTACTGCGGGATCGACATCGCGCGGAACGGCGATATCGATGATGAAAAGCGGACGATCGACCCGATTGGCCAACATGGGTTCCAGATTTGTTGGGGTCAGTAATGGAGTTTCCGAAGAAGTCGATGTAATCAGGATATCGATCTCGCGGCATTGCTGCGGCCACTTATCGAACTGGACGGCCTGGCCACCTACTCGTTGTGCCAATTCCTGACCGCGATCATTTGAGCGATTGCTCACGCGCAGGTCGTTGACACCTCGGGAAATGAGCGCGCGTGCTGTGCGCTCGCTCGTTTCACCAGCTCCCAAAACCAAGACTTTACAATTGCCAAGTTCACCGAAAATCTTCTGAGCCAGATCAACCGCAACGGAGCCAACGGACACCGACCCGCGTGTAATTTCGGTTCGGGTGCGAACCTGCTTCGCCACACGAAAGGCCCGTTGAAACAAGCGATGAAGGCAGGGGCCAACCGCGCCAGACGCGCGCGCGGATTGGTAAGCCTTTTTTGTTTGTCCCAGAATTTCTGTCTCGCCTACGACCATCGAATCGAGTCCGGATGCGACTCGGAACAGATGTTGTACGCACTTTTCAGCTTCGTAACGGTAGAACGGTAACCCACTAGTGTGGCCGCCATCACCGACCTCGCTGCTTTGCAATAAGGATTGAGCAATCTCATCCGTTGACACGCGCTTCTCTGACGCGCCATAGACTTCCACGCGGTTGCAGGTGGCGAGCACCAACGCTTCCGCGCAGCCTGCGGTGCGAAGAGTGTGTTCCGCACCAGCGCTGCCGGCGAAACGTTCTCGCGTTTGTACATTTGCAGTGTGATGACTGAGGCCGACGCAGAAAAGATTCATGGGACAGAGTGCGTTTGCGCCGAGAACGTAATTCCCCAGAGAAGAGTCAAAGCTGCGCTAAATCCGATAATGCAAAGTGCTGCAACTCGCTTTGGCGCGATTCGCCGAAAATACCGGCCTTGCAGGATCGCTGCATAAAGCAACCAAACGGCTATCGCAGCCACGACTTGTACGCGCGGCAGCGGTTGCCCCGTAAAAAAGCCACTGGCAATCCCGGCGGTATATAGAATGAAACCCAACCAAAGCAGGCGGATGATTGCCGCAAAGAGATCAGTGAGCGGCGGCAGGTGATAAAAAATCGAACGCAATTGATGTGTTTTGAGCTGGCGATCCTGCACCAGATACATTACCCCGGCGATGCAGGCGAGTGCGAAGGCGCCATAAGCCACCAGCGAAACCGATGCATGAAATTCCAGTGAAGAATTGGCGGGCACCTTGACTGGATGACGAACATCGATTGGCGCAATCAACGCAAGACCTTGCAGGAGGACGACCAGCGGCGCCGTGAACGCGCCCATGAGTGAAAGACGGTAGGCTGGGCCGACCAGCATGTAAATGAGGGCTACCGACCAAGCGAGAAAGATAAAGACCTCGAACAGGTTCGTCAGCGGACAACGTCCCAGCGCATGGCCGCGGATCGACATGAACGCCGTTTGAAAAAGAAAGCCTAGCCCAATCGCGAGAAAATTAAATCTTCCTGGTCGAAAAACTCCGGCGCGCAAAGCGATCGCGGTACGCACCACCGCAGCGAGAAAACAGATTGTCGAAATGATTAGAAGATAGCGGTCCACTCTAAGAAAACCTACTGTAAGGCAGGCTCTCTACTTGGCAATTTGCGCCTTCGTCGCTCTGCCTGCGAAATGCGCGAGGATATGAATTCAGCACGTAGTAGCGACTTCACAGGGAGCAACATTTGTTTCTCCGTAGTAGGTGGGCGTGGCTGGGACAAAAACGGAAGGAAGGGAGGAAGACCCGTGTGCCGGTGAGTCCTGATTGACGTTTTCGAAGCGCCCGCTAGCATTCGCGCGGATGGCTTTGGATACTGTTGAAAGACTACGCGCCGCCGTACGCGATGTGCCCGACTTTCCGAAGAAGGGGATCGTATTCAAAGATATCACGCCGGTCTTGAGTGACCCCGTCCTTTTCCACGCGTCCATAGATCTGTTTTTGGATCGTTGCCGCGGGAGAAAAGTGGATAAGATCGTTGGGATCGACGCGCGCGGGTTCCTCTTTGGATCGGCGGTGGCGTATGAGCTTGGTGTCGGTTTCGTTCCGATTCGAAAGCGCGGCAAGCTTCCTTTCCAGACTGAGGTGGCCAGTTACTCGCTCGAGTACGGCGAAGCGGAAATGGAGATGCACATCGATGCTATTAACGCAGGTGAACAAATTGTGCTGGTAGATGATTTGCTGGCCACGGGCGGAACTTCTGCCGCTGCCGCTGTCCTAATTCGCAAAGCGGGGGGACGCCTCCTTGAAGCACAGTTTCTCATTGAATTGGAGTCCCTCGATGGCCGTAAGCAGCTCGCGCCGACACCGGTGGCTTCATTTTTGAAATATTGAACCTCGGCGGGTATAACGTCTTGTCGCCAGGGTGAAACATTCGTCACTGACCGATTGCTTCTTCTCCGTCTGAGATCGATTTGGATTTTCAAGATCCAATTTTAGATTGAAGAGCAATCCGCATTGACGATGAAAACGTCCCGTCATCTAGAGCAAGTGTTGGCGCACGCCGCAAGCCGCCTTGCAGCGACGGGTACCAGACGCCCAACCGAAGTCCTTCCGCTTTACAAGAAGTTTCTGAAGGTCGAGGAGCATCGGTTGCGTCTGAAGCATCAGGCGGGTGGCGGTGGTCGTGAAATTTGCGCCCGGCGCGCCGAGCTGGTTGACGTTTTATTGCAGTATGTTTTCGGGGCTGCTGAAACCTCTGCTCGCGGAAACGGGGCCGCCAAAGTCCCACTTGCCTTAGTTGCTCTTGGTGGATATGGCCGGGGCGAGCTGAACCCGTTTAGTGACATCGATGTGATGCTTTTGCATGACCAGGAAAAGAAGGGAATTTCGCCGCATCTGGAGGAGATGGTGCAGCAGGTTCTTTATCTCCTATGGGACAGCGGTTTCAAGGTTGGACACTCCACGCGCTCGATCAAAGAAGCGGTCGCTCAAGCAAATCAGGACATGCGCACAAAGACTGCCATGCTGGAATCGCGGTTTCTCGCGGGCGATGCCGATCTGGCACGGGAATTTCGGCGGCAATTTCGTTCGAAGTGTGTCGATGGATCTGAACGAGAATACGTTGAACTGCGCATACAGGATCAGGTCGCCCGCCACAAGAAATTCGGCGACAGTGTCTATCTCCAGGAACCGAACCTGAAAAGTGGATGCGGCGGCCTGCGCGATTATCAAAACCTTCTTTGGATGACCTATTTCAAAGAGGGTTCACTGAGCACGAACCAGCTTGTGGGAAAAGACTGGCTGAGCGAAAGCGACCAGCGTCGGATAGAAAACGCGTACGATTTTCTCCTGCGTTTGCGCACCGCTTTACATTACGCGACGGGACGCGCGACCGACATTCTTCACATTAGTTTGCAGGAACAGATCGCAAAACGCCTCGATTATTCTTCTGGGAACCCAGAAGACTTTCGGGGCAGCGAGGAGCTCATGCGGGATTATTACGAGCACACGCGAAACATCTTCCGGGTCACGGAACGCATAACGGAGCAATTTGTAAGCGGATATGTCACAAACAAGACCCGTTCTCTGTTCAGTTTTCTTCCGCTGATGCGAACGCACAAAACTGCTGTGGGAGATTTTTTCTTCGTTCGCAACAAGCAGTTGCACCCGGCGCGTCGCGATCTTTTTCGCAGGGATCCCGAGCAGATGATGCGAGCATTTGAAATCGCGCAGGAACGCGGCCTGGATCTGAGCCCGGAGCTCGAGGATCTGCTAAGCCGAAGCCTCGGCCAGGTCACCCGCACGTATCAGTATGCCCGCGGACCACGTGCGATTTTCAAGGACATTCTATCCAAAAAGGGAAGAGTGGGCCGCATTCTCAGAATGATGCATCGGGTCGATTTTCTTGGGCGCTACATTCCCGAATTCGGACAGCTTACATGTCTGGTGCAGCATGAGTTTCTGCATCGTTACACGGCCGACGAGCACACATTGGTGTGCATCCATAAACTTGATGCCTTGACGCAGACGAACGATCCGAAGCTGGTTCCTTATCGCAAGATTTTCGAGAAACTGGAGGACCCATTTGTGCTCTATCTCGCGCTCCTTCTACACGACAGCGGTAAAGCAGTTGGTGCCAGGCCACACTCCGAGGCGAGCGCGCTCTTTGCCCAGCGTGTCGCTGCGCGTCTGCAATTGTCGTCCGAGCAGCGCAAGTCTCTTATCCTGTTGGTTGATCATCACCTCACGCTTTCGCAGACGGCGCAGCAAAGAAACCTTGATGATCCGGCAACAGTGACAGACTTCGCTCACATCGTGAAGCACCAGAAAAACCTAAACGCGTTAATGCTGCTTACTCTGGCGGATGGCCAGGGCACAAGTGCGGAGGAGTGGTCGGATTGGAAAGAATCTCTGGTATGGGCGCTATTTCACGAGACCTCCCGCTGTCTCGCGGACCAAAGGTCTTACTACGAGCGGACAAAAGTCCAGCGTGCGAGCTTGCAGGCGTCAGTGACAGCAAAGCTTCCCTCGGATTTTGCAGGCGAGATTGAAGCTCACTTTGAGTTCATGCCCGACAATTATTTTCGCGCTAGCGACGTGCCAGAGATCATCGAGCACCTGAAACTATTCCGGTCGTTTCTGGAGAATGTTTCCAGCGAGGGAGATTCCCCCCTGGCTCCGGCAATCCAATGGAAGGCCGTTCCGGAACAGGGTCACACTGTTGTCATCTTCTATACGTGGGAGCGTGAACGGTTATTGGCAAAAGTGGCCGGCTCATTTTCGGTTGTACCTTTGAATATTTTGAGCGCTGATATCTATCCGCGGGGGGACAACGTTCTGCTGTGCGTTTTTCGTGTGTGTGACACGAAAGCACGACCTGTCACACATCAGCGCGACTTCACGCTGGTAGAGCAAACTTTGCGGCGAGCGCTCGAAGACGAGAGCTTTGATTTCCTTCCGTTAATCGAAAAAGCGAAGCACCAAAGCCATCGTCTTACGACAGGAATTGAATTTCCAACGCGGATCGCAATCGATAACAAAACGCATCCGGTGTACGCGCTTATTGAGATTCAGGCACCGGACCGGATCGGTTTACTTTACGATGTCTTGACCTGCCTTGACCGCGAAAATCTTTTAGTCCCGCTCTCTCGCATCAACACGCAGGCAGGCGCAGCCATTGATACTTTGTATGTCGTGGATCGTTCCACACGTGCCAAGATTACCGATTCGCATCGCATCAGGACGATCCAGCAGCGCCTTCAAAATGCGATTCTGGGTGGTGGCGCTTCAAAATCGAAGTAGTAAGAAGCGCGTACAGCTCTGCTTTCTTAACCTTATGAACGCTCTAATCCTCGCGGCCGGCTATGCAACACGCCTTTATCCACTGACCCTCAACAAAGCGAAGCCGCTGCTCGTCGTCGGTGGTAAGCCGATCGTTGAATGGGTGGTGGATAACCTTCAGGATATTCCCGATCTGGAGACGATTTATGTAGTGACGAACGACAAATTCGCGGGGGACTTTCAGGCTTGGAGTGAGGGTTATCAAGATCGACATCCGCGATTCAAATTCAAAATTGTAAACGATGGCTCCAAGAGCGACGACGATAAGCTGGGAGCAATTGGAGATATCAATTTTGTCGCGACGCGCGAGAACTTGAGCCAAAGCAGTCTCCTCATTGTTGCCGGCGACAATTTGTTTACTGAGTCACTCGAGGGATTTGTGGTTTGCGCCAAAGGAAGCGAAGCAACCGTTGGCGTCTATGATGTTGGCGATCGCGAAGCAATCAAAAAGTACGGCAACGTCTTAATCGACGACGATGGAATCATTACTCACCTGGAAGAGAAACCACAGAAGCCGCGCGGAACGTTGGCCGCGATCGCCCTTTACTATTACTCGCGTGCGGTCCTCTCTCTCCTGACCACATACCTTGCAGCTGGCAATAACCCCGATCAACCGGGCCGGTTCGTGCAATGGCTTTACACGCGTAAACCAGTAAAGACGTACCAGATCAAGGGGAAATGGCTCGATATCGGAAGCAAAGAAACATTGGAGAATGCGGACGCCATTCTCAGGACGATCAAAACATGATTGTTGAGTACGAAATCCGAATGGCGAATTCGGAAAGTTAAAAGCATTACAAAGTTAAAAAGTTAAAAGGGAAGCCGATGATCCGAAAAGGAATGCCGAACCTTGTAACTTCTTAACTCTTTTAACTTTGTAACCTTGTCCTCATTTCAATCGTCCTTCGTCAAACTCGATCAGATCGAAATAAGTCCGAATATCTTTACGCCCTTCGCCACCGGCCTCCTTTAGAAAGTGCAGGAAACGCGCCTTTTTTGCGGCCGTGTCTGGATGCCGTGAAATCATCGCCTGGTTCCACTGTTCAATTGCTTCGGGAGAATGCCGCGCACCGTTTGTCTGCACCCATTTTAGAATTGCGTCATCCTCATCCAGTTTGTTGACGATTTCTTCAAACGCGTCGCCGTCAATTCTCACGAAAGCCAGTAGATGTTTGTCGAACCCGACGGTTTTATAGTTGTAGCCGTTGAGCAGGCCCTTGCGGTGAAGCCTGGCTTTGTCGATCAAACGCGGCAGATGCACATAGCCGCCAAGTTTCTCGTACGGACTGCGTGGATGCAGTCTTTGCATGGAGAAATATTGCTGTTAGGTCGCAGGCAAAGGCCGCGGGTCGACCCCCGAAAAATCGCCCTCTGGAATGGGCGGAATGTCGGGCTTCCGTTCCTGCAACAGTTCTCCCTGCGTAAGATCGGCCCGGCCAATCACAAGCTGACCGGAAAACATGCCGCCTTTTTCCACCGAAATTGCCCTCGCAGTGACATCGCCTTCGAGTGCGCCTTTTTTTTGAATCTCCACGGTTTGGGCAATGATCTCTCCCGACATCCTTCCCTTGATCTCGATGCTTTCCGCCTGAAGCCGTCGAAAGCAATGAATATCGGCTTTGCGCTCAACTATGACGCGCCGCGCGCTGATCCGCCCCGGAATTTTCCCTGCGAAGTTGATCGTCGCCGTATCGTCGCAATGCAGATTGCCTCGGAGTCTGCCCTCAATTAAGGCGCACCGACAGACCACACTGCTGCTGCCCAAATCGCCTTTGCCCGTGAGATGTACGTCTCCCCGTGTCCGAATCGTCCGGCTGAAGCCGCTGGTAATTTTGTAGTCGCGCAGATCGATGTGCGCGCTGCACGACGGGCAGATTGTGGACGTCGCGGTGCCACAAACCTGTTGTTTCCGTTTGCATTCGAAACACTCGATAACAGAGCTGTGTTGCCGTTTCCAAAAATCCTCAAATTTGCCGAGGATGGAAGAGCTGGCTGGTGCAGCAGCAGGCGCTTCTTCGCGGACCCGCAGCTTTAGGCCGGGTTTTGGCGCAAACGGAGAGAAGTAGCGCCCGCATTGGCGACAAATCGAGCTTTTCGCCGCTGCATACTCCATCTGCTTGAAGCCACAGTGTGGACATTCAAGACTGACTTTTGCAGGCGACGGACTGGCCACCGGACGCTAACCCCTGGATTCCCTTCTCTCTCAGCGCCCTCCGAATGCCGCCTTGATTGGCTCGCTGGACCGCACGACTTCCGGGCGGGCCGGGGCCGACTTCGCGGAAATCGAGCCACTGGTGACTTCCGATTTGCCAATAAAAGTTGCTCCCTCTTCAATGACAAGGCGCGCTGCTTTCAAATCTCCCTGCAATGTGCATTTTGATTTTAGCTCGCAACGCTCGGCCACCGTGATGTTGCCGTGCACTTTGCCATAGACGGTGATCGATTTGGTTTTTACTTCGCCGCGAATGTCAGCGTTTTCACCAATCGTCAAGACGCCGTCGGAATTGATTTCCCCTTCGACCTTCCCGTCGATGAGAAGTTCTTTTTGGAACTTGATCGAGCCTTTGATTTCGACATCGCTCGAGAGGATGTCTTTGCCACCGTGATCTGCCATAGGTTTTGGTTTATCGATGATTGTTGAGGTTATTATTGGTTCTTCGCCATTCGCAGGATGATTATTTTCATCTGGACCCGAAAACCGCGGTTCTTCTCGAACCGGCGGCATCGGCTTTTGCGGGACGAATCTTTTGAGCATCCGGTAGTATTGGGACAGTCGTCAACATATGTCAACGAATTCTCGCTTCCGAGCGCAATTTTTATTGCGAAACAGTGCGGTACAGTTTGCACGTTCCATTCTGCGCAGCGAAAATCAGGAATGGCGGCACGCGGCCTGGGGTCCTATCCAATACGCGGCACAGCGGGTGCGCAGGCGCTGCCTGACTCAAAATTGCCGTCGAGTTTTGCGCCACACGTTCGGAATTGTAAGCAAAAACCCACCCTGCCTTATGATTTTGCAGAATTTGGCGCGCTTTTTGCCAATCGTCGCAAAGGAAAAATTGCGCGCTGTCCGCGATGCCGTCCAAGCTTTCGTGCGAGCTTCCAGCAATCCCGGGCTGCCCGGACCAATATGCGATCGATGGTGAAAGCCACCACGGCGCAAGGAACGCGCGAATTTCTGTCGATCGCAAACTGAGTGCCACGTCGCGCAACTGTACCAATTCGTTGCGCTGTTCCAGCCGAAGCGCGAGTTCCGCTTCGCTTGGCGAAAGCTTTTCATCCCAATCGCGCACAATCGGAAAGATTGACAGGAAAAATACGATCCAAACGGCCCCACGCGATTTGACCGGCTCGAGCAAACACGGCAGCGCAAACGCGAAGACCATTACAAAGAAGTATCCCCAGCGCGCCTGCCAAATTGTCAGGACATAGGTAGCAATGAGAAGCACGAGAACAAACGTTGGTGTCTCCTCGCCCTTCTTCCTGGTTAGGTTAATCCAAATGAGTAACGGCGTGATCAGGAGCAAATAACCGCACCATCGCAACCAGATTGGATTTGCGGGAGAGACATGCTGGAGTTCGCCAATCGTGCGCGCCCAGTTTTGGAACAGCGGGTCGGAATACAAGATGGAAAATGACTGGATGCGTCGCTCGATTAAAAGCGCGGCCACCATGACGAGAACAAAAGAAAGCCAACCGGCGCGCCGAGACCCGGCCGAAATCGCCTTCGGGTTCTTAAACGCACTCACAACCATCACAAGCAGAAATAAAACGAGAGACTCATAAGCCGAGGTCCAGATCGCCAATCCCCATGCGACTCCACTAACGATGCCCCATTTGATGCGATCAGTAGCGGCAGAAGCGCCGAGTTCTGCCTGCATGCTCCATTCTGCGCAAATCGCGATTGTCACAAGCAGCATCAGCAAGGATTGATGATCGGGCCTGCCGAGCTCCGTTCCATGAACGAGAATAGGACTGATCGCGTACACGATCAGGGTGATCCAGCGGTATCGAAACTTCATTTGCTTTAACCACCACCACAGAAACCAACCTCCGAGCAGCGCGAGCAACGGCGAAATAAATGCGCCTGCCAGATCGATCGCATGTGCGCTGAATGGCTTCAGGAAAATCGAGAACGCCAGAATGAGATAATCGAGCGGCGCAGTTGTATGCGGAGTTGTCCCTGTCGGGAAGTTCTCGAACTCATGGTGCCGTACGATCAATCCCGGATGTTCCGAGCACATCTGCACACGCGTCATCCGCGCGTAACAATCGGCATCGGTGAAATAAATATTTCCAGTGACAAAAACGTCCTGATAATCCGCGCAGCGTGTCGTGAGGACCAGCACGCTGAGAACTGCGATTTCGATGATGCTCAGGATTCTGCGAACCACCACGCCATCCCAAATCCGCAAGTCCCAATGCGCAATCCAAAATTTAAGCTGACTTTCCGTCTTAGCCATTTCGGATTCGCGCCGCCTTGCGCAGAATTGCGCCATTTTGCAGCCAAAAATTCTGAGGCCGTAGAAAACGACCGTGAACGAAATGCTAGGCTCGCGCGCGTGCGCGCGTACGTGGAAACGTCGCAACACCCGCCGAGCGTTTGATCATTTTTGCGCTCGCTTTCTGCTGCGTTCGCTGGTGCAATGCGCGCCATGAAAGCTATCCCGCGACTGATTGGACTGTCACTCGCTGCCGCGATCACGAGCTGCGCAGACGTGCAAGAACGCTCGCACATCGTTGGCGGAGGGCGCGTCGGAACTACGCAGGTTGCCGGTGTTGGCGATACCGTGCTGCGTATTTCCAAGGAAAAGAACATGCCCAACATTATGGGGAAAGCTGATATGTTTGGGCGCACCACGCCAACGGGAGTAGAAACAGTGCGCTACATGGGTGTAAGGGACGGCAGAGCGTTCTTTGCACGGCGAACTGTGGACGTGGAGACTGGTGCTACGACCATGAATTCCACTCCGCTAATAATCCCCAATACGGCAACGACAACTCACAGCGGCTCTGTCAATGTCTACGGTCCTAACGGTTACGGGCACGGCTCTTATTCCGGCACATCCACAACCGCGCTGCCGCCGACCGTGATTCCCGCTCATCCGCCAGCGCCAATGGTGACGGACGAGGGAAGCCTGCTTTTGTCCGTCGATCTATCGAGCAAACCAGCGCAGCTTTCAGCGGCCGGTAAAACGATCACCGTCTTACA
Source organism: Verrucomicrobiota bacterium (assembly GCA_003221195.1). GTDB lineage: Bacteria > Verrucomicrobiota > Verrucomicrobiia > Chthoniobacterales > UBA10450 > Udaeobacter. The sequence goes on from QHQO01000180.1 coordinate 14,554, forward strand.
GGCGGACAACGCCAGGCTCGTTTACGTGCTGTCAGAATAAAACTGAGCACCAAAATGAAAACGCTGATAACCATGACCGCGATCGCATTAACCGCCTTCACAGTGAGAGCCAGTGAAGAGATACCCTACATTGCCATGCCCATCGGGATTGGCTATGCGGTAGACGTGAAGGGCGCGCGCCATCCGAACGCGTTTTGCTTGCATGACGCAGTTCGTGCGCCTCACCGCAAAATGCGCACGCGCTGCGGTCAGGACAACAGCGAGAATCATGAAAGCCTCAAACATTCCATTGTTGCTGTCTAACGATATGCCAATCAGTCGCTCAACAAAATCCACGCTGACCTCCTCGCTCACTATGACTGTTGGTG
>QHQO01000181.1 GCA_003221195.1 Verrucomicrobiota bacterium
CGACGCTTGCAGAATCAGAAACAGAACGCTGAAGCGATGGAGATCTTCAAAGATGTCGACAAACGGTTTCCGCAGGGAGTTTACGGAGATCTTGCGCGCGCCCGCATTAAGTCTGCAGCAGGTGATTTCGCCGGCGCGGCCAGCGATGCCAAGAAGGCCCAAGCTACTGCTCCTACGGATGCGCAGAAACAGAGCATCCAAGCATTAATCACGCGACTCGAAGCAAAGCAGGACGTCAATAAGTAGCGCGTAGCGCATGCTATCCTCGGAGGAACGGCGATAGCGCTCGATGGGACGTTCACAACCGGGAGTCCGACGTTGCCTTTGACGCACCAGAGCATTTCGCGCTGTTGGCGATCAGCCATTTGGGTTGCGATGTTCGCCGTCCGATGCGTGGCCAATGCGTCGGATGCGCCGCCGTTGTTATCTCATGAGCAATCGAATGCCGGCGAGATTCAGCTCGCACTACAGAAGCTCAACGTGCTTGGCCGGGTTCTTTACATTGCAGCTCACCCCGATGATGAGAACACAAATCTCATGGCATTGTGGTCGAACGGCTCACTTTATGAGACCGCTTATCTTTCGATTACGCGAGGGGATGGCGGTCAGAATTTAATTGGACCGGAACTGCGTGAGAGACTCGGCGTTATTCGAACTGAGGAATTACTGGCAGCGCGGCGCGTCGACCATGGCAAACAGTTCTTCTCACGAGCGATCGACTTCGGGTTTTCCAAGACGGCTGAAGAGACCATGCGCATCTGGGATCATGACAAAATTCTGTCCGATGTGGTCTGGGTGGTCCGGAAGTTTCGACCGGACGTGATAGTGACGCGCTTCAGTCCGGAAGATCAATTGACGCATGGCCATCACACGGCGTCAGCCATTCTGGCGCGCGAAGCATTCTCGGCGGCCGGTGACCCCAATCGTTTCCCAGAGCAACTGGCTTTCGTAAAACCATGGCGCCCCACGCGGCTGGTTTGGAACACGTCTCCATTTTTCTTTTCGAACCGCAACCTTCCTTTCGATCCGACCGGTCTGACCGTTTTGGAAGCAGGCGGTTACAATTCACTTCTCGGAAAGGCGTACACGGAAATCGCGGCCGCCAGTCTGAGCATGCACAAGAGCCAGGGCGTAGGCAGTCCCCCGCGACGCGGCGCGCGAAAAGAATACTTCAAACTGCTGGAAGGTCAGCCCATGACGAACTCGCTTTTCGAAGGCATCGATGCGAACTGGTCGCGCGTGGCAAATTCGGAATCTATTGCTACACAGATTCGCCAGATCATTTCGCAGTTTCTTCCAGCCGACCCGGCTGCGTCGGTGCCTGAGTTGTTGAAACTACGGCAGGCGATGAATGGAATTAAGGATGAGTCCTGGGTCCCGGAGAAGAAAGCCGAGTTGGATGGGATTATCGCCGCCTGCCTCGGCTTGCATGTGGAAGCATCGACAACCAACGGGGCCGTGACGCCAGGGCAGACGGCGACGATAAAGCTGGAGGCAATCAATCGCTGCAATATTCCAGTCACGTTGCAGGAAATCCGTTTTCCACTCTCGGGCGACTCGATGAAAATTGACGCAGCGCTTCCATCCAACGAACTCGTTACGAGGGATCTGTCGTGTAAGATTCCGGAGAATACTCCTTATTCCCAGCCCTATTGGCTTCGTAAATCTGGAACGCTTGGCGCCTTCGCGGTGGATGATCAAACCTTGGTCGGCCTGCCCGAAAATCCGCCCGATCTGCCCGTCGAGATTGTCCTGCAGATCAATGGCCAGGAACTCCGTTATATCGTGGATACGAAGTACCGCATGGTCGATCCCGTGGCGGGCGAGCTGCGGCGACCGCTCGTTATTGAGCCACCCGTTTTCGCGAAAGTCGTGAACAGCGTGTTGGTTTTCGCCACGAACCAACCGAAATCCGTTGGAGTACATGTCACGGCGGCCACCGGTCCGGTGAAAGGAGAACTTAAACTGGCTGTGCCGCAGGGGTGGGGAGTTTATCCGGCATCTATTCCGATAGATTTAAAGGCAGCCGATGCCGAGACGGTAGCCACATTTACCGTCAAGCCACCAGAACAGAATAGCGAAGGGACGTTGCGAGCCGTCGTTTCAATTGACGGCCGCGACTATTCGTTGGGGCGCGTGCGCATTTCGTATCCGCACATCGGCGTGCACACGCTGATGCCACCGGCGGAAGCCAGGCTTGTTCGCGCCGATATTCGCGAAAAAGGCGAACGCATCGGTTACATCCCCGGCGCCGGCGATGATGTTCCAGAAAGCCTCCAACAGATTGGTTACTCGGTGAAGATTTTGAGCGAGTCCGATATCACGGCTGAAAACCTCAAGCAGTTCTCTGCAGTCGTGCTGGGGGTCCGCGCCTATAACACGCAGGAGCGAATTGCCAATTGGTTGCCGGAACTATTTGCGTATGTAAAAGCTGGCGGAGTTGCTGTCGCGCAATACAACACTCTGGCAGAGCTTAAGACTGATCAATTGGGGCCGTATCCTTTGGAAATCTCGCGCGACCGCGTCACTGACGAAAACGCGGAGGTGCGTATTCTTGCGCCGGATCATCCACTCATGACTACTCCAAACAAAATCACGTCGAAAGATTTTGAAGGATGGGTGCAGGAACGCGGACTTTACTTTCCCAAGAAGTGGGATCCAGCCTGGACAGCGATCCTTTCGTCCAATGACTCAAAGGAAAAGCCGCTCGATGGCGGTCTGCTGGTTGCGAAATCAGGGAAAGGTTTCTTTATCTACACGAGTTATTCCTGGTTCAGGCAATTGCCGGCCGGCGTCCCCGGAGCTTACCGGTTAGTCGCGAACATGCTGTCATTAGGAAAATGAACGCAGGAGATGGTAAGCCAGATGCGCGTTCCTGGCGCAAAGCGTATGGCCTGGCGCTTTCGCTTTTTGCCGTGGAGGTGGTGCTCCTCTACCTCTTTACCCTCCGGTTTTCGTGAACCGGCTGGATTATCTCGTTCTCATCGCCACGATTCTGGCGATCCCGCTTTATGGGCTCTGGCGAACCCGCGGAACCGCCTCGTTAGGTCAATATCTCAAGGGTGATGCGAGTATTCAGTGGGGCACGATTGGACTCTCGGTGCTCGCGACCCAGGCAGGGCCGATCACGTTTCTCTCCATGCCGGGCCAGGCGTACGAGAGTGGCATAGGTTTTATCCAGAATTATTTTGGGCAACCACTCGCGCTCATCGTTGTGTGCGCCGTCTTCGTTCCGATCTATCAGCGGCTCAAAGTTTACACGGCCTATCAGTACCTGGGCGAGCGATTCGATCGGAAGACGCAGCTACTCGGCGCATTCCTGTTTCTTGTGCAACGAGGCATCGCTGCTGGCATCACGATATACGCGCCCGCCATTATTCTCTCCGCATTGGTCGGGTGGCGCTTGAATCTGACGATCTGGCTCGCGGGTGGACTGGTCATAATCTACACGGTCGTGGGCGGGACCAAGATTGTAAGCATCACCCAACGCTACCAGATGGTTGTGATCTTGATCGGCATGGCGATTGCATTTGCAGTGGCGGTTTACCGGCTATCGCCTGATCTCTCGTTTGGAAGCACGCTCTCGGTTGCGGGCAAAATGGGCAAACTTGAGGCGGTCGATTTTTCTGTTGATCCCCACAAGCGCTACACATTCTGGTCTGGCCTGATTGGCGGTTTTTTTCTCGCGCTTTCCTATTTCGGGGCGGATCAATCGCAGGTGCAACGATATCTCGCGGGAGGCTCGCTCAAAGAGAGTCGTCTCGGATTGCTTTTCAATGCCGCCGTGAAAGTGCCAATGCAATTTTTCATTCTGCTGCTCGGTGCGATCGTCTTCATGTTTTATCAATTCGAAAAACCGCCTGTTTATTTCAATCAGCCGGCGTACCAACGTGCGATGGAGAACGGCTATGCGCCACAGCTAGCGGCGTTGAAAACGCAATTCGATGACGTCTTCACCCAGAAACGCGCTGCTATTCGAGCTGTCTCCAGCGCATCGCCGAACGGTTCCTCAAACGAACGTGATGTCGCCATGACTAAGTTGCGGGAACTTGACGGGCAGGCGCGCGAGTTGCGCAACCAAACGAAGGCAATTCTCCAGCAAGCGGGCGCGGATCCAAAAAGCAAGGAATCGGACTACGTATTCATTACTTTTATTCTCCAGCAGATGCCGCACGGGCTTGTCGGATTGCTGATCGCGGTGATCTTGTGCGCGACCATGTCGGCGATGGCAGCAACTCTGAATGCTCTCGGTTCCACAACGGCGATCGACTTTTATCGCCCGTTGATTCGCCCGAACGCGAGCGACCATCATTATGTCGTCGCGGCGAAAGCGCTGACAGCGGCCTGGGGTTTAATTGCCATCGGAGTCGCTTCGTTTGCCAGTTTGGTCGAAAATCTGATCGAAGCGGGCAACATTCTGGGCTCGGTATTCTATGGCAGCATCCTCGGTCTCTTTCTGGCAGCTTTCTTTATTCGTCGAGTTACCGGATCGGCCGCGTTTTTCGCGGCGCTCCTTGCCCAAACGCTCGTCTTCGTCCTGTTCGCTACGACGAATATCGGTTATCTCTGGTACAATTTTATTGGATGCGCGGCTGTGCTGATCGTGGCGCCGGTCTTGCAGCAAACTATCTTTCGCGGCACGGAAGCTCACGCTGCAGGATGAAGGTCGTTCTGAGCGATGGGCCATCCGATTATTTGTTTCGGCCAGCAGCCGTGCGGATTTTTTCCCAAGCGATTTTTGTTCGCTAAGATTTCGGCGGCCAGACGTCTCCAAAAAGAGATTGGCGGTGAAATCGTCTTTTTCTTTCATGACAGTGATCATGACCCGCGCGAGACGATTACCATTTTGCGAGATCGAACCAGCAAGCAGGAAGTAGCCCTAAACTTCCAATTCGAGAACAGGATCCAAAAACAGTTTTCACCCCAGTACGCCAAGCGCGTCCTTCCGGAATGGCAGGAAAAAACTGCGCGCCAACTTCCAAATTATGTTCCGCCGCCTTTGGTTGCACACTTCAAGGAGACAAAATGTTCAAATGTCGCCGACTTTTGTCTCGAGATGTACAGGCGCATGGGATTGCTCGAAGGTTTAAGGGTGGAGCGATCCAGCATGCCCGAGTTCCGAGCCCGTGCTGTTGCGGTATCAGACTATTTTGTCGATCAACCTTATGAAGGAGAGATCGTTCGCGCACGTTACCGCGATGGTAAATTGTTGCTCCACAAAGGCGGCAATCGGTTTTTGGAGATTCCGGGGGGAGAATTCGGTCCGAAGCAAATCAGCCCGACTCGCGATACGCGTTTTCGTTGGATGCAATCAGTGATTCGATGCACTCATTACGTAGCCGGTGCGAGCGAGCAGCATTATATTAATAAGGCGGACGCTCCCAACGTGAAATTCATCAAGCGCGACGAAATTTCTGATTTCGATAGAGCCTATACCGAACTGTAATGGAATCGGGGCCGCTCAAAATTGGGATTGCATGTTTTCCGTTGATTGGCGGGAGTGGAATTCTGGCGACGGCCCTCGGGTCAGAATTGGCGCGGCGCGGTCATGAAGTTTACTTCTTCAGTTATGCTCAACCTGTTCGGCTAGATCTGCCGCAGGAAGGCCTTCATTTCCATCTGGTTGATTTTGCGAACAACGCTTTGTTCCCGTGTCCCGACTATACTCTGCCGCTCGCAGTGAAAATGGCGGAAGTGGCTCGTTCCCAGCAGCTCGATCTTTTTCATGTTCATTACGCGGTGCCACACGCCCTGGCTGCGTGTTTAGCCTCGCAGATCGTAGGACCGTCTGCTCCGCGCATCATCACAACTTTGCATGGAAGCGATACCACTCTGCTGGGGCAGGATCCCGATTATCGCACCGCCATCGAGCATGCCTTGGTGCATTCCGATGCGGTAACGGCGGTTTCAGAAAACCTTCGGGACCAAACCCTGGAAACCTTTCGTTTGAAACGACCGATTGAAGTGATTCCGAATTTCTTCACTCCGAATAAATCAAAGAGAGGGCGCGAGGAAGTTCGGCGCGATCTCGGCCTAGCCGACAAATTTCTTGTCCTACACATGTCGAATTTGCGGCCTGTCAAGCGTATCGATTTACTGTTACGCACGATTGCCATGTCGAAGAACCGGACGCGAATTCGATTGTTTATCTTAGCAGGCGATTCTTTTGAGCCTTACGAACCATTGCTCGACGAATTGGAAATCCGCGACAGCGTCATTGTTCGCCACAACACCGCTGCGGTGGAAGAGTATTTAGAGGCCGCAGATGCCGGACTCTACACATCCGAATACGAAAGCTTCGGTCTGAGCATTCTCGAGACGGCATTCTATGCCAAACCCGTCGTCGCCTTTCGTGTCGGCGGTATTCCCGAAGTTATCGGTGACTCTTCTCCTTTATATCCTTTTGGAGATGTAACCGCTGCCGCGGCCGCGCTAGACGGGTTGGTCGAATCTCCCAATTTGGCACGACGCCTGGGTGAACAGAGCCGTGCTCGCGTGCTCGAAAGATTCTCAGCCGATCGCGTCGTTCCTCGATACGAGGCGTTGTATCGTCGCATAGTTGCCAGCCGATAGGCGCGACTTTATTCAAGAAGCAACTGCACTTTTTGATCTGCTGCTGGTACCGGCGCTACGAAGAACAGCTTCGTTACATTCATGAGACCGCACGCCACTTTCCGGAGCATGCCGACGAAGCATCGAGCGCTATTTTTCGACCGGACACCAGGGAACGAGTTAAGCAAAAGCTTGCCGTTCAAATTCGGTAAAGCGAAATATAACCGTCAGCGATGATTCCGGCAGCCCGGGATCGCCTGTTCCGGCTGCAGGTGTCCCGGCGGTGCTAAGACGAATCGGGTGAAATTCAAGTCAGTGAGCCCGCCACCGCGGGCGTTCGGAAAAAACTTCCCGCGGGCGTTACCGTTCGTGATGGTCAAGCCAGAAATGGTGACTCCAAGCGAAGTCGCCTGGCGCACCGTAGCTTTATGCGAAGGTCGGGAGGAATCTCTTACTTTTTAACTGCAAATTACGCGGATTTTCGCTTCTGAATTTCTCGCGACGGATGAGCAGCGTTTACTGGCAACAGCCATAGCCATAGTCCCATGGAGCACACCAAGCGGCGACTAAGCTCCAGCCAGCAGGAAGAGTTGGGCCCCACGCGGAGCCTGTGTAAACATTGTTATTGAGATACCAGATTGCTGTCTGACGCGTATCGGCATTGTAAAGCACATAATCCGGATTGCCGTCACCGTTAAAGTCGGCTGTGCCTGCCCATCCCCAGCCGCTGCGAACGGTCGGCCCATAAGCGCTTCCAACAAACGTTCGCCCCGATAAATACCAGATTGCGGTCTGGCCCGTGACGTGCTCAAGCACATAATCAGGATGGCCGTCGCGATTAAAATCCGCTGCACCGACCAATGCCCAGCCGTTCGGAAGAGTTGGCCCGTAGCCGCCGCTGACGTAAACGTTATTGTTGAGATACCAGATCGCTGTCTGACGCGTACCCGGATTGTAAAGCACATAATCCGGATGCCCATCGCCGTTAAAGTCGCCTGTAGCCACCCATCCCCAGCCACTGGGAACGCTCGGCCCATAAGCGCTTCCAACAAACGTTCGCCCCGATAAATACCAGATCGCTGTGTCGGGCGCATTATTGGAATTCAACAAGACATAATCAGGATGGCTGTCGCGATTAAAATCCGCTGCACCAACTAAAAACCACCAGCCAAGAGTTGGGCCCCACGCAGAGCCTATGTAAACGTTGTTATTGAGATACCAAATCGCTGTTTGATGCGTGCAGGCATTCTGAAGCACATAGTCCGGGTGGCCGTCGCCGTTAAAGTCACTTATTGCAGCCCGGGCTGTACCAGCAGCCCGCGCGACAAGCGCCAGTGCGATGAGAAGTTGCAAAATCGGTATTTTTTTGAACTGAGTTAGCGGATTCACGGTTCTTCCTTTCTTTGCTTTTTCCTCGCTCTCATTCTCAAAACGCAGGGCAAGGAGGCACTTGTGCGCAACCTGGATCAGCCGCATCAATCCGTCTCGTCGCGCCGTGCGGAACAATTTGGACGGCGATAGTTTTCGCTTCCGCGCCCGTCTCGTTGCGGATGTTATGTACGTCTCCGCAGCCTATGTCAGTGAAGCTCTCGCCGACACTGTAGGTCGTGGACGTGCAATCGTCCTCGTAAACCGTGACCGTTCCTTCTGTCACTGTGATCAAACTGGGACCGGGATGGGTGTGCCACCCACTTTGGCCCCCGGGCTGGAAGGTGTTTTGGGTGATGTAGAGGTCGGAGTCGCCTCTCACCCTCGTGATGAGAAGCCAATCCGGCAGGTTGCTTCTACACATCAAGTTGAGCAATCCGGATGCGAAGTAGCCCGCAGGCACGGGGGATAAAAGGTTGGTGCTGGTGAGCCCGCACGAGGGCGTCGCGCGAGCCGGCACGGCTGTGAACGTGGCGAGCGCGATGAGCGCTGGTGCAATGAGAAGTGGCGGGATTCGTATTTTTTTGAAGTGAGGCAGTGGATTCATTGTTGTTCCTTTCCTTTGGTTGGTGGTTTCTCTTCATTGCGATAAGGCGCGAAACAGCGATCAAAGTGATCATCTGAATTCAGATTTTTTTCGAAGACGCTTGTGCGTGCAGAAACTTTTGGTCGCGCAGCACGGAGTGACCGATGAGGGGGGTAGGGAGATAAAAATGATTGCGTGATGCAGCGCATGATCGGATGATTTCGCTTATGGATGCCGCGCTGCCGCTGGATCAGATGACGGTGGAGGAAAAGCTCAAAGCGATGGAAGCGATTTGGCGCTCGCTTTCGAAGCACGAAGATCAAGTGCCAGTGCCTGATTGGCACAAGCAGGTTCTCGACGAGCGGCAACGGCAGATCGACGCTGGGGAGGCGAGCTTCGTTTCCTTGGAGGAAATGAAGGAGCGTGTCCGAAAGCAAACTGAATGAAGGTCGTAATCCTCGACAAGGCCGAAGAGGACCTTGTCGAGGGATATTGGTTCTACGAAAGGCAATAGCCCGGGCTCGGCGCGCACTTTCGCAACAGCATCTATACTGACCTTCACGCGCTAGAGAAGATCGCAGGAGCCCATCGAATCGTTTACGAAAATTATCATCGGGCGCTGGCTACGCGGTTTCCTTTTGCATTGTATTATTCCGTTTCTGGGCAAACAGCGTTTGTACGCGCGATTGTTGATTGCCGCCGCGACCCAACGTGGATCACAGGACACCGGCGGTGAGCATGCTCATCTGAATTGAGATTTTTTCGGAGACCTTTGTGCGATCCGACTCGGTGGCCCGTCGCCGCGGCTGCGGCTGGCGGGCCATGAAACTACTCGAGTCTCTCAACGATTTGCAATTAGCTGGGTCCGGCTGATAAACCCGCTTCGTTGGACTGGCTGGAAGTAATGCTTCTCAAGGTAGTGAGCGACCTTCTTGCCGAGGACGGCTCCCTGCGTGTCGGCGGTGCGGAAGTGGATCCCGCCCCATACTCGGGCGTCGATGATCTCCTTGAGTGCGTCCGACAAGCGCTCAAAGCTGCGCGTGGTACAGGATTTGTTGCTGAACGCGCTGAAGCCGATCTTGTCGGTGCCGAAAAAGTTCTGGAGCGTGTGAACGATTGCACTGCTTACGCAGGCGTGCCCCGCGGGGTGGTCGGGGAAGGGCGGCGTGACAAGCGGCGGCGGGTTGCAGACCGGTGTGGATGGGTCGAACAGCGGCAGCCAGTTCGGGTCCGGCTCGGTATCCGGATTGCCGTCGGTGTCGGCCTCGCGAATCGCCGTAATCGGACGCCAGAACTGCCAGTAATACTTGTCGTTCCAGCAGCCAATCAAGGCATCAGCCGCAGCCAAATCCTCCATCGCGAACAAGCGAGCATTTTCTACGATGTCCAAGTTCTGGCTGGCTGCCAGCGCGCGAGAGACCCGGTTCCAAAGGGCCGGTGGGTTATTATCCTGCCAGAAGATCGCAGCATCGGTTTGGTCCATCGTTCGGGTCGTGCTGTAGAGTGAGCCGATCTCCTTGATCTCGTTGAAGTCTTCCGCGTACTCGGCACTGGCTAGCGCGTTCGGCCCGTCGGTGCGGAGCATCTCTGCGCTCGGCACAATGAACGGCCGCACGTTCCCGACCCAAGGCGCGGGGTCGTGCGCGTAGTTGGGCGGTGTCGGCCGCCAGATGCCTGGCGCTGGTGGGTACAGCGTCGGTGCCGGCCCGCCGCGACCGTCGTTCAGCCGCGCGGTGAGCATTGCCCTGGCTGTCGCTTCACCGATAACGATTCCCGCAGCCCTCGATCCGGGCGGGTTGTCGGGCAGGCTCGCTATGTACGCGTCGTAGATCGGCTGCAGCGTTGGCTGCTGCGATGGGAACAAGCCGGGAAGATCAGCAAAGCCTACGAGTACACGGAACGCAGCCGCCGCAGTGGCAGCTTCTTTCGAGTCCGTCTGATTTGAAGGAGGCTGTACAAGGTACGGCTGATGCCCACGGTCGATCGCGTTGACTGCGTCATAGACTGCGCCCTGCACCATCGCAAAGCTCAGCACCGACACATGCGGCGGCTGCCCGGCGTTCGTGACGATTGCTGTTGACGCAATCAGGTTCCAGTCAGTCACGGCATCCGCACGCGCGACCGTGGGCGACGCAATCGCGACGAGCGTCAGTAAAATGAGGGGTGATAGAATTCGTGTTTTTCTGAAGTGAGTCAGTGGATTCATTGTTTTTCCTTTCTTTGGTTTCGTAGTTGGCTTTCATTGGGATAAGGCGAGAAAGAGCGATCAAAGTGATCATCTGAATTCAGATTTTTTTCGGAGACGCTTGCGCGCGCAGAAATCCTGTGCGGGTGATAGGGTTTCAAAAGGGTGTTATGGACGCGCCTTTGGCCTCTCAGGAAGAGTGACCGATCTCCTAGTGCGAGTGATGGCGACGATGCTGCGCTCGCGGGAATTAGTGCCGCCCGTCTCAGCGCCAATCAGGTCGCGGCTAGACAAGAGGTTCCCTCGGATCGATGTCGGCTACTTAAATTTGGCGCCGCGTTGCGAAAAAGCGCAGCGCGGCGCATGAGGAAGGCCTGTCATCGCGGCGGCCCGAAGGTGAGGAATTGCGGGCGGCCGAAGCCGGAGGCAAAAACTTCCGGCATGCCTCCGCCTGAAGGGAACTTTAAGATGTCGCCGCCCGGAATTTCGGGTACACCGGCCTCGGCTACAAAGAGATTGCCCGAACTGTCAAAGGCCAGGCCCCGAGGTGTAGTTAGGCCGGTGGCGAACGGGCTCTTTACGCCGGTTGGACTGAAATAGACAATCGAGTCGGCTCCCGGATCGCTAAATGTTTCGATGGAAACGAACAGATTGCCGCTGCTATCGAAGGCCAAGCCCACGGGAGACTCGCCGGGTGCGAACGCGCTTGGCCCGACGAAAACAGTGCGGGTCCCGTTCGGAGCAAATTTATAGATCGTTTGAGTGCCACCGTCTGCTGCGTAGAGATTGCCCGCGCTGTCGAAAGCCAAGCCCCAGCCCTGACCGGGAATAGAGCCGAAGATGGTCCGATCTCCACTCGGTGTGAACTTAAAGATAGTGCCAGCCCCTGTGGCATCTGTCCCCATGACATAGACATTGCCCGCGATGTCTATGGCGAGGCCTTCAAAGAAAAACTGAATGGCGCTGCCGAGGGTGGTGGCCTTGTTACGGAGGTTGAATTTTAGCACTTTCCCAACCTCAACGTCGTCGGCAGGAGCGAGCGTTTCCGCGGCGAAAAGATTGCCGAGACTGTCAAAGGCCAACCCTCGGGGGAACAACAACCCTGAAGCGTAAACACTGTACGTGTTAGGTGCCGTGAACTCCAAGATCGAGTGGTGGTATGCCCCCCTCCCGGGGGTATGAGCTGAAACGTAGAGGTTCTGTGCGTGAGCGGTTATTGCTAACGCGAAAGTCGCGCCAAGACTGAGGAGTGGCAGGATTCGTATTTTTCTGAAGTGAGTTAGTGGCTTCATGGTTGTTCCTTTTCTTTTGGTTTTGTAGTTGGCTTTCATTGGGATAAAGCGAGAAACAGCGATCAAAGTGATCATCTGAATTGAGTTTTTTTCGGAGACGCTTTTGAGACACGAATTTGAAACTCGCTCGCTGCCCTGCTCGCTCGCCGCTACCCTCGCGGCTTTGCCTTCTATCTCGCTGATCTCATCAGCTCGGTTCACCAATTAGCACCGATTCGCTTCAAGGTTGTGCCGGTCCTGCGAAATTCGTGAAAATTCGTGCAATTCGTGTCTTTTTTCGGGGACGCTTTCGGCGTGCAGAAACTGCTTAGGCTTGGTAGCGTATGAAGAGCGGGTTATGGATACGCCATCGGTCTCTCAGCAGAGAGTAAGCGAGCTTTTGGTGCAATGGAGCCAAGGGAACGATGCCGCTCTCGCGGAATTAACGCCGCTTGTCTATGGGGAACTTCGGCGCCTTGCCCATCGCGAGATGGGCGCAGAACGTACCGGCCACACACTGCAAACGACGGCGCTCGTCAACGAGGCTTATCTGTGCTTGGCCGACCAAAGCAATCCCCGCTGGCAAAACCGAGCGCACTTCTTCGCCGTGGCTGCCCGGGCGATGCGCCGAATCCTGGTTAGCTATGCGAGGAGTCAGCGAGCCCAAAAACGCGGTGGCGGCGCGCTCAAGATAGACTTGGACGAAGCAGCGCTCGTGTCACCGGAGGAATCAAAGGAAATTATCGATCTACACGAGGCATTGGAAACGCTGGCCACACTCGACTCAAGAAAAGCTCAAGTAGTCGAGCTGAAATATTTCGGCGGCCTCAACTACGACGAGATGGCAGAAGTGCTCAAGATTTCACCTGTGACAGTGAGGCGCGACTGGAGATTTGCCAAGGCATGGCTGTACACGGAATTGCACAACGCCACCTGATTGAAGTGACGAAGCTCGAATGACGAATGACGAAGGAAAAGAAGCGTTCTCCGATGGATTTCGCACGCAGTGCTTTGGGAGTGCGAGGCGTCTTCGCATCGCTTTTGGTGCTACTGGATTGCTCGACTTAGAAATCGTCCGGCACGTTGACCCGATCGGTCTTGAATGAATAAACTGATTTCACAAACCCAGATCGCGAATTGGTTTCAAACCAGGACGCCGAACACCAGGAATACTGATTCGCCACCGGGACCAAGCCGTGTTTCACCGCGTTCTGATGGACGTAGTTCAATCGTGCCAGCCACGATTTCTCGAAGGTCAAACGAGAATCCCAGAATTCATACATCACTCGTCGGCCTGGAGTGTCGTCAATACGGTTAAGCCGTGTCGCCAGTTCGCGGTGCAAATGCCGAATGAAATCGTGCTGCGTCGTTGTGGTGTTTTCGAAGCTGATCACCAGATGATAGTGATTCCAGAAGAACGCCCACGCCTGCAGAATAAGCGCGTAGTTTTTCACTAGCTCGAACGTCGTGTCGCGTAAGAGATCCAGTTTCGCGCCGGAATCAAAGAGCCGCTTTCGATGCAGAGTAGCCGCAGTAATAATATAAGTGCCGCGAGGCGTGAAGTGATGCGGCGGCGCGTGTGGCCAACTCTCGCGCATACGAATTCTCTATCACAACTGCAGTCCTTGGCGAAAGCCTTTAACCTGTGCAGACCTGTGGAAAGCGACGCGAGGACGCGTGCGCACTCCAAAGCTTCGCGAAACGGAGAAGGGCGGAGCATGTGGTAAGTGAATGTTAAGGTCGCAAGCCCTCAGATCAACGAGCGGGCCGGTTTATAGAAAGGTCAACTGTTGGTCTCGCGACCAAGATTATTCAAAAGGGGCAAGGTGATTCGCTTGTCGGCCAGACGATCGGCCACTACAAAATTTCTGAATCGATCGGCACCGGCGGGATGGGTGAAGTCTATCTGGCCACCGACATTGTCGCGGGCCGCAAAGCTGCGCTCAAACTCCTGCCCTTGCGTTTTACCGGCGACACTGAGCGTCTGAAGCGGTTTCAACAAGAAGCGCACGCGGTAGTCGGGCTCAATCATCCGAATATCCTGACTGTTTACGAGATCGGCGAGGATCACTCAATTCATTACATCGCCAGCGAGTTGATCGAAGGCGAGACGCTGCGTGAACGTCTGACGCGCGGACGAATGCAGTTGAGTGAAGCTGTTGACGTCGCCATCCAGGTGGCGAGTGCGCTCGCCGCCGCTCACCACGCAGGAATTGTCCATCGCGATATCAAGCCGGAGAACATCATGCTCCGGCCGGATGGATACGTAAAAGTGCTCGACTTTGGGATTGCAAAGCTTGCAGAGCAGGAACTGCCGACAACGATGCCGCGAGACGAAGCGTTATTACTGGTTGAGACCAATCTCGGATCAGTATTAGGAACCGTCCGTTATATGTCGCCCGAGCAGGCCTTCGGCGCGCAGGTTGATAAAAGCACCGATATTTGGAGTCTCGGCGTGGTTCTTTACGAAATGGTAACCGGGCATACGCCATTCACCGGCGACACACCAAGAGAAGTTATGTCCTCGATTCTTGAGAAAGAGCCACCACAGCTCACGACTTACGTCGCGCACATTCCCGCTGAGCTTCAGCAGATTGTCAGCAAGACTCTGCGCAAAGATCGCGAGGAACGGTACCGCAGCGCGCACGACCTACTGGAGGCACTCAAAGGTCTTCGTCACAAACTGGAAGTCGAGGCTGAGTTATACCCCTCCACGGCGACTCCTTCATGGCTGCGTTGGACACGATCCACCGCTCTTGTGCTCGGATTGTTAGTGGCTGCCATGGCGGTGGCGGTTCCGTTCTACTGGCATCGGAACCTGACGACCAGTTCACCGCCCGAGAAAAGCATCGCTGTGCTGCCATTCCTCGATCTTAGCGAGACAAAGGACCAGGAGTATTTCTGCGACGGCATGAGCGAGGAGATCATCGACGCCCTGGCGAAAGTCGAAGGGCTACGTGTCGTTGCCCGCGCTTCGTCGTTTTCATTCAAAGGGAAAACCGCAGCCGTGAGCGAGATTGGCAAAAAGCTCAACGTCGAAGACGTGCTAGAGGGAAGTTTGCGACGCGAGGGTAACCGCGTTCGAATAACCGCAGAGTTGATTAATGCACGTAGCGGCTTTCGGATTTGGTCGGACACCTACGAACGCGAATTGCAGAGGGTATTTGCGCTCCAGGATGAAATCACTCGTGCAATTGTTGACGCGCTAAAGATCAAGCTCGCCGTTGCGCTTCCCGCTCGTGAACAACGCAACACGGAGGTATACGATCTTTATCTGCAAGGCCTCTTTTTCTCTAACAAGAGCAGTGAGGAGGATTTGCGAAGGGCGCTCAGTTTCTTTCAGCGCGCGGTCGAGAAAGATCCTACTTTTTCGAGTGCCTGGACCGGGATCGCAAAAGTTTGGTATTTTTTGGCTGATGTTTATCTAAAGCCCCTCGAAGCCTATCCGCTCTCAAGGGAAGCTGCGATGAAGGCGATTGAACTCGACGAGAGAGATGCTGAAGCACATTGCTATCTTAGCGAAGCGAAACGTGTCCTTGACTGGGACCTCGCCGGCGCGGACGCGGAACTGAAGCGCGCTCTCCAGCTCGATCCGAACTCTGCGCCGGCTCACTTGTTCTCGGGCCTGCACCCGCTCTTCCGCGGTGAGCTAAGAGACGGTCTTCGACTTATTCTCGAGGCTCAGAAATTAGATCCGGTGTCGCCTATCGCGAGCTATGTCGCCACCGCCGCATATCTGGCTAATGACCGCGTTGATGAGGCCGTTGTCGAAGGCCAGCGGACACTCCAGCTCGATCCGAATTACTTTTATCTGGATTCGGT
>QHQO01000093.1 GCA_003221195.1 Verrucomicrobiota bacterium
GCGAGACCAGCGCGGCGGGTAAGTTTGATAATAAATGGCCCCGCAAAAGCTCGCTGTTCCATCTTTCTTCGTCGTGCCAACACCATTGGCTGTCCACGTGGCCATTTTTCCGTCCTTGAGAATCATCACTCCTTGCCCTTCGCCGTAGAGGGTCCCGTCGGGACGGACCATAGTGCAATAGGTACCTGTCTCCTTTACGTCTGTGCCCAGAATCGATCCACTCGCCTGAAACGACGTCTCCATTTTTGGGCCTCCGCCCAGGTTCGGTAATACGCGCTGCGAAGTAATCTTGCCCGATGTTCTGCCAATCTTCTCGCCTAGCATAAATATCCTCTCGTTGAGATTTCCTTTCAGAATCCGTTAAGACAGCTCACGAACTGCGGCGTAACTATCACGATTTTTTCGCGAGGCTGCCATCTGTTATTACGGTTAGCTGCGATAGTGCCCGCTTGCTATCCCGGCTAAATGACAGGCTACCAAAGTAGTCCGGCGTCACCGTAATGTCGGACCGTACGCGCTGTTGACGTAAACATTGTTGTTCAAATACCAGATTGCTGTTTGACGCGTGGCGGCGTTGTAAAGCACATAATCGGGTTTGCCGTCCCCGTTAAAGTCCCCTGTGGCTACGAAAACCCAGCCACTGGGAAGATGCGGTCCCCAATCGGCACCCACAAGGGTTAGTCCCGATAAATAAGCGATAGCTGTATAGCCTGAGCTCGGATGGAATAAGACATAATCTGGGTGGCCGTCGCGATCAAAATCCGCTACACCAACCAGTTCCCAGCCGTTGGGAAGGGTCGGCCCAAAACCACCGCCGATATAAACATTATTGTTCAGATACCAAATCGCTGTTTGATGTGTCCCACTGTTGTAAAGTACGTAATCGGGTTTGTTATCGCCGTTAAAATCTCCTGTACCGGTCAAGATCCACCCGGCGGGTAGGGTTGGACCGTAAGCCCCGCCCCGATAGACGTTGTTGTTCAAATACCAAATCGCAGTTTGCCGCGTACTCGTTTTGTAAAGCACGTAGTCGGGTTTGCCGTCGCGGTTGAAATCGCCTGTCGCCACAAATTGCCATCCGCTCGGCAGAGTGGGGCCATAAGCGGCACTGACATAAACATTATTGTTCAAATACCAGATCGCAGTGCCCTGCGTGCTGAAATTGTAAAGCGCATAATCAGGCTTGCCGTTGCCGTTGAAATCGGCGGTAGTAATCAAGTTCCAAGCGTTTCGACTGATCCGGACATAATAGATGTCCTCTTCACCATTAAATGTCGCCGAATACGCGACATTTGCGCCTCCATTATCCGAGACGATTGTGATGTAATCCCCGAGCTTGCGCTGATTCGGATAAGCGAGGTACGGGTTAAAGGAATCGCTGATTGCGACGTTCCGCGACCAGGTATTTCCGCCGTCCGAGCTGTACGAATAGAAGAGTTGCGAGTCGGTATTGTTCGCGGCGTTACGTGTGTCGAGCCAGATTGCATCGATTCGGCCGTTAGGCGCGACCGAAAGCGTGCCAAACCAGTGCCACTTCGCGTGATTAACGGAATCGTCATTGATCCGGTGCGGTGCGCTGAAGGTTTGACCTCCGTTTGTGCTGCGCACCAACTCCACATCGCTGCCACTCGTGAAGCCGGCGGGCTGAACGCTCGCGAGCATGTAAATATTGTTGTTCGTACTCGTGCCCGAACGGTCCGCCGCCAGGAAAATCTGACCGACTAATCCCTCCGGATTAATCGGCTCGGCGGAAACGATATTGCCGCCGAGGTTCACTGCTCTGCTCTGGTCGAAAGTGGGGACTACGGCGCCGTTCTTTGCATTGGTGGAGCGAACACACCAAATTTGCTCACTGTTCAGGTTTACACCGCCGATAAAAAGATTCCCGCTGGAATCGATGTCGAGTGTACCCCACGCGGGGAAATTAGGAATATTGATCGGATTCATCCAGGTCAATCCGCCGTTGGTCGATCGAGTGAATTGCCTACCGGCGTAATTATTTCCGTCGGTGCTCCAGGATTGGTACTGGAATCCGTGTCCGGTGCTATTCGTAGTATCGATGGTAAACCACTGTTTATCTCCACCATCCGCCGGCGCGATACTTATCCATGATTGACCGCCATCGAGTGATCGCCACAAATCGTCGAAAAAGTTCTGCAAGAGGCTGAGATAGAAAAAATGGCCGGCGTTATCTGAGTTCAGCACTGGATCGCTGCGAAAAACATTATGTTGGAGAACGCTAGCAGAAATCCACGTCCTCCCACCGTTGGCCGTATGCGCGAATCCCGCCTGGCGAAAATTGGACGACACACTATCGAATTGCCTCCAACCGATGCTCATTTTGTTTCCATTTGTCGGATCGACGCAAATGGATGGCTCATTTGCAGCGTCGCCAACAACGTTATTGCCATTCACATTAACGTTGACTTGATAGCTCGTGTACGGCCCGAAACGCGAGACCAAGCCCGGCGAAGTGGCTACGGCAGGAGATAGCGGCGGTGGGTTATCATATCTTTCGAGCGGCTCCTTCGGGAGTGGCCTGGGTCCCGGAGTCTGACTCGAAGCTACGGCGATTACATTGAGAAAAATAAGAAACGTGCTCAGGCTCGCCCGTGGCATCGCCTCAAAATTATACCTCCGTCTGCCTCAAAGCGCGATCCAGAAAATCATAGCCGCCCTGCGGGGCGCTCTCCTTGCGGATTTTGCTTCGAACGATCGTCAAGTTTCAGATGTGGCACGGCAGATCTGTTCACATAATCGCCACGGAAACGTCACCATTTTTTTGCGAGGCCGTCATCTGTTTGTAACGCCGGGCTGCAATGGTGCCCGGAAACCCAAACGCAATTACGAAACCTCGACAATTGGCACGCGACGGTGATATCGATCACAGCCTTTACGCAGTGAAACTCGCGGCCGCAGGACAAGAGAATTTGCTACCGATGGGTTAGGTTGCGCCACAGATAGACCCAGAGCATTCCCAGCGCATGTCATCACGAGCGGAGCGAGGGAACTCGCAGAGACACATTGATCTTCGCGTTGCGTTTTGTGATTTCGCGTGATGGCGTGTGCATCTGTGAGGTCCCTCGTCGTCTATGCGACTCGGGATGACCCATCGTAAACACGCGTCGCATTACCACGCTTCCGTGCCAGCCCGTTGCTCAATCTGCTCAAGACTGGGATCGGCATTCTGAATCCAATCACGCGCTTCGTTGATCTCAGCCGGATTCACTGGAATTGCTCGCGGAATCGGCTCTGCGCGTGCCACCAATTGCCCTTCAAACTTGACCGGTTTCGCGCGTTTGATTGGAAACCTCCAGTGGTGCCCGAATTTGTAGAGCGCGTAAAACATGGTCTTAGCTTCAACAGCGCTCACCCCGCTGCACCGCATGGCGAAGTAGAACATGCGGTCGCAATCCTGCCAGGGGCGCTTCTTGTCGCCGTACGCGACATCGTGCAACACAGAGGCATTCCGATATCTTCCTTCGAACGGCCCGCCCATGACCGACCAGAGGTAACGCGGAATGGATGCGCCATCGACAATCGATCCGATCGGAGCGATCCATGTGTTGCCATTCGGATCTGTATAACGCAATTCAGTTAGCAGCGTCATTGTTCGCCCGTCTGGATTCCACTTGGTCACTGGCTCGCCATCGTAAGAGCCCCATTTAGAACCGGCGGAGTCGGATTGCTCAGCTTGGGAAACTTGGTCCTGCTGCTCTTTGTCCGCCCCGAATGCGGCGAAGGCCGCAACGAATCCGAAAAACACGAACGATTGAATGATTTTTCTCTTTTCCATGTGAGAACGAAACGTTCAACGTTTTGCTTCAATTTTCAATGCTGAA
>QHQO01000182.1 GCA_003221195.1 Verrucomicrobiota bacterium
CGAATTTAATTTGCTTGATCATGATGTGGCGAACCTAATGTGATCGACACGTTCGCGTCCAGGAGCGAGCCGCTTGCAGGTTCAGAAAGCGCTGTCCATTTATCGGTATAGCTGATAAACGAACCTATGCCGCGCTTCCGCCAAACCATTCCCATCGACGATTACGTTCTCGACGTCCTGATGCGCGATCTAATCGGGCACGATCAGCAACCAGCCGCTTATCTGGCTTATTTGTATCTTTATGGCCAGGCCGCGCGGAAGAAATGGAAACGAGTCGTCGCGAGCGTACGAACGCTTGCCGACGCGACCGGCCTTTCCAAAAGCGCGATTCAAACCGCCCTGGCAAGCCTGCGCCGCCGCGAATTGATCGTCACCACACGCGACCACGCCACCGCCACTTCGCGCCATCGCGTGGTTCGCCACTGGCGGAGTTAGTCATTGTAGCCGCCTCCCTGTGTCGAGGCGCGCTCCGCCGACATCGTCCAGCGCGCTAGTTCGTTACAAACGGTGGCGGTGCCATTCCCTCAACGCAGCTTGCATCAAGATCTTTTGCGTCACCTTTGCCGAGAAATTCGATCGCGATCCGATCGACACAACCAGGATCCTTTAGGCCATCAGCACCGTGGCCGGCCTCGGCAATAATAATATGTCTGCTGTTCCGCAAGTGTTTGGCGACCTCTTCGCCGTACTTTGGCGGCGTGACGGGATCCAGGTTGCCGGAAAAAATCAGCACCGGCGCGTTTGAAGAAACTGGATCCCGATAATCAGCCGGAATTTTTCCGCGCGGCCATAAACCGCACGCGCGTGTTTGCTGGAACACGCGATAGTTCCCGAACGGATTATCCGCGTTTAATTTCGCCGCCTCCTGCTGATTAATGAATGGAACATCTTCGGCGCAGGTGACCGACAAATACATTCCGTCCGCTACGAAATCAGGGATCGATGGCCCAATTGCTTGCTTGAGGAACGGCGTGAAATCGCCGCCAGCCGCTTGATGAACAATCATGGGAATCCGCGCCGCTTTGTCGCGTCCGTACATCCAGGTTCTGATTTTCTCCGCGAAGACGCCGCGCTGAATTTCGACTGTCGTTGGCGCGGTCTTGCCGTCCGAAGAGTATTTCACGTGCGCAGGCTGTTTCTCCAACTGCGCCAGCACGTACGTCCAGTCATCACGGATTTGTGGGAAAGCGGCGTGACACGCAGCGTCTCGTTCGCATTCGCTCAACAACAGGTCCATTGCGCGCGCTCCGGACTCCGAATGGTGTAACGGCATTTTTAAATCGGTGGGCGCGACTGCCAGCAGGATCGCGCTGCGGACGTGCTCGGGATGTCGCCGCATGTAAACCAGCGCCGCTTGCGTTCCGTACGACCCACCAAAAAGATTGATCTTGTCGTAACCGAGCCACGCTCGCACATCGTCGAGATCATCCATCGCAATGGATGTTGTGTATTTCGTCAGGTCCGCGCGCTGCTCGAGCGCGTGACGCATTTCCTTGACGTAATCGATTGGAAACATTTCGCCCAGGTAATAGTTCGCTGTTTTGTCCCGCGGAATCGCAAGTCGATTTGATTTCCCGGTGCCGCGCTGATCGACGCAGACCACATCGCGCCGACGTCGATAATCCTTGCCCGCTCCGGCGAAGAATTCTGCTCCCTCTGCGGACGAAGCCCCGGGACCGCCGGCCAACGTGAACATCGGTTCCGCTTTCGTTTTTTGATCGAACCCCGGCAGGACGACGAGGTTTAGATCGATCGTTCGACCACTGCGCGTCTCCCGGTTTTCAAAAACTGTCAGCTTTCCGCAAAACAATTGCTCATCGATCCCATCTAACCGACACGGCTTCAATTTTGACAAACCGCCCGGCAGGCGATGCTTGGCGCAACCGCTCGCATCGAGGAGGAACAAGACGGCCGCGGTCGTCATCAGCAAGATGGAACAAACGCAGCGGAATCCGCGCACCCGCTATCTTATTGCGCGCGCACGAGATCGCGCAAATCCAAAGCTGAACTCACGCGATGTCCGGCATCGCGAACCCGATCGCTTTCAATTCTGCGGCAAGCAACTTTGCCTGCTCTTTTGTAAGCTCGACCAGAGGCGGGCGCACGCGGGACCACTCCGGATCGTTCCTGTAGATCGCAATCGCCTGCTTCAAGGCTGCGATCGTGGACGGAAACTTCCTGCTGCTGAACACCTCACGCACGGCATTTAATTTCGATTGTTGTTGATCGGCGTTATCTGCGTCACCCGCGGTGTTCCACTGTCTGTACAGCTTGTGAATCGCTGCTGGATTCACGTTGGCCGTTGCAGAAATGGTGCCCACACCGCCATTGCGCATATTGGCGAGCAAGAACGACTCGCTGCCGACAAACACGTCGAAACCAGAAACAGCCCGTCCGGCTCGGACTGCAAACGCGTCGAGAAAAGTTTTGGTGTTGTTCCAATCGCCCGAGCTGTCTTTCATCCCGGCGATCGCGGTTGGATAAGCTTTCAGGAGACGCTCGACCAATTTTGGTGTGATACCGACGATGGCCACGGGTGGAATATGGTAGAGGTAAATTTTCAGACGCGTATCGCCGACACGCTGCACCACTTCGCTGAAATAACGGTAGAGACCTTCTTCGCTGACGTTCTTATAATAAAACGGCGGCAGCATTAGCACACCGGCGCAGCCGTGTCTTACCGCATGCGCCGTCAGCTCGACTGTCTCGGTGACCGAGCAGCAACCAGTGCCCGGCATCATTCGGGACGGATCGATCCCGGCCGCGACCACGGCGTCGAGCAACGTGGATCGCTCTTCGGCTGCCATCGAGTTCGCCTCGCTATTGGTGCCAAACACGGCCAGCCCGCAGTTCTGCGAAAGTAACCATTGGCAATGCCTGATGAACCGTTCGCAGTCAGGCGAAAGATCGGCTTTGAACGGGGTTACGACCGGCGCGAGTACGCCGCGGATGCGTTGACTCATGGTTCCTCTTTAGTCGAGCATCTAGAATCCAGTATCCAGTATCGAGAGTCCAGCATCCGGCATCGCCAAAAGAACGCCGCCGATGGAAGCAACGTATTTGTCGCGGTCAATGCCCGCGGCTATCTCCATCGTGCGGTGCAATCCGGCGCGTGATCCAGTTAAACCGGCCGTCTACGTTGGAATGACGGGATTGCCGGTGGATCACCGATTTGAAAATCACAAGAACGGATACAAATCGGCCCGGCTGGTCAGGAAATATGGCGTTCGATTATTGCCGGAGCTATACGAGCATCTGAACCCGATGCCGTACGAATATGCCGTTCAAATGGAAAAGGACCTGGCCGACGATCTGCGTGCTCAAGGCTACGCCGTTTGCGGCGGAACTTGAGGAGATTGCGAATCGAGCGTCGTGGTTACTCGGCGACCACGAGTTTCGAACCAGCGCCGGTAATTCTTGCAAACTACTAAGAACGTAGTCGGCTTTCTTCTGGTATTCGCGCGGATTTACAAAACGCCGGTCGGGGATCGCAGCGATGCGCATCTTCGCTGCTTTGGCCGCCGCAACGCCGGGAAGCGCGTCCTCGACAACAAGGCAAGCGTCAACAGTGAGCCCAAGTTTATCCGCTGCGCGCAAATAGATGTCGGGAGCGGGTTTGCCGCGTTCAACTTCTTCGCCGGTAACGATGACCTCGAAGAATCCAGTCAGCTGATGTCGATCCAGGAATGGTCGCGCCGACGCGCCGACCGAGCTTGTGGCGACGGCGAGGCGCAGTTTCATCTGCCGCAGTTCCTGCAACACTTCTTCGACGTTGGGAAACAGGCCGACTCGATTGGCAAAGAAATCCGTCGCGATCTCACCGCGACGCCGCATGATTTTCTCAGTGGGCACCGAAAGGCCAAATGCTTTCTTGTAAAACTCGACTGCGAACCGGTAGCTGACTCCGACGACCTTCTGGTGGTGTTCGCCCCGATAGGTCACGCCGTACTCGGCGAGTAATTTGGCGTCGATCTGGTTCCACCACGGCTCCGAGTCGGCGAGCACACCGTCGAGATCGAAAATTATGGCGGATAGCATGGAGCCGTGGAGATCGGAGTTGATATAGCGGAGTTAAAAGATTCGATGCAGCCGTCAAGCGATGTAATTGCCGCGGTCCTCACCAGCTCCGAAATTCATTGCAGCAGGCGGCCAACAAGATTGCGCAGATCGTCTTCGCAGAAGAAAGTGGCCGACTTATGCGATCGCTTCGAAATGCAATCGTAATCGGTTTCGCGATTGGTTTGGGGATTGGACAGGCGTGCGCAGGAGAGTTCGATTCGATCCTGCGCTGGCGTAACATTGGACCGTACCGCGGCGGCCGGACGCGCGCGATCGCAGGAGTTCCATCGCAGCCGAATGTTTTCTACATGGCGCCGGTGAACGGCGGTGTTTTTAAATCGATCGATTACGGTCGGACGTGGCAACCGATTTTCGATGATCAGCCGACGGCGTCGATTGGCGCGATTGCGGTCGCGCCTTCAAATCCGAACATCGTTTACGCCGGGAGCGGTGAAGGATTGCATCGACCGGATCTTTCAGTCGGCGACGGCATTTATAAATCGACTGATGCCGGGAGGACATGGACGCATCTCGGATTGCGCGACGGTCAGCAGATCGCGCAGTTGGTGGTCGATCCAAAAACTCCGGACCGCATCTTTGTTGCAGTAACCGGTCACCCGTTCGGGCCTAACGAAGAACGCGGCGTTTATCGATCGCTCGACGGGGGAAAAACGTTCGAAAAAGTTCTGTATCGCAATGAAAACGTCGGCGCAAGCGATGTGCAGATCGATCCGAATAATCCGCAGATTGTTTACGCCGCGCTATGGGAATCACGCGAAGGGCCGTGGGAAAACGGAGTATTCAACGGAGACGGCGGCGGCATTTTTAAATCCATCGACGGCGGCAAGACATGGCGACAATTAAGCAAAGGTCTGCCGGGTAACATCGTGCAGGCGAACCTCACGATCGCGCCAAGCGCGCCGAAAACCTTGTTCGCCGCGGTTCGGACAAAAACAATCGCGAAACTTTATCGCTCGGACGACGCTGGCGAAACCTGGAGTGGAACAACTGATGATCCGCGGCCGGGACTTGGAATCGGCGGTGGCGATCTCCCTGTGGTGCGGTTTGATCCAAAAAATTCGCAGATCGTTTACTCGGCCAGCGTGGTTTGTTGGAAATCGACGGACGGCGGCAAAACCTGGGAAGGCTGGCGCGGCGCACCCGGCGGGGACGATTATCAAAATGTTTGGATCAATCCGAGCAATCCCGATATTATTCTTCTCGGTTCGGACCAGGGCGCGATCGTCACCGTGAATGGAGGCAAGAGCTGGAGCTCATGGTATAACCAGCCGACTGCGCAGCTGTATCACGTTAGCGCCGACAACACGTTTCCGTACCGGCTTTACAGCGGACAACAGGAAAGCGGTTCGGTCGGAATCAAAAGCCGCGGCGATGAAGGTGAAATCACATTCCGCGATTGGAAGCCGGTCGCGACCGAGGAATATGGTTACGTCGTCGCCGACCCGCGGGATCCAGACATTATCATCGGCGGTAAGCTGACGCGATTCGATCGCCGCACCGGTCAGGCGCAAAATATACTTCCGGTGCCGGTGCAAACAGAAGACTTCCGGATGTTGCGGACCGAGCCGGTTGTCTTTTCGCCGCTCGATCCGCACTTGCTCTTCTTCGCCGGAAACGCGCTCTGGCAAACACGCGATCGTGGCGACCACTGGGAAAAGATCAGTCCTGATTTGTCGCGGCCGAATTACGAACTGCCGGCGAGCATCGGGAAATACAAAGAAGATGCAACAAAGCAGGCCCATCGGCGGGGCGTGATTTACACCGTTGCGCCGTCCCCGCTCGACGCGAACCGGATTTGGTGCGGGACCGACGATGGTTTGATTCATCTCACGACCGATGCCGGTAAAACCTGGAGCAACGTGACGCCTGGAGGTATTTCGGCCTGGCAGAAAATTTCGTTGATCGAAGCCGGACATTTCGATTCGAACACCGCTTACGCAGCGGTAAACACGATCCGGATCGACGATCTGCGGCCGCACATTTTTGCGACACACGACGGCGGAAAAACGTGGACAGAGATTGCGAACGGAATACCGGCCGGCCAAATCGTCAACGCGGTTCGCGAAGATCCGGAACAGAAAGGCGTGCTGTTCGCCGGAACAGAAAGAGGCGTTTACGTCTCGTTCGATGACGGCGCCAACTGGGAGTCGTTGCGATTGAATCTGCCGGCGAGTTCCGTACGCGATCTTATTGTTAAGAACGACGATCTCATCGTCGCGACGCATGGTCGCGGATTTTGGATCCTCGACAACATCACGCCGCTGCGGCAAATCAACACGAAGCAGCGCGAGGATCTGTTGTTTAAACCGCAGAGTGCGTTGCGCGTTCGCGCGAACCTGAACACCGACACGCCGTTGCCGCCGGACGAACCGGCAGGCGAAAATCCACCAGACGGCGCGATGATCGATTATTTTCTTTCGAAAGATGCGCGTGTCCAGGTAACGATCGAGATCAAAGACGGCAAAGGCCAGTCGGTGAGAAAATATTCAAGCACGGATAGACCCATCGAGGTGAATCCAAAACGGCTCAAAATTCCAAGCTACTGGATTCGGCCGCTGCAATCGGTTTCCACGAAAGCAGGCCTGCATCGGTTTCTGTGGGACATGCATTACACGCCGGTCCGGGATGTGGAACCGGAGTTTCCGATATGTGCGACGTATCGCAACACGGCACCGGCGGCGACATCACCATGGGCCGCCCCCGGTGATTACATGATTACGTTAACGGTTGACGGGAAAACTTTCAGCCAACCGCTGGCGGTCGCAATGGATCCGCGCGTTAAAGCGTCGGGCGCCGACCTTCAGGAACAGTTCGATCTCTCGTGGAAATTGTATCAACTGCGGCTCAAGCTGGCGCCGGTCGGCAAGAAGTTCGACGGAATCGCCGAGCAATTAACGAAACTCAGAGCAAAGGCCGCGGAGCGATCTGACGTCACGCAAAAACTGGAGGCTTTTGCTCAAACATTCGTGAAGTTCGGGCCGCCGCATCCGCGACCAGGCGCTCCGCCCTCGCTTTTCATTTTGGAATCGACGACCCGTCTGTTCAACGAGATCGAACGCGCAGACGCTGCGCCGACAGCCGCAGTCAAGGCCGCTGTCGCGGATCTGGAGACTAAAGTCGGGCCGATGATGGACGCATGGCACAAATTACTCGAATCCGATCTTCCCGCGTTGAATCAACAATTGAAACAAGCGGGATTTCCCGAAATCAAAACAGAAGGATGAACAGTTGAGGCGTGGAGAACGTAAAGGCGCGAGCCAAACCGCGGTCAGCACTTGCCGCTACAGCTTTTCATTACCGCCAGTGACGATGAGAACGCCAGTAAGCGTGTCGGCCGTAGAATCGATGAGCAACCCCGAACCGCGGCCCGTAATAGCCGTAGCCCGGGACGACGACCACACGAACGGGTGGAGGCGGAGCGAATAGGACAGGGCGCGGTGGCGGCGGCGCGTAATTGTACGTCGGCGCGGGAGCGCGGTAAGGCTCAATTACTTCAGTCCCGGCGTTCGCGCGCGGAGCAGACGCAAATCCGAATGCGAACACCGCCAATACTATCACAATAAGTTTTTTTCCCATGATCGGTTATCCCTCCTGTTAATTCGTCGATTGAACTCAGGAATGACTGCGAAGTTGCCCAAAGAATGTGTGCCACGCGTTGTTGCGAATGGGCGCGGCAGCGCCGTGGCTACAGAGAATGATCGATTTACGGCGCCGCAGTCGACGCTAGCGGTTACAGTTTGGCGGTTTTGGACGCTACTTTTTCTCGACGAGCGAAAGGTAGGCTTCGTAACCTCGGTCTTTCATTTCTTCGACCGGGACGAAATGGAAGGCGGCCGAGTAAACGACGTAACGCTGTCCCGTGGGCGATTTAGGGTCGGGAAATACATAGCCAAGGTGAGCGTTACTTCGCTTTGCGCGGACCTCGGTTCGCTGCATGTCGTGCGAAGTATCCAGGCTCTCGACGAGAAGATCTTTTGAGATCGGCTTGGTGAACGTGGGGAAGCCGACCCCAGCATCGAATTTGTCGAGCGAAGTGAAAAGCGGTTCGCCGGTAATCACATCGACGTAAATGCCAGTCTTCTCGTTGTTCCAGAACTGATTTTGGAAAGCCCTTTGGGAGCCACCCTCGCGCACGACGGAATATTCCTCAGCCTTCAATCGTTGTTTCAAGACGGCGTCGCTGGGAACCGGACGGTTCGGATCGAAAGTTGTGGTCTCCTTTTTTTCTTTCTGCGCGAGAAAGAAAAAGTACAGCCCCCCGACGATGAGCACGACTGCGAGGCCAGCACCGACGTACGTGCTGATGGCCGATCTTTCCTCGCTGGTAACTCGTCCGCCGCGCATCGGATTGTGATTGAATCGGAGACTGGCCCCGTCCGTCAAGACCGAACAGGCGTCAGATGTTCATTATTGCTTGTAGCCACGCTCCTGAGGGGCTTTGGTTTTTGCAGGCGGTACGCCCGCCGCTACGGCGATCGCGGCGGATTTGAAAAACACCGGTAAATTACTGTGAAGCGGAGCAGTTCGCGTTCTTGAGGCGTTATGTCGATCGTTACAACTTATCTTGAGATGCATTCGCCCGACCAGCTTCGTCCAAAGCGATGCACAGATAGACGATTTAATATTCAGGAGAAAATCGAACGCGACTGGCGGTTCAATCGGGATCTTTACCTTGCCGTCGGGCAGATGTGGTCATGGAACGACAAGCGCGTGTGGAGCGACGAACAATGGAAGGAGTACGGGCTTGCACCGGAGTTGCGGACCTTCGCAGCGTATTATGAGCATACGCTCGCAGGCTATTACGAACTGCGTCACGATGATGGAGGCGGTGTTGAGATCGCCTACTTTGGTTTGTTACCGGAGTTTATTGGTCGTGGACTGGGAGGAGCATTATTAACCAGCGCAATCGAACAAGCGTGGCGGATGTCCCCTTCAGTCAATCGCGTTTGGGTGCATACCTGCAACCTTGATCATCCCGCGGCCTTGGACAATTACCAGGCCCGCGGCATGGTGATTTATAAACAGGAAAGAACATAAGAGTGACAGGACTTTGCACGGCATCTGGCTTCGTCCCCACCAAAAAAAAGCCGCCGGATTCATGGAAATCGTGCGGCTTCTTATTGGTGATATTTCCGGTCGCGCGGGCTTAATCGACAACGACGTGATCAACCATTCGTGAATCGCCTGTGCTTACGTAATAAACACGCACGTGCGTTCCGGGTTTGATCGCGGTATGGATCACCTTGCCGTTCTTGTTCACAACGCGACCAGGTCCGTTGAGAACGTAACTGCCAGGAGTATTCGAACGGTCCTCGCGAACAACGAGAGTCTTGAACGGCTGGTAACTCGCCGCCGATCCTTCTCCAGTTGTCATTTTGATGATCGTTCCAGTCACCGTTATCGGTTGTTCTATGGCAGCGGTTGTTTGTCTCTTATGTGTCGAACGCGTCTGGCCAAATGCCACCGGCGCAATGAGTACGCCGCAGGCGAGAATAACAATTGTCTTCTTGATCATGAGGGCCTCCTTTGTTGTTGCTCACGGTTACGCCCGTTAGATGCGTTTCTTAAGCTTGCCGTTCAACACTCGTTAGGCCGTATCGGTAACAAAGTTGTTACCAACCGGCCCGGACGACGTTCTCCACGCCTGATCTGCCGGAAATGCAATCGCGTGTAAAAAACGGGCGGCATATTGCGGGTATCAGAAGAAAGCCGCGGCACCTGTGTACACGACACGGCGCCAGATTTTGAACGCTGTTCCCTGCGTGAGGTCTAGGCTGCTATGACCAAACTCATTGCGTTAATGACGGCGGGACTCTTTGCGGCAGCGACCATGTTTGCGGGCGAACACGGCAACTGCACAAAGCAAGTCGGAAGTGGAACGAAGATGGCGTGCGAGGTTTCGTTGGCCAGTCTAAGCCTGACACCTGATCAGAAGACAAGAATGGACGCAGCCATGGAGGAGCATCAAAAGGCCGGCTGCAACGAGGCCAGTGAAGCCAAATACATGGAATCGGCGAAATCAATCCTGACCCCGGAGCAGTACGCGAAGTTCGAAGCTCAGTGCAAGAAAGGCGAGAAAGGTAAGACGCAAACCTGATTTCTCGTTCCAATCAAATCAACGCTTCGCGCCGGGAGCAATCTCGGCGCGTTTTGCGTACGGGATTTTTAGGTACCTATTGAAGCCGTGATTCCTCTCGGCCTGAAAGTTGCCTATACGATTTTCGTTTGTGCGCTGATGCCGATCTATTGGCGAGAGTACGGGCTGGCCAATTTCCTTTGGTTTTCAGATATCGCCTTGCTGGCACTTGTGCCGGCGCTTTGGTTGGAAAATGCGCTGCTCGTCAGCGTGCTTGCCGTCTCAGTTGTGTTTTTTGAAGCACTCTGGAATGTGGATTTCTTTTTCGGTCTTGCGATCGGCAAGCCATTAATCGGTCTGAGCGCTTATATGTTTAATCTCAGGATCCCGTTGTTCATCCGCGGATTATCATGTTTCCACATCGTTCTGCCGCTTCTACTTCTCTGGTCGCTGCACCGGCTCGGCTACGATCACCGCGCTTTTTTCTGGCAGACAATTGTCGCGCTGGTGGTCCTGCCGCTCTCTTATCTGGTGAGCGATCCACAGGAGAATGTGAACTGGGTCTACGGTTTAGGCGAAAATCCGCAGCGGATTCTGCTCCGCGCCGCTGTTTGTGTTTCTTCTAATGCTGTTGTTCCCGCTTGCGGTTTATCTGCCAACGCACCTTTTTTCGTCAGAATTTTTCGAGCCGCAGCATCGTAATTCTCCAGTGCGTTGACGAGATTCGACATAAAATGTTGTCAGCCAGAACCGCGCATGATTTTCTAGGACTGGCTCATGGCGAGAGAATTCAAACCAGTGCGTTTTTTCGTGATGATGGCAATGGCAGCCTTTGTCGTGTGTGGAATTACATCGTTCTACACTCATCGCGCAGCTCGCGGTAGAACTGCGGAGGAGCGGGCGGGTTATGCAATCGGGTTCAAAGAGGGAAAGCAAGCCTCACCGGGAGCAACGTTGCCAACTGCTGCCGACTTAAACCTGATGGCTCAAAAATATTTCAAGCAGCAGGGCTCCGGGAACCCGCAAACTTGGGACCAGGGCTTCGAGAACGGTTACACGGACGGGTTCAACAAGACGCATCCCCGGCAATGAACCCGCCACCTTTGTCGATTCGGAAACGCTTCCCGTGGATTTTTTATTGGATCGTTCTCGCCCTCATCGTTCTCTTCGCGTTTGCGCCGATAGGATCGGTGATGACATGTGCATGGATTGCAAATTCCCACGGCTGCAAAGTGGATGAAGGATCGGTGCATCCCTGCGTCATAAATGGAAAAGACTATGGCCAGCTTTTGTATACGCTGGGTGTGCTCGGCTGGTTAATGCTTGTTACGATTCCCGGCGGGCTGTTCGCATTCGTGATCTGGTTGATTGTTCTGATCCTGCATCGGGCCAGTTGGCAAAAGCGATTCGCTGCCGGAGTTCCTCCTCCAGTTCCCCCGCCTGCTACGGCATGAGCGGCCTCATTGGGATTGAAGGTGGGTCACGAATGGCTGTAACGTCCGCTGCCTGAGCGGAATCTATGTCGGCGCTACTCTATAAACTCCGCGAGTGACCGATATTTTTCGCTGAGCTCTTTGATCCGATGCTCGAAGTGGCGAATGCGGTGGATTGAACGAAAAACCAGCCAGGTGCCGAGTACGACCAGACCAAGGTTCAGGAGCATCAGTGGCAGCAGCAGAGGCATCACCTTCTCGATCCTGTAATAGCGCGATGTCGCAATGAGCGCACTCAGCACGGACAGAGGCAAGGCGAATACGGCGATACCGGTGCGGAGCGAAGCGAGCGCAGTTCGTTTCTCAGCGAGGAGCACCTCGATTTCGCCGAAGATGATATTGTCGAGCTTCGGCAGCCCGTCGGTCTCAATACTCATTTTCGTTCAATTTAGTCGATTCAGCACAAAACTCGCTCGAGAAATCGACTTCGACTGGTCGCCTGTCTGACCGCCTGAATTCGCATCGATGTGGCGCGCTTGCGGGTTCGGTCTCTGCGGCCGGCAGGCGAGTGGCATTCGTTTCTTTAACATGCAACCGCATGTTTCGTCGTCCTCGATGGAACATTTAAAGCAATTCCGCGGCAAAACTCCACTCGGCCGCCCAGGCCAACCAGCCGAACTCGCATCGATCTATGTTCAACCCGCAGCGTCTGACCCAAGTTTTGCAACCGGACAAATCTACGGTGCCGCAGGCGGCAGCGGGCAACCATAGCCGGCTGCAAGGGCGCGCGGCGATGTGGGTGGCGGCGAGCGCTATTTGTGTCAGCTACATCCTAAGCACATTGCCAACGCCGCCGTACGTGATCTACCGGCAGACGTTCCAATTTTCGCAGATCATGCTGACGGTCATCTACGCTGTCTACGTCGTCGGCACCGTCACGACGATGTTTTTTCTTGGCCGCTTGTCGGATCAAATTGGGCGCCGTCCGGTCGTTCTGCTATCGCTGGGAATCGCAGCCGCTGGTGGGGTGATCTTTATTTGCGCGCAAAACATCTGGTGGCTTTTTCCCGCGCGGATTTTCTCCGGACTGGGCATCGCGCTTGTGTCGGGCGCCGCCACCGCGTGGGTGGTGGAGTTGGAGCCGCAAAGCGATAACGCCACAGCGACTCAAGTGGCAATCGGTGCAAATTTTCTCGGGCTTGGCCTGGGACCATTGCTGGCCGGGCTGCTCGGCGAATATGCGCCGTGGCCGCTCCGTCTTTCCTATGTCGCGTTTCTTTTCCTGCTTGTACCTGTCGCCGCGTTGGTTTCTCGAGCGGAAGAGACGCTGGATAAAGCGAAATCCCTGGGTGAAGTCTTAATGAGGCCGCGCCTCGGTGTGCCGCGTGATGTTCGGACGCAATTTGTATCGCCGGCCGTCGGTGCGTTCGCGGTCTTTGCCGTGCTTGGGTTTTACACTGCGCTCGCGCCAAGCCTTCTGGTGGAGGCGCTGCATAATAAGAACCATGCCGTCGCAGGAACGATTGTTGCCGAGGTGTTCTTCATTGGCACGTTGGCGATTGGATTGACTCCCCGCCTGACGAGTCACCGCGGTCTGGTTGTCGCGCTCATTTTGTTACTGCCAAGCCTGGCGCTCCTCGTCGTCGCAGAGCTGGCGCGTTCCATGGGGCTGTTGTTAATCGGAACGGCCATCACCGGTGTCGCGACTGGACTTGGTTACCGTTGCAGCGTGCAAAAGGTAAACGAGATCGCGCCGGCCGAACAGCGGGCTGAAATCGTGTCGAGTTATCTTATTGCCTGCTATTGCGGTATTTCGCTTCCCGTGATTGGTGTGGGTCTTGTTTCAAAAGCAATGGGCGCCGCAGCCGCGGACACGATCTTCGCGGCAATCATCGCCACGATGGCAGCTGGCGCCCTCATCGTGGAGGTTAAAAGTTGGTAACCGCAGCGGCGTGCGAAACTGAACCTGTTCAAAAAAATAAGACCCCGCTAAATCGAACCGCGTATGCCGCGGTCGGAATCGCGCGGACCGATGACGCCGCCCAGCCTGTCGAAGACCGCGCTTGCCGCGGGGCGTACCGTGTCCCATGGCAATGCTGAAGCGGGTTTCGCTTGCTCGTAATCCGCCGCAACGGACTCTTCGACTTCGTCGAATGTTTTCCCGGGATACCTGAAGAACGTGTCATAGCCGGTGCGATATGCGTGCTCGAATTCCTCGTACGAGTAGTTCTTCGCGTACGGTTGTTTGGCATGTTGTTCGCGCCAATACGCTGCTTCCTTTTCGGGATCCGCTCTGCTGCTGCCGCGTTGGTTGCTCTTACCGCCTGCTGTTTCGGAACCTGTTTCCATAAGTTTACGCGTTGTAATGCTGGTTATTAAGAACATCGCTGGCGGGAAGGGGATCGGTCGCTTCTTTCAATGGGGTCCTGGACAAAGTAGCATTCAGTGGTGGATGGCTTGCAGCGAGCGAGCGTGGGCAGCGAGCGAGTTTCAATGGAGTAGTTGGGAAGCGCGACCCTCTTCGGTGAAAAATTAATATAGAGCGCCTTGCAAGAACCGCCTAAGCTCATGCTCCGATGGGGGACGAACAGAAATCGAAACTCCGACTGGAGATCGCCCACGTTCTTTTCATCGACATCGTCGGTTATTCCAAATTGCGGATTAACGAACAGAGCGCTCAGATTGATACGTTGCGCGACATCGTCCGCGGGACTGAGCAATTCCACGCCGCCGAAGCTGAAGGAAAGCTGTTGCGGTTGCCGAGCGGCGACGGTGGCGCGCTTGCTTTCCGCAACAGCCCGGAGGCGCCGGTACTTTGCGCGGAGGAAATTGCCAAGGCACTAAAAAGTCATCCCGAGATCCGGGTCCGCATGGGCATCCACAGTGGTCCTGTTAACGAAGTCACCGATTTAAACGAGCAGGCGAACATTGCCGGCGCCGGCATCAACATCGCCCAACGAATCATGGATTGCGGTGACGCCGGTCACATTCTGGTATCGAAGCATGCCGCAGAGGACCTCGAGCAGTACGACCAGTGGCAACCGTATCTGCATGATCTCGGCGAATGTGAAGGCAAACATGGCGAACGCCTGCACGTCGTAAATCTCTACAACAATGAAATCGGAAACCCGGCCGTTCCCGGAAAGTTCGGCCGGAAGGCGATCGCCGGAACGCCGTCATCTGTTGCGACCGGAAATCGCCGCCGCTACTCCATCGTCGCAATGGCTATCGGTGCGCTGATCGTCCTTGGCGCGACCAGCCTGTTTTTGACAACACGAACCGCTTTCCGAAACATCGCGGGACGCGGCGCACCGGCATCGCCGGCTTCGGAAAAAAGCATCGCCGTCCTGCCGTTTCAGAACCTCAGCGACGATAAATCGAATGGTTACTTTACCGACGGCATCCAGGACGAGATCCTTACCAGACTTTCAAAGATTGCCGCGCTTAAGGTGATCTCACGCACCTCGACGCAGAAATACAAGAGCGCTCCCGAGAACTTGCGTGAGGTGGGCCGACAGTTAGGCGTAGCGAATTTTCTCGAGGGCAGTGTGCAGAAAGTCGCTAATGCTGTGCACGTAAATGTCCAGTTGATCCGCGCCGCGACGGACGAGCGTCTCTGGGCGGAAAGCTACAACCGCAAACTCGACGACGTCTTTGGAGTGGAAGGCGAGGTCGCCAACGCCATTGCCGACCAACTCAATGCCAAGCTCTCTGGTGCCGAGCAAAAAGCGGTCGCGGAGAAGCCGACCCAGAATGCGGCAGCGTATGACACCTACTTGCGCGCGATTGCAATCGACAATGCGACCACCCTCGACACGACAAAGCGGGTGGCTGGTCTTCATGCCGAGGCGGTCCGGCTTGACCCTCAATTCGCGCTGGCATGGGCCCGCCTCGCCGTCGCGCGCAGCCAGCTCTATTTCAACGGCGTTGATTTGGAGACGAACAGCGGTGCCGCAGTGAAGGAGGCCACGGATCGGGCGATCTTACTTCAACCCGAGCTCGGGGAAGCATGGCTCGCGCAAGGCGTTTATCGCTACCGCGTCTTGCGCGACTTCAAAGGCGCGCTCCAATCGTACCAAGAAGCACTCAGGCGTTTGCCGAACAGTGCTTTCGTGCTTGAGCAGATGGCTCATCTGGAACGACGGCTCGGACAGGTTGACGAAGCGCAAAAGCATTATCAGGCGGCCGCACAATTGGATCCGCGCAACATCGGCATCCTTTTAACGCTTGGCGATACAATCCAGAGCGTCCATCGTTTCGACGAGGCACGGACGGTCTTTGATCGTGCCCTTGAGATGTCGCCCGGAAACGAGGGCGCGCTCGCGGGGAAAGCATTGAGCCTCCAGGGAGAGGGCCGGCTCAATGAAGCCGCCGAAGTTCTGGCGAAAGCTCCCGCGAATTCCCAGGACGAGGCCCTTGCCATCGCGAGAGCCCTGCAGCTCTATTGCGAGAGGCGCTTCGACGCCGCGATCGTTCAAATTCAGCAGAACACGCCCGTGGCCTTTGCGAACGATCCACGCACCATGACGCTACTTGGGTACTGCCAGAAATTTGCCGGTAAGGATGACGCCGCTCGCCTTACCTTTACGCGCGCAGCCGCGGCGATGAAGCCGACTCCTGACTCAGCTGTTATTGTCGATGCGCGAGAACTGCCGGCCTATCTCGCCTGGGTTTATGCGGGTCTTGGCGAAAAGGAGAAGGCACTGGAGCAGGCGCGCCACGCGATCGCTGATTACGACAGTGACGCTTTAGGCAAACCTTTCGCAGAGGCCTCTCTGGCTATCGTCGAGGCCCAACTTGGCGATATCG
>QHQO01000183.1 GCA_003221195.1 Verrucomicrobiota bacterium
ATTCTCGCTTGGGACGTCCTTAAACACGTTCACCTTACCGGTCGCGACGTCTGCCACCGCCATGTGACGCACGTAAGTCGTTTCGCTCGTTTTTTCGACGGTGTTAAACGCGACACGAGTTCCATCAGGTGAGATCGCAGGAAAAATTCCATCGGCGATCTTTTTCTCGTTCGTGCCGTCAAGATTAGCGATGTAAACGGCGTTATTGCGTTCGAAAGCAATGTGGCGATCGACAGGAAATGCGGTGGCAGAAAAGCTGGCTAACGCGAAAGCAAAGGAGATCAGTTTTCTCATGGTAATGCGACTGTGATGAAAAACGTAACGGCAAGCGCGGATACCAGGACGATCAGATACGCAAATCCGCCAAAAAGGAATTTGAAAATGCTGATAAACCAACCCTGGCGATAAACGCGACGGATTGACAAGAAAATTTGGACTACGAACGCGATCCAAAGGAGCGCGATAATCGAACCTGTGATCGTACCTGGAGCGACGTGGTTGAGTCCGATTGTTGCGAGCACGATTAGCATAACCCCGGTATAAGCGAATGTGTGGATGTGAAGCGCATACACCAGATGATCGATGTAGAAGATGTCGCGGCGGATGTAGAGGATCTTCAAGACAAAGGCAAAGAGGGGGATACAGCAAAGCATCATGTAAGGCAGATTGTTAAAGAGCGTCGCGATAAACAGAGCCATCTTTGTTCCGTGCTCGCCCATCTTTTCCTTTGCTCGCGTTTCGATCCATTTTTCGAATGGCGTTGATGTGTTCTTTTCTGAACGAGACTCGACACGTGGCTTATTGTTCTCTTTGGGTTCTGGCGTCGTTTGCCCCGACTGCTGAGGTTCCTCAGCCGGCGTTGGAGAAGCACGCTTCAGTGCGTCCTGAATTCTGGCGCGTAATTCCGGCGGCACATCCTTCATTGCGTCTTCTATTTTGGTGCGCGCGTTCGGCACAGGATCGCCGTGCTGCAAACGTTCTTGGATTTCGCGGCGCGCCTTAGCCGGTAGATCTTCGCGCTTCAATTCTTCTTCAAGCCGCGCGCGCTTGTCAGGCGGAACTTCGATGCCGCCAAGCGCAGCTTCGATTTTCGCCCGGACTTCCGGGGGCAGGTTTTCTCGCTGCAATTCATCCCGAGCCTCGGCGCGATTTTCCGGAGAAAGGTTTATCGGCTCGAAGTGGGCCGACTTGATCGCGTAGTTGATTGCAAAGAAAAACAAGATGCTTGCGAGAAGATAGAGACGCAGCGGATGCACGTAACGCACGCGATGGCCGGCGAGAAACTGGTTCGTCAGTTTCCACGGGCGAACCAGGAGAAGCCCAATCGTTGCGAAAACCTTCGAGTCCCAATTCAGGAATTCGTTGAGTAGATCGGCAATGACGTGCCGGAAGGAGCGCCGATAATCGATTGCCGGTTGGCCGCATTTGGCGCACCAATGTCCCTGCAGTTGTGCTCCACAATTCTCACAGTCTGTAATCGGAGGACGCTGAATTTTCCGGCGGCCGAAAAATCGCCTCAGACCCGATGACGCTTGTTCGATTGCGGAGATGGCGGTGTCACCCAGGATAAATTTTTCAAGTTCATCGGGCATACAAGCCCCAGATTACAAAAACCTTTCCGCCGAGTCTACGCCTTGATTCAAGGCGTTAATGAGCAAGCGTGTACAAAATATGACATCGCATTAGCGACGGTGCGGTTTCCTCATCGTAAAGTTTGCATTGACCGGGCAAAGCCGTTAGTGACACGATCTCACGCGGTGGCACTTGACCTTTTCAAGACCAAAAGCCCGGACCTTCTCATGGCCGAGGCCGCTGCGCCGGATCGGCAACTCAAAAGGACGCTCGGCCCGCTCGATCTAACCGCGATCGGGATTGGTGCAATCATCGGGGCGGGAATTTTCGCGCTGACCGGAACCGCGGCAGCCGGTCAGGTGTTTTCATCTCGGCTCGAGACGCCGGTGATTAACTTTCTTCAGGCGTGGTTGTCCGGCGCAAATATTGTCTTTGGTCGCGCAGGCGCGGGTCCGGCGATTGCCGTTTCATTTATTGTAGCAGGCATCGCATGCGGCTTTGCCGCGCTTTGTTATGCCGAACTCGCGTCGATGATTCCCGTGTCCGGCTCGGCTTACACCTATTCGTACGCGACACTGGGTGAAATTGTTGCGTGGATCATTGGGTGGGACCTCATCCTCGAATATGCGGTCGGAAACATGGCGGTGGCGGTCGGTTGGTCTGGTTATTTCGTGCAATTATGCGATAGCCTTTTTCATCTGAAGTTTCCGCTCTGGTTGGTCAACGATCACCAGACAGCCACCCTTTTGCTCGCTAAGGGCGGCGCGGCTCTGGAAGGTTATTCGTCCACCGCCTTGCCAGTCATCGCAGGTCACTCGATTGCCTTTAATCTTCCTGCGCTCCTCATCGTCGCTGCCGTAACGGCGCTTTTGGTTTACGGAATTCGTGAGAGCGCGAGCACCAACACTCGGATTGTCATCATCAAAGTGGCAGTAGTCGTTTTCGTCATCGCTTACGGCGCCTTCATGGTCAACCCTACCAATTGGCATCCATTCGTGCCTCACGGTTTCGCAGGGGTAATGAGCGGGGCGGCGATTGTCTTTTTCGCCTTCATCGGCTTCGACGCCGTTTCGACCACAGCCGAAGAAACGCGTAACCCGCAACGCGATATGCCGATTGGGATCATCGGCAGCTTGATCATCTGCACTCTGCTCTATGTCCTGATGTCGGTCATTCTGACGGGAATAAAGAAATATACCGTTTATGCTGGGGACGCGGCTGCTGTTGCGACCGCCTTTGCCAGCAAGCCGTGGGCACAAGCGCTAGTTAGCGCGGGAGCGCTCGCTGGAACAACTTCGGTGCTTCTAGTTTTTCAGCTCGGTCAGCCGCGCATCTTCATGGCAATGGCACGCGATGGATTGCTGCCGCAATATTTCGCGAAGGTTCACCCGCGATTCCGGACGCCTCATATCACTACGATTTGGACAGGTGTCGTCGTGGGCGTTGTCGCCATGATTACAAACATCGGTGATCTGGCCGATTTGACCAATATCGGGACGCTCTTTGCGTTCATTCTGGTTTGTCTGGGTGTAAACGTGTTGCGCCGTGTCGCGCCAGAGCGCCCGCGCCCATTTCGCGTTCCGTTTGTTCCCGTGTTCCCAATTCTTGGTGTGATCCTTTGCGTCGGGCTAATGCTGAGTTTGCCTGTGATGACCTGGATTCGGTTCGTTGTGTGGCTCGGAATCGGACTGGTAATTTATTTTCTCTACAGTGTGCGGCACAGCAAGCTGCGCCGCGGGTTGGACGCGGGAATAACCGAAGACGTTCCCCCTCCGCTTATCAAGACGTAGCTCGTGGATGGAACGGTCGCCGCGGCGACTCCTAAACGTGTTGGTAAATAAGTGCTGCTCTGTCCCCTGATTTTGATTTTGCGCCTTCGGCGAGGCTTACCATCGTCTTCAGGAGAAGCCGATCCACCTTACAGCATTGTTACGCAGCTTGTTGTTGATGAGAGACTCTATCGTCGATTTCCAGCCACTCGAACGTTGTGGTCTTCGACGGGTCTAAACCGAGCTTCTTAGTCTCTTCGCTGAAATAATCGCGCTTTTCCGTTTCCGGATGGTTGTAGAGACTGCTGGCCTCCACTTCGTCAGCCCAGCGTTCGATTTCCTCCGGCGTTTTCTTTTCGCCGTTCTGGTTGAGCCATTCGACCATTTCCTGGTCGCTTGCGCCCTGCTCGATCTGCGCTTTGAAATCGTCGCCCTTCACACCTTTGAAACCAAAGACCATGTTATCGAGCGGACAATCGAAGTGATATTCGCCAATATTTCCCGCTACCAACGCGCGACATTTATCGATTGTACGTCCAAGAATCGCGTAACCGCCAACGCGAACCCGTGGACTGCGTGGCGCTTCTTTCGTCAGATCTTTTCCCGTAATTTTCTTTTTCATATCGTACGTGTTTCGAATAAGGCGGAGGATTCGGTTGCCAATTTGGCAGGCGAAGCGTGGGCCTTACAGTTGTGCGGTGAAGGCAATTCACCTGCTGCTGGCGACTTGTGCTGCAACACTGCACGCGCAAGACGTTCATGTTGCAGTCCCGGCCGCCGGCAAACTCTATCACGGCTTGTATTGGGGCGGGGTTGGGACTGACGAGCATGACCCAACTGAGCACGATGTTACGCCGATTGACGTGGCGCGGTACGAGCAAGCGGTTGGCAAACAAACAGCGTGGATCTATTTCGCAAACAACTGGTTTGAGTCGCGGAAATTTCCAGCGGAGATGTGCAACTGGATTCGTGATCTCAGAAAAATTCCGTATGTCCGGCTGATGCTTCGCTCGGATGTTGATCAGAAGCATTCGGAGAAATTTTTTTCAGTCCAAAAGATCATTGCGGACGAGTTCGACGCCGATCTTCGCGCATGGGCGCGCGACGCGAAAAATTTTGGTTCGGCGATTTTGATCGAGTGGGGGACCGAGCCGAACGGAGACTGGTTCAGCTGGAACGGCAAGTGGAACGGTGGCCCCGGAGAAGGTCCAGCACGCTACATCGCAGCGTACCGGCATATTGTGGATCTGATGCGTGCCGAAGGTGCCGATAATTTACAATGGATTTGGCACGTGAACTGGCTCGATGAGCCGGAGAAAAATTGGAATCGTTTCGAGAACTACTTTCCTGGCGAAGACTATTGCGACTGGGTCGCTCTTAGTGCCTATGGACCCACCACGCCTATGACAACGGACAGCACCGAGAGCTTGGCGTTTAAAATGCGCGAGGCTTATCCACGTCTTGTGAAACTCGCACCCGGCAAGCCAATCATCATTGCTGAGTTCGGTTGCGATCTGCACAATCGGCGAGTCAATGCAGCAGACTGGGCGAAGACGGCGCTCGAAGATCTATTTGCAAGCCGATGGCCAGGCGTGATCGGTTTCTGTTGGTGGAATGAAGGCTGGCAAAACGACGATTACAAAAAACACGACACCGACATGATCGTTATGCACGACATTGATCTCACACGCGTGTTTCGCGATGAGCTTGCAAAGCATGCAGACAAAATTCAGGAAACGCCAATTGAAATGACGAAGCACGAATGACGAATGACGAAAGAATGACGAAGCCCGAATCGCTTTCCGTCATTGGGTCATTCGAGCTTCCTTCGTTGTTCATCATTCGATTTCGACATTTCCTATCATGACAAGCCGTGAATCGCGTCGCATAATCCAGCATGGTCAAAGTTGACGTCATTTACACCGGGGATTTGCATTGCAACGCCGAGCATGGTCCGTCGCAGTCAAAGATTTCCACAGACGCGCCGACCGATAATAAGGGCAAAGGTGAAGCGTTTTCGCCCACTGATCTCGTCGCTACAGCTCTGGCTACGTGCATGAGCACAACCATGGGAATCAAGGCGCAGGAACTGGGTGTCGATCTGCGCGGAATGACCGTGTCAGTGCACAAGGAAATGTCCAAGGACGCACCGCGCCGCATCGTTGCGCTTCCGTCGGAAGTTCACATTCCGCTTCCGGCCGATTCGCCGCACCGCGAAGTGCTGGAACAGACGGCCCTCAATTGTCCCGTGCACAAAAGTCTGCCCGAGGAAATCGATCGGCCCACGAAATTTTTTTGGGAGGGGTAGCGCACGCGTGGCGCAGGTTGGTTTCGGCGTCGCGCCGAAACAGTCTTTGCCTAGTGCGCGAATTTTAAGCGGTGGTATAGCGCCAGAAAAGTTCGCAATCGCGGAACCCGCTCGCCAGCACGCGAGACGCGTGCGCTACCCGGGATACAACCATTGCATGTAATCGCGTACACCCTCTTCCAAGGGAAACTGCGGCTTATACCCGAGCATGGTGCGGGCGTTCGTGAGATCGGCTTGTGTGAAGTTTTGATAATGCGCGTGCGGGTTCTCGATGTAATCCGGCGGAAAGTCGGTGCCCAAACATTTGTTCAGAACGGCGACCAGTTCGTTGAAGGATCGCGCCCGGCCCGAGCCGAGATTGTAAATTCCACTCGCTTGCGCATCGAGAGCGCGAATGCTGCCTTCGACAACGTCTTTCACGTAAACAAAATCGCGTTTCTGCTCACCATGCTTGAAAATACGCGGCCGCTGACCGGCTTTCATTTGCCGCGACAAATGATACACCATGCTGGCGGGCACACCCTTGTGTGCTTCGCGCGGTCCATAGACGTTGAAGTAACGCAGGCCAACGATCATCCAATCCGGCGACTCGGCGGCTGCTCTCTTGGCGATATTATCCATGATCGCTTTGGAGAAGGCGTAAACGTTTGCCGGCGCAGCGCTATTTGATTCCACACTAGCCTCGGTCGCAGGGCCGTAGGTCGCCGCGGAAGAAGCATAGATGACTCGCGTTTTCGTCGGGCGTGAAAAATCCAGAATCCGCCGGAAGCTTTCCACGTTGTCGTGCACTTGCTCGAACTGGTCGTGATTCGTTGTGTCTGTGATTGATGCGAGGTGAAAAATGGCATCGAACTTTTGATCGCCGAATTGGTCTGGCCAATCGCACGTTGCCAAGTTTTGCGCCACGAAATCGCCGCGGTATCCGGCGAGGTTCTTAAAATCACCAGACCGGAAATCGTCAATTACGGTCAGACGCGCCTCCGGAAATTTTTCCTGCAACGCCAAAGTGAGATTGGAGCCGATAAAACCGGCTCCGCCGGTGATGATGAAATTGGAAGAAGAATGCAATTTTAAAAACGAGAATTGGCGAGAGATAGATAAATCTTGAGCCGGGAAGCGCAAGCAGCGAGTTAAAGCGTACAAGGATGCGATTCGAAACGCGCTACACGTACGATTTCATCAAGCGATTTCTTCCGCCGGGTTGCCATCGGATTTTAGAGGTCGGCTGTGGGGAGGGCGAGGTGGCGGCGTGCCTGACGCAGGACGGGTATGCAGTGATCGTAATCGACAGCGACCGTGATTCTGTCGCCGCTGCTCGTCAGCTCGGCGTGGATGCGCGCGTTGCTACATGGCCTGATTTTGGTGACGGCCATTTTGATGCAGTCCTGTTCATTCGCTCGCTTCACCACATTCATCCACTGGACGAATCGATAAGACACGCAGCGACTGGTCTCGTCGAGGGTGGATTGATCATCGTCGAGGATTTCGCTTATGAATCCACGGATGAAAAAACGTTGTGCTGGTTTAGCAGCGCGATCCGTTTGATCGAAGCGACTGGTTTGCTGGTAGTGAGCGACGAGTTTCAACACAAGGTACTGTCAAAAACGGAGACATTGAAAGCGTGGCGACAAAGTCATGAGGAAGAATTACACACCGCCGCGGAGATCGGCGCGCACCTCAAAAAAGTGTCACGCCGCGTCATCAGAGAGAACGCGGCCTATTATTTTCGGTACATCGCCAGCGCGATCACTGCGGTGGAGAAACGCGATGCGATCCTTCAAGCTTTCGCCGAACAGGAAGTAATACTGGCTGCGGACGGCTCGATTAATGGACTTGGCCGGCGGTTTGTCGCGATGCCAGCCGGATAACTGCGAAAAAATTCTTGCAGCGGCGCTCGCAAGCCGCTACTTCTCGATCCAGTTCTTTGCGAGCTTGGAAAAGTGGATCGGCGCAAGAAATCCCGTGCGAATCGGGAGCAGTTGCGCTGCTGTAACTGGATACGACTTCCCAATTGGGCCAATCCTTGAATAGTGGCATGGGCTTCCAGCCCATGTATTCATCGGCCGGATGCCGATGCCACATTCGGGGGTGAAGGCGGGGAGAAGGTGAAGGCCAGTTGAGAGTTGAGTGTTGAGAGTTGAGTGAGGCGGACATGCCTGGCTTTGACTCTCATCTCTCAACTAAAGACTCTCAACTTCTTCGAATGCCAGGAGCCAGAATATTTGTCCGGTCCACCTCATTCGTGCTGTGGGAGCGGCTGTATCAGCCGCCCCGCGCTCGCCGCGGCGAGCGTCGCTATAAAAGCCACACGCGAAAAAACTTCTTCGCAAAAAGAAGA
Source organism: Verrucomicrobiota bacterium (assembly GCA_003221195.1). Classification (GTDB taxonomy): domain Bacteria; phylum Verrucomicrobiota; class Verrucomicrobiia; order Chthoniobacterales; family UBA10450; genus Udaeobacter. The sequence continues at coordinate 7,988 of QHQO01000183.1, forward strand.
ATGAGAGCTGGACGATGCGCCCTGTAGCGGAAGTCTGCGACTCCCGAAATAATCACGGCCTAACAAGTCCAACTCTCGGAGTTGGAGGTAACTTGTTATGGAAAATCGTCCAGTTTGGTTCGGCCGAATTCGTCCGGGTAGCGCACCCATCTCGGGTGCAATCGCCAGCCCGGCTTGGACTTTCGGCATCGCGCCGAAGCAGTCTTTTCTTAGCGCGATAATCTCGGGCAGTCGCATTCGAAAGGGAAAGTTCGCGATCGCGAGGCGCGCTCGCCAGCACCCGAGACGGGCGCGCTACCTAATGCGGCTCACCGCGCTTCTAATCTTCGCGCCAGTTGTTTGCTTTGGCCAGCAACCGACGCCTACTCCTTCACCAGTTGAAACGGAGACCGAGCAAGTTGTCGTTACTGCAACGCGTTTCGATATACCGCTCGATCTATCGCCAGCTAGCGTGAGCGTGATTAACTCGGAAGATTTCGAGCAAAAACAAATCGAACGGGTCAGTGATGCACTTCGTGAAGTGCCTGGTCTGTCCGTTGTTCAAACCGGAACAGCCGGCCAGTTGACCTCGGTTTTTACTCGCGGATTGCGCAGCGAACACACGCAAGTCTTGCTCGATGGCATCCCGATCAATCAGGGTTTGCAAGGTGCCTTTAATTTCGCCGATCTGACCATCGACGATATAGACAGGATCGAAGTCGTGCGTGGGCCGCAGAGTACCTTGTACGGACCGCGCGCCCTCGCAGGCGTTATCCAGATTTTTACCAAACAAGGCACAGGAGCGCCAGGAGCGATGGTCGCCGCCGAAGGCGGATCATATGACACCTTCCGCGAATGGGGCGAGAGCGACGGCAAGATCGGCGACTTCGATTATTCAGTCGGCGCAAGCCGCCTCGACACAGATAACGCCCGCCCAAACAATAATTACCGTAACACTGCTGCGATTACTGACGTTGGCTGGTCGCCGAACCAGCAATTGCGGATTGGCAGCTTGTTTACTTACTCAGTTAGCGACACTGGAAATCCAAACACGATCTTCGATCCACGCCCCATTGATCACTTTCTTACGGAGCGTTGGTTAATTGGCCCTCACATCGATTGGAAAGCGACTGACTGGTGGGACCACAAATTTATTTTCAGCTACGATCATGAGCGACAATTGAACGATCCGAACCAAGATGGCTTTGTCGGCCCGACTCGAGCCCTCTTTGAACGTACGCAAGTTGATTATCAAAATGATTTGCGTCCAACGTCGTGGCTCACGCTAACGTCGGGTTTTTTCTACAGCCGCGTTAACGCGGGACAGGAGCGCCCATTTGTTCTGCAGATTTTCGGACCGCAACCAACGTTTGTAAGCGATCACACGGAAGAGATCGCCGGATTCTTACAGGCGACACTGACGCCGATCGAGAACTTGATCTTTGTCGTCGGCGGCCGCTTTGATCACTTCAATCAGTTCGGCGGTGTCTGGACTTATCGGAGCGCGGGCAGTTACAAGATCGCCCGCACAAACACAATTTTGCATTCCAGTGTGGCGACCGGATTCAGTCCCCCAAGCAGTCAGGACAAAATTTTCGGGAATAATTTCGGACTTAAACCCGAACGAGACCTGGGCTGGGACATCGGGGTCAGACAGGAGCTCTGGCAAAGCCGCGTTGACATCGGCCTGACCTATTTTCACAACGACCTGTCGAACGCGATTGGGTCGAATGGCCTTTTTCAGACGCTGAATCTCGGCGCGGCAGAAACCCAAGGGCTAGAAGCCGAACTGCGCGCGCAACCGATCACCAATCTTCTGTTCACGGTAAGCTATACCTACTTGGACGCCAAGAACACTTCCTCGGAAGACATTTCACAACCACAAGGCGCGCGTTTGCCGCGGCGGCCCCGCAACGAAGTTTACGTTTCCGCTTCCTATCTTTGGTGGAAAAAACTGCGCACTGTGGTCGAAGCAAAGTTCGTAAATGCGCGGGAGGAACTAAACTTTGGAGGCCCGAATTTCGACATTGAAGATTACAGCTTCGTGAACATTGCGGCCGAGTATGAAGTAAATCCACACGTGTCGATTTTTGGTCGGATCGACAATCTCGCGAACGAACATTATTCAGAGGTGTTCGGTTTTCCCACGCTCGGCCGAGCCGCGTACGGCGGCGTGAAGCTGCGGTTTTAGTCGCTCTTGTCATTCCGAGCGAAGTCGAGGAATCTCTTGAGGGGTTAACCTCAGGGATTTTGCCGCAGAAAATGAACGTTCTTTACCTCGTCATCGGCGCGCTTGGAGCGGGCCTGCTTGTCGCAATCGTGTTGCTGTTGGGACGGCGCGGTACAGCTGAGGATGGGGGGATTGGCGGAAAGATCGACTTACTCGAACGCGCCCAGGAGCGAAGCGAGCGGATGCTTCGCGAAGAGATGGCGCGCAGCCGCGAAGAGGGTGCGGGTGCCGCAAAAGCGCAGCGCGAAGAATTGACCAGGTCTCTCGAAGGCATGCGATCGACTGTCGATCTGCGCTTGAAACAATTACAGGAGGACAACGCAAAGCAGATCGACAAAATGCGCGCGACTGTCGATGAGAAATTGCAGGGCACGCTCGAAAAACGCCTCGGCGAATCGTTCAAGCTGGTAAGCGATCGGCTTGAGCAGGTACATAAGGGTCTCGGCGCAATGCAGCAATTGGCCAGCGACGTGGGAGGATTGCAACGCGTGCTGACGAACGTGAAAACGCGCGGCGGTTGGAGTGAATGGCAGCTCGGCGTCTTGTTGGAAGAAATGCTGACGCCCGAGCAGTTCGCTAAGAACATGAAGACGCGCGATGACACCGATGAGCGCGTTGAGTTTGCGATCAAGTTACCCGGCGACGAGAACGGCGCGCCAGTTTGGCTGCCAATCGACGCCAAATTTCCGATGGAACATTACGAGCGCTTGATGACGGCGCAGGAAAATGGCGATTCGACATCGGTGGAAGCGGCGATGAAAACTCTGGAGACGCAATTGAAGCGCTGTGCAAAAGACATTTGCGAGAAGTATATCAATCCGCCAAAGACGACCGATTTTGCGCTGTTATTTCTGCCGAGTGAAGGTCTTTACGCGGAAGCAATCCGTCGTGTGGGCTTGGTCCAAAACGTTCAGCGCGATTGCCGCGTCACGTTCGTAGGGCCGACTACGCTGGCCGCATTGCTCAACAGTCTGCAAATGGGCTTTCGCACGCTCGCGATCCAAAGGCGTTCAAGTGAAGTCTGGAATCTGCTGGCGACGGTGAAAACCGAGTTCGGAAAATTCGGTGACGCATTGTCGGCAGTGAAAGAGAAGATCGATCAAGCTTCGCGGAAGATGGAAGATGTCGATGTTCGTTCCCGAGTTATCACCAAAAAATTGCGCGACGTAGAGGAATTGCCTTCCAATCCACAGCCAATGTTGAGCAACCTGTTGCCAGGCGAGGATGACGACGGCCGGGTTGATTAAGGGTTGGCGAATCGCCGCGCATGAAGACGGTATTAATCACAGGAGCGAATAAGGGGATTGGCTATGAAGTCGCGAGTCAGCTCGTGGGAAAGGAATTTCACGTCTTCATCGGCGCGCGTAATCAGGACGCCGGTCGCAAAGCGGCGGATGAGATCGCGAAGAAAGGCGGGAAAGCGACCTTTCTGGAGATCGATGTCGCAGATAATTCAAGCGTCACGGCTGCCGCGCGCAAGTTTGCCAAAGCTGCTGATCACTTGGATGTGCTCGTCAATAACGCGGGGATCATTGTTGACGGAGACAATGGAATTCTGGAGATCAGCGACGAGCTCTTGCGAAAGACGCTCGAGACAAATACGCTTGGCGCGCTGCGCGTGACGCGCGCGTTCGTGCCTTTCCTCAAAAAAAGCAAAGCGCCGCGTGTGATTAACGTTTCCAGTGGCGGCGGGCAATTGACCGGCGGGGCTGATGGTTGGTCGCCGGCTTATTGCATCTCGAAAACCGCACTCAACGGCGTGACATCGCAGCTCGCCGCTGCATTGCCGAAATTTGCTGTGAATTCCGTTTGTCCCGGGTGGGTACGCACGGATATGGGCGGCCAGGGCGCTACCCGCTCTGTGGAGGAAGGCGCGGACACGATTGTGTGGCTTGCTGCCGATGCGTCCCAGAAGCTGACTGGAAAATTTTTGCGTGATCGGAAAGAGATTCCTTGGTGAAGTTAAAAGAGTTAAAAGGGAAGCGATTGCTTAGCGCCTAAACTTTGTAGCTTTTTAACTTTTTTAACCCTTTTTTAACTCTTGCTCAAAGCACCTGGTCCCATTTGCTCTGGTCTTTGAGCATGATTTCGCGAAGGAGACGAATGGGTGGCATACCGTGATTGAGCAGCTCGTTGTGGAATTTTTGCAGTGAGAAATCGTCGCCCTGCTGGGCTTTGTAATCGTCCCGCAATTTCAAAATCTCCAATTTGCCCAGGGTATAGTTGAGATAACCGGGATCGAAAGTGCCGCGCATCGCTTCCAAGCGCGCCGGTTTTTCCTCGTAATAACAATTATCCCGAAAAAACTTCGTTGCCTCGTCGAGCGACATCTTCTGCGTGTGTATCTTGATCGACACACATAAGCGGCAGAGACGGAGCAGTGCTTCGTCGGCTTGAGCCATTCGATATTTAGCCGCGCGTTTCACATCGTCTTCGCTGGGGGTAGAGTTGGTGGAACTGCCGTAGCCTTCGTCGACCATCATTTTCTCGCAGTAATGCGCCCATCCTTCGACGAACGCGTAGCTGCCAAAGATTTTTTCAACCTTGTTTGCCGGCGATGCGTTCAGGCACAGGAACTGAACATAATGACCAGGATAAGCTTCGTGAATCGAGACGACATCGGAGGTGTAATAATTGAAGGCGGTGAGCCATTCTTCTTTTTGTTTTTCCGGCCAGTCGTTCTCCGTGGGCGTGACGTAGTAATACGCCTCGTTGGCGCGTTTCTCGAAGGGACCGGGCGTGTCCATCGAAGCAAAAGAGGTGGCCCGGAGATATTGCGGCGTCTCCTTCACCTTTGCTCGAACATCGGATGGGATGCTGACCAAACGACGGGTTGAGACGTATTTGCGAATTTTGTCCAGATCTTTGGCCACATCGGGAATGAGATTTTGCGGTGCGGGATGTTCGGTTTGGATTTGCTTGAAAACTTCGATCGGCGACTTGTTGGGATCGATCTTTTTTGCCGCTTCGGCGAACGCTTCCTGTTCCGCCTTTAACTGTGCCATTCCAATGTCGAGGATTTTTTGCGGAGGAAGATCGACGAGTTCGGTCTGCTCCAAGAATCGCCTGAATTTTTCTTCGCCCAACGCGAAATCCATGGAGGCTTTCGGAAGTTTCTCCCGCTCCAGCCACGCTGCATAATCGTTCAGCGCATTTGTGGCTTTGCGGTTGGCCTCATGAAAGGCGACGCGAAGCTGTTCGTCCTTGAGGGTACCGACG
>QHQO01000094.1 GCA_003221195.1 Verrucomicrobiota bacterium
TCATCGGAAGCCAGAGAGGCCCGAGAGCGCGTCTCCCCCACCTGAACCCGAAGAGTAAGAAAACCCAATCCTTTCGTCTGCGCGAATTCACCCGCAGCTTAGAGTGTGCTCGCAGGACGGCGTGATTCGCGGAGTCTCATGTGTGGGCTTCGACAGCAGCTGTATCTGCAGGAAGATATTTCACACCAATGAGCCAGGCCACGCCGGAGAGGAGAATTATTCCGGACACAAACAGAAAAGCCACACGCATGTTCGTGTGACCGCCGATATATCCGAGGAGCCAGAATGCCTGCACGTCACCCAATGCATGGATGACCAAGATGTTCGCGGCAAATGCTGTCGCACGTACTGCCGGCTGGGAAACATTGGCCAGAGCCGTGTTAGAAGGACCGGTGTTTAGAAACAGGAAAAAGATCGCGAAGAACATCGTGATCCAGGTCGCTGGAAACGGAACATAGAGGGTTGTAATGAAAAACGGACAGGCGACGAGCATTCCGATTCCGGAGACCCAGAAGTAGGAGCCAGCGAAACGCGGACGCAATTTGTCGGCGATGACGCCTCCCAGAAGCGTCGAAACCAAGCCCGCGACTACAGTGATCAGGCCGAAGATCGTCATGCCCACGTCCGGGCTTTGATTGCGATAACGCAGATATGCCGGTACCCAGAAGCCCAATCCGCCAGTTACGAAAGTCATCAACGTCATCGCGATGCAGTTGATGAGATAGGAACGAGTGCGGAACAAGTTCAGGTAGTCACGAATGCTCCGGCGCGGTGACCCCTGTACCAGATGATCGCCAGCGACGCGCGGATCGCGTTGCCAGAAGCACAGCAGACCCAGCAACAAACCCGGCGGAGCAACCAGATAAAATGCCCAGCGCCAGCCGAGGTGAGCGCCGATCAATCCGCCGATTACGTAGCCGAGCGCGCTACCGACCGGAATCGCCGCGCAAAAGATCGCCATGATGCGACCACGTGTTTCGATCGGGAAAAGATCGGCCAAAATTGTGGGCGCTGCAGGTCCGTAGCCGCCTTCGCCAATTCCAACGCACACGCGAGTTGCAAAGAGAATCGCGAATGTCGCCGCCAGACCGGAGCCGCCGCTCGCAACACTCCACAAAATCACAGCGGAACCAATGATGATCCAGCGCGAGAATCGGTCGGCGAGCAGTCCCAGGATTGGCGCGCTGACCATGTAAGTGACGAAAAACGCGTCGCCCAGCAGACCAGTCTTCGTCATCGCATTCACATCGTTCGCTGCAAAAAAAGTTCCGCGAATATCAGGCTCGAGCGCCGCCAGAATTTGCCGGTCGATGTAATTGAAAAGATTGATGGCCAGCAGAAGGAAAAGTGCCGTTCGCGCGCCACTGAGCGGAGTTTTCGAGGCAGATTCCATTGGCAGTTGTGATTGCAGTTTGCCGAGCGCCAATTGTAAATGATAAACGATGCCCAGAACTCATCCCTTAAACGACGTTGTCATGTTGAGCGAAAGTGAAACATCTCTGATTTGTTTCCGTGAAAATCGATTCAGAAATGATCAGAGATTCTTCGCTTTGCTCAGAATGACATCATAAGATGGCTTGCAGTATGTCCGCCGCTGAACGCGCGCTTTATTTTTTCGGACGATTGCTGGTGCGTTGCTTTTATCGGGTCACTGCGTTGGGACTGGAAAACATGCCCGTCGGCGGATTTCTACTGTTGCCTAACCACATCACGTGGGTTGATGCCATCGTGCTGCAACTCGCTTGCCCGCGCCCAATTCGTTACATCATCGACCAGGAGTATTATCATCAACCAATACTACACCCGCTTCTGCGCCTGCTGGGTTGTATTCCAATCAATATTCGGCATTCGCGTTTCGCCATTCGCGCCGCGACTGACAAAATCGCTGAAGGCGAGATCGTCTGTCTTTTTCCCGAGGGCCAGCTGGAGCGCAGCGGGGTTCTTTTGCGATTGCAGCGCGGTTACGAATTGATTGCGCGCCACGCTAATGCACGAGTGGTCCCAGTTTGGCTCGATCAGCTTTGGGGTTCGATTTTCTCATTCCAAGGCGGACGATTTTTCACGAAATTTCCCCGGCGCATCCCGTATCCTGTCATCATCGCCTTTGGCAAAGCGCTCCAGGGAGAGGCCGCCGACAATGCGACCGTGCGCGAGGAATTACTTAAACTGGGTGAATTTTGTTTCAGCCGCCGTCCGTCGTTAGATCGGCACCTTGCCGAAGAGTGTGTGCGCGGACTGAAGCGCAGACGGTTCGCGACAGCGGTGATCGACGGAATCGATCATAGCCAACTGAGCCGGTCAAAGCTGCTCGGCGCGGCAGCGGCATTAAGTCGCTATCTTCGGAAAGAATTTTCTGACAAACGAATCGCCATCGTTTTGCCTGCAAGCAAAGCATCGATGGTGGCCAACCTGGCAGTGACGCTCGCGGACAAGGTTCCTGTCGATCTTAATTTCACAGTAGGACGTGTAGTGAATGAATCTTGCTGCAGGCGCGCCAATCTACGGGTCGCAGTTTCAGCTACGCAATTCATGGAACGATTCAAAGATTTTCCATGGCCGGAACGGGTTTTGAAATTGGACCAACTCATGCCGCGGTTGAAACTCCAGGTCGTTTTCTGGTGGATCGTGTCGATCCTGGTTCCTGCACGTTTGCTCTTGCGTCTGTTGCAAATTCCAAAGGACGGAGGCCACAGGGAAGCGGTTTTGCTTTTTACAAGTGGAACCACCGGAGAACCAAAGGGCGTCGTAATCAGCCACCGCAACATCGTCGGAAATGTCTCGCAGTTTCGGCAACTGCTGGATGCACGAGAGACCGACGCCATCCTCGCATCGCTGCCGTTCTTTCACACCTTCGGATCGACCGTCACGCTCTGGTATCCGCTGATCGAAGGTGTGCGAATTGTCACCTATCCCAACCCGCTGGAAGCGGCGAAGAACGCAGCGTTGATCGAGCAATACAAACTAACGTTCCTTCTGGCGACTCCCACTTTTCTGCGGATGTACCTGCGCAAAGCCGAACCGCACCAGCTTCGCAGCTTGCGCCTCATTATCACCGGCGCGGAAAAGTTGCCGCTCGATCTTGCCAGTCATTTTGAAAAACAGTTCGAAAAAAAAGTCTTCGAAGGCTACGGGCTCACCGAGACAGCGCCGGTGGTAAGCACAAATCTGCCCGATCCGGAACCAAAAAAGCCTGGAGAGCAGGTGCAATCATCCAGCCGTTTGGGGTCGGTTGGCAGGCTGGCGCCAGGAATCGCCACGGAAATTCGCGAACCCGAAACGGATCAAAAACTTTCGCTGTACGAAACCGGGATGCTTTGGCTGCGCGGGCCAAACATTTTCAAAGGTTATCTGCACGATCCCAAGCAAACCGCGGAAGTTCTTCGCGATGGCTGGTTGAAGACGGGCGACATCGCCCGGTTCGATGAAGACGGATTTCTTTATATCGAAGGGCGGCTGTCGCGCTTTTCAAAGATCGGCGGCGAGATGGTGCCGCACGAAACAATCGAGAGCAAAATTGTCGATCTCCTTGGTTTCTCCGGGAGAGACGAGCGTCCACTGGCAGTCATGGGCGTGCAGGACGAGGCAAAAGGCGAGGCGCTCGTTCTGCTTAGCGCGGTAGATATCGATCTCGCGGAGTTGCGCAGCAAGCTTCACGAAGCGGGCGTGCCGAATTTGTGGATTCCAAAACAGATCCAGCGCGTTGAAGCAATTCCGGTCCTCGCCTCAGGCAAACTGGATTTAAAGAAATGCCAGAGACTCGCAATCGAAGGGTAAGGCGCGACTGCTTGCCCTGAGCGAAGTCGAACGGGGGCGCGCCGATTTATCAACTCGCACACAGCGATTAAT
>QHQO01000095.1 GCA_003221195.1 Verrucomicrobiota bacterium
ATTTTGGCTAACCGTGTGAGTATCTCATCCTGCGTGCCGTCCACGAAATAGGCATTGTCCGGGTCGCGGCTAAGGTTTTCAAACGGCAAAACCGCGATGGATTTGGCTGATGTTTCATTCAACACCGATTTCTTCTCGCGAAAACCGTAGCGACCGAGCATGAATAAACCGAGCGACATCGCACCGGCGATGATGACCACAACAATCCAGGCGCGATGACGCGGCCGTTGCGCCGCCGCCGCAAGATCGACATCTCCCGTGCGCTTCAAACCTTCGGGGGTGAGCTCGAATGCCCACGCGATGACGAGCGAGATTGGAAATCCAATGATGATTGCGAGCACAATTAACCTAAGGGCCCAATTCGGAATTTCAAAGATTGGAAAAACCTGTGTCGTGACCTGGACCAGCAGCCAGCCAACAACCGCGTAGGCGATGGCTACTTTGTAAACATTGCGCCGCTTCAGCTCCGCGAAAAAATTGTCGATCTTCATGAAGCCGAATTGAGAAGAATCATTATGCGCGAGATTTCACCACAAGAGGGCGTTACGCCGCCAACATTAATTATGAGAGCAAGCCTCGGCCCGAGAGTGAATTATTCGAGCTCGAGTTCTGGTTTGACTTGCTCCCAAGGAATGAGCGGTTTGCCGGCGTTCTCTGCGATAGCTGCTTCGAGATCGCGCAAGTCTTCGAGATCTTCAACGCGTTCCTGAAGTCGAACCACGGCCTGATTGAGCGTCTCGATCTTTTCGAGAATGGCAGCTTCAGTCATACGCTTTCTTTCGATCTTTCACAGCATAAACCTCCTTTACGCGAACCACACGCGGCGAGTAGGACGCTTGAGTCGAGAAAGAGCGTCACGTGTTCGCTTTGAATCGCGCCAAGTCTGCCTCATCACGGGTGATCCAGTTTGCGATTTCGTCGGACGAAAAGACGCGCGATTCCGGCACTTTCGCCCCATTGGCGCGCAGACGCGCCGCGAGGAAAAGCATTAACTCCTGTTTTTGTTTCGACGCCAACGCGTCCGCGGCAGCTTCGATTTCGCCAAGCGTGCTCATCAATGCCAACTATACAAGCCTCAGCGGTGACGGTAAAGAAGATGAAGATGTTCCGACGTCGCTTCAAACGTGCACAAGAATCTTCATCGCCCATTGCGGCGCATTGAACGCAGGAAGGAAAATCGATGCCGCCTGAATCGTAAGCCACGCGACGACCGCGTAGGCGACCGCGACCTTATAAACGTTGCGCCACTTCAGCTCGGAAAGGAAGTCGTCGATCTTCATTGGATGCGATTAGGCGACGAGCGTGTAGAAAAACAAAAAAACAGATGTTTTGCACGAACATCCCGCCAACGCCGCAGCCAATCCCGAAACCGCTCGCGAATTCCACGACGAGACATTGCCGCACGCGAAGACCGCACATTTCTGTTCCATGTGCGGGCCACATTTTTGCAGCATGAAGATTATAGAGGACGTTCGGAAATACGCGGCGGAACAAGGCAGTCGCCGAGAAAGAAGCGTTGAAAAAGGGAATAAAAGAAAAGTGCCGCGAATTGACGGAGAAGGGCAGCGAGGTTTACGCGAAGGCGTGATTTTCAGGTGTTTTTGCCCGCGACACAAGCGCTGGAAAATTTTTGAAAAACAATCACTTGACAATTTTCCGGCAGTAGTGCATATACACACCATGCCCAAAGAACTGGATCTGTCGGCGGTGGAAAACTGCGTGTGCTTTAACCTGCGTTGGGTGACGCGGGCGGTGACGCAGTTTTATGACGCGGAAATGCGGCGGCATGGAATCCGTCCCACGCAGGGGACGATCTTGGAGTCATTGAAAGCCAAGGACAGTTGGAACATGGCGGAATTGAGTGATTGGCTAGGCATGGAGCGCACGACGCTTGTGCGAAATCTCCGACCGTTGCAGCGAGACGGTTTGGTACGGGTCAGCGGCGGCGGGCGCGGCCGGCTTGTGGAATTGGCGATTACTGCCAAAGGCCGAAAACAGATTGAGAAACTCGCGCCGGCTTGGAAGTCCGCCCAACGCGCTGCGGTCAAAACTCTCGGTGAAAAGCGTTGGTCCGCCATTTTGTCCGATCTAGAAACTGCCGCGTTGGCCCTGAACAAATAAAACCCTGAATGTTCTCTAACAACAAACTAAACTAAATCGTGTATATGCACACTTCATTAAAAATAAAATCACATTGGTCACCGGAGTTTCCTCCGGCATTGGTCGGGAGATCGCGCAGTTGCTGGCGGAGCGAGGCGCTCGAGTATTCGGCACGGTGCGCAATGTGCGGTCGGCCAGCTCGATTCACGGCGTTGAGCTGGTCAGCATGGATGTCACGGAGGACGCCAGTGTGAACGCTGCGGTTCAAAGCATTGTGCAGAAAGCCGGGCCGATTCAATTCCTGGTCAACAACGCGGGTTACTCATTTATGGGTGCGCTGGAAGAAACCAGTGTTGCGGAAGCCAGGCAGCAGTTTGAAACGAATCTCTTCGGCGTGCTGCGCGTGACGAACGCCATTCTGCCGGGAATGCGGCAACAGGGCGATGGGCGAATCGTTAACATCAGTTCGGTGCTGGGTTTTCTTCCCGCGCCGTATATGGGAATCTACGCCGCGAGCAAACATGCAGTGGAAGGATATACCGAGACGCTGGACCACGAGATCAGGAGATTCGGCGTGCGGGCGCTGTTGGTCGAACCGGCATATACGAGGACTAAACTCACCGGGAACACGAAGTCCGCAAAAATCACTCTCGACGTTTACGCGGATGAACGAAAGCGTTTGACCGACGCGGCTCAACAAAACATCGAACGCGGAGACGATCCGCGAATGGTGGCGGAAGCGGTTTGGAATGCGCTGACCGCGAAGTCGCCACGGCTGCGTTATCCGGTTGGGAAAGGGGTCGCCCTGAGCCGAATGCGCCGCTTCGTTCCAGCCGGCATGTTCGACAAGAGTTTCCGCAAGCAATTTCAACTGGATCGTCGGCCGTTGATGGCCATTGGTCTGCT
>QHQO01000096.1 GCA_003221195.1 Verrucomicrobiota bacterium
CATCTCGGCGACAAGCCCGAGTCCTACCCGATCGAGCATGGCTTCGACGAGATGAAGGAATTCGCCGCGTACTACCCAGGCGTCTATAACTACGACAACACGGCGTCGTGGGCGCATCCCTGGTTCCCGAAGTACAACCCGCAGTACTGGAAGGAATACCAGGAGATCGTCAACCTGTACGAGTGGGAAGGCGTGGTCGGCCAGCCCGCCAAGAAGGTCGCGCTGATCGATTACGACTACCTGGCCGAGTTCGATGTGCGGCAGGCCGATTCGGCGGTCGCCTACATCAAGCAGCACGCGAAGGACGCCAAACCACTCTTCATGGATGTGAATTTCATGAAGATGCACAACCCCAACAATCCGGCCGCGGCGTTCAAGGGCAAGTCGCACCTGGGCAACTATTCGGACGCGATGCTGGAGCTGGACCACAACATCGGCCGCGTCATGGATGCGATCCGCGCTGAAGCGCCCAACACCATCGTCGTTCTGACCGCCGACAACGGCGCGTGGCAGGATGGTTATCCCGATGCCGGCACGCACCCGTTCCGCGGTGATAAGGGCTCGTCGTTTGAAGCGGGATGGCGCGTGCCGGGCATCATGTGGTGGCCCGATCACATTCCCGCCGGGGCGAAGTACGGCGAGATGATGACGCACATCGACTGCTGGTCCACCCTGGCCTCGATGGTGGGCATCACACCGCCGCCCAAGGGTGAGATGATGGACAACAACGGCAAGCCCATCTACTTCGACAGCATCGACAACAGTGCCTACATCCTGGGCAAGGCCGAGCACTCGGCGCGGAAGTCCTGGGTCTATATCGATGGCGAGAGCTTCAAGGCACTCCGCGTGGACATCGGCGGGGACGAGAAGGAACCGTGGATCAACATCGCCTGGAAATACACCTGGACAGCCAAGGACACTTGGCTCGGCCCGGAGCAGAACCTGGGCGCGATTGGTGCGATATACAACCTGACGATGGACCCGTTCGAGAAATACGACATGGCTATGCCCGCCTCAATGTCAGCGCGCTTGCCCAAGACCTCACCCGGCAGTTGGACCGGCCAGGACAACGCCTGGGTGTTATCGTTGGTCTATCCGGTGCTCATCGATTTCAACAAGTCGATCATGAAGTATCCAAGCATCAAGCGCTTCCCCGGCGGCGCCTCGACCGACTTGATGCCGAATCTTCAAAATCCGGCAAACCCCGTGCCGGCAATGGACCCGGCCAAACCGCCGAGGATCGGCGCCGAAGGCAGATAACCGCTCCGAGATTCGGGATGTAATGTGTCAAGCGGGCGAGCCGAAAGGGTCGCCCGCTATCTCTTGTTAAAACTGCGCCAACCGTGAAATTTCTTTGCCGACAATGTCTGCTTTGGGTCCAGGCTGTGTGAAAACCCGGTCGATGCTATGATTCCTTGCTGAATCGGCGGGGGAAGTGATGCGGGGTTTCGTTCAAGGGGCGGATCGCCAGCAGACGACGCTGTTGCCGGAATGCCTCGATGATTGGGTCGACGAGGGCAATTCTATTCGCGCGGTCGATGTGTTCGTGGATGCGTTGGAACTGCGCGACCTCGGGTTCGATGGCGTTGATCCTGCGGCGACCGGCCGGCCGGCGTACCATCCTTCGCCGATGCTCAAGCTTTACATTTACGGCTATCTCAACCGGGTGCAATCGAGCCGGCGGCTGGAGCGCGAGGCTGGCCGCAATCTCGAGGTGATGTGGCTGACCGGACGGCTCGCGCCGGATCACAAAACCATCGCCGACTTCCGCAAGGACAATGGCGCAGCGATCAAGAAGGTTTGCGCGCAATTCGTCGAGTTGTGCCGCAAGATGGGCCTGCTGACGAAGGCCAGCGTTGCCATCGACGGCAGCAAGTTTAAGGCCGTGAACAGTCGCGACAACAACTTCACGCAAGGCAAGATCCAGCGCCGCCAGAAGCAGATCGAAGAGAGCGTGGCGCGCTACATGAGTCAACTGGACACCGCCGACCGCCAGACTGCCGCAGGAGAAGAGCCATCGGAAACGGTGCTTCTGACCAAGACGCGGCTTAGGGAAAAGCTGGCGAAGCTCGAAGAAGAAGTGAAACGGCTGGCCGCGATTGAAAAGGCATTGCTCGCCTCGCCCGACAAGCAGATATCGCTGACCGATCCCGATTGCCGCTCGATGGCAACGAGCGGGCGCGGCTCCGGCATGGTCGCCTACAACGTACAAAGTGCGGTCGACACCACGAACCATCTGATTGTCGCGCACGAGGTCACCAACGTCGGCACCGATAGATCGCAACTGGCGACGATGGCGCA
>QHQO01000063.1 GCA_003221195.1 Verrucomicrobiota bacterium
CTTTGTTACGAGCGCAGCGGCTTTTTGCACTTCGGAATCGGGCAAACCAGTGAAATGTGCAATGCGCCGCAATTCCGCTTCTGCGTTTTCGAAAAACAAATCGTAATACGTGACCAGCCGCTCCTGCTTGCTGGCCGTCTCGATCAAGCGCCTGTTATAGATTTCCCAAAGCCGCAACCCAAACGAATAAGAAGTTCCGTTTCGCTCCATCATGGAGCGGGCGACTTCCAACGGATTGCGCACCATGATGAGCGTCTTCACGCCGGGCAGCAGGTTCTGCCAAAAAGGCAGTGTCAAACTGTTGCGCGGATCTTTCCACCCCCAGAGACCTGCCGAATTGAACCGTTCAATGAGCAGTCGCGCTTTCATCCGCAAAGGATCCAGTCGCGCATGGTCGAAGGTCTCGTCAGTTTTTGGTGGGAGATCCCATGCGCCGCCGAGCTCGTTCAGCAATTCATCATTCAGCGCAACGAACCCAAGGTGTTCCCAAAAACCATCGGGATTATCGGTCTGCGCAGGCATCAATTCGTCTTTTGGACCGAGGTAGAGGCCACAGACGTGCAATAGCCTTGTGAGCATCGATGTTCCTGAACGGTGCGCTCCGGCAATGCAAATCGCTGTCTGGGTATCAGCGCTATTTTTCACTCAAAACGCTTAAACAACGATGGTCAGCGCAGTGCGTCAAGCCGATTACTGAGGGCTCAGAAGCGATCAGCGGCGGTGTGGACTGAATCCGTCGCAGCGGAATCATCGAACGTTGCGAAATCTTTCGTCGCGCAAATCCCAGCTACATTTAAGTTCCCAGCGATGCAGCGAAATGACGGCCGCGGACCCGATGAAATTCGATCGGTCGATTTTGAGCTAAACGTCGCGCCGCATGCAAGCGGTTCAGTACTTGTTTCGATAGGGCAAACACGCGTGATCTGCGGCGTCACTATTGAAGAAGTTGTGCCGCGCTGGATGAAAGAGCAGGGCGTGACTGGCGGCTGGCTTACGGCTGAGTATTCGATGCTTCCGTATTCGACGCAGACGCGAAAGCCGCGCGACGCCGCAAAAGGTCGCCTCGACGGTCGCAGCGTAGAGATCCAGCGCTTGATCGGTCGTTCGCTGCGAGCAGTTATCGATCTCGAGAAGCTCGGGCCGCGCACGATCTGGGTCGATTGCGACGTTTTGCAAGCCGACGGAGGAACACGCACCACTGCAATTACCGGAGCCAGTCTGGCCCTGGCCATTGCCTGCCGGAAACTTGTGAGAAAAAAAAAACTCGACGCCCCTCCAATGCAAAAATTGCTCGCCGCAGTGAGTGCCGGCATTCTCGACGGGCAAGCTGTACTGGATCTTAATTACGAAGAGGACAAGCTCGTGAGCGTTGATTTCAATCTTGTGGCTACTGAAGACGGCGAATTCGTAGAAGTGCAGGGATCTGGTGAAGAAGCAACCTTTTCGGGATCGCAACTGGACGGGATGTTAGGCCTCGCAAGGAAGGGCATCGCTGCATTGATCGCCGCGCAACGCGCCGTTTTGGCGCGAATCATGGTCTCACCGCCAGAGGTCTGACCGTAGAGCGACGGCCAAAATCTGATCCTTGCGCTTTGGTTGGACTCTTGCTCTTAATGCCCGGATGAAAAGGGCGCTCATCACTGGCATCACCGGTCAGGACGGTAGCTATCTGGCCGAGTTTCTCCTGGAGAAGGGTTACGAAGTCCATGGCATTATTCGACGCGCCAGCACCTTCAACACTTCACGCATTGACCATCTTTACGCCGATCCCCACATCAACGGCGTGCGAATGTTTCTGCATTACGGTGATCTCAGCGACTCCGTGAATCTCGTGAAGCTTCTGTATGAACTGAAACCGGACGAAATTTATCATCTGGGTGCGCAAAGCCACGTCCGCGTCAGCTTCGACATTCCTGAGTACACTGCGGACGTCACGGGTGTCGGCACCATTCGCATTCTAGAGGCGATCCGCGAATCCGGATTGCGTTCCCGTTTTTTTCAGGCGTCGAGCAGTGAGATCTTTGGCAAGGCGCAGCAGGTACCGCAAACGGAGAGGACACCGTTTTGGCCACGCAGTCCCTATGGTGTTGCGAAGGTTTTTTCCTATTGGGCGACCGTCAACTATCGGGAGAGCTACGCTCTTTGCGCAAGCAACGCCATCATGTTCAACCATGAAAGCCCGAGGCGCGGCGAAACTTTTGTCACTCGCAAAATCACGCGCGCCGTTGCAGCCATCAAACATGGGCTGCAAAAAGAATTGTTCCTCGGCAATTTGGATGCGAAGCGAGATTGGGGCTTTGCACCGGAATACGTCGAAGGCATGTGGCGGATTTTGCAGTTCGGTGAAGGCGACGATTTCGTGCTGGCTACTGGCGAAGCCCACACTGTCCGCGAGTTTGTCGAAGCCGCTTTTGCCCATTTAAACTTGGACTGGAAGCAATACGTCAAACACGATCCGCGCTATGAGCGTCCAGCAGAGGTCGATATATTGGTTGGTGACGCGTCGAAGGCGCGAGAGGCTCTCGGTTGGGAACCCAAGGTGCGTTTCCACGAGTTGGTGCGCATCATGGTGGATGCTGACATAGCATTGCTCTCGCGAGAGACGCCGAGGGAGCACCTCGGCAAGCTGCCGTGAGTGACTTCGCGTTGGCCGATTCTGTAGACGTTTCGCTCTGCGGAACGCGGCTCTGATGTGTTTGCAACGCGCGCAACGCGCCGCCCATGAGGTCGGCGTCTACATCTACCGCATCACGAATGGCGCCGGATTAGTGTCAGCCATCGAATGAGCCGAAACCAGGCTTGGAACAGCAGTAGCCAGGGGCGCGTTCACGATGGTAACCGCGGCGCCGGTTCCTACGACGTCGTACAGTCGTATGATATCGCTCGAGCGCATCCGGATGCATCCATAGCTTGCGGGCGTTCCGATGCGCTGCTCTTCCGGCGTGCCGTGAATATAAATATCTCGGGTGAACGCGTTGGCATTTTGAGCCTCCATTCCACGCAGCCAAAGAATGCGCGTGACAATGGGGTCGCGGCCGGGCGAATCCGGGGCGACTACCTCGCCGGTGCGGAGCCGATCCTTGAACACAGCGCCGGGCGGCGCATTGTCGCCAATTTTTTTCGCGATCTCCAGTTTACCCAGTGGCGTAAAGCGGCTGCCGCGCCAATCGCCTAATCCGAACTTCGACGTAGAGACTGGATAAATTGCCAGGACGTTGCCGCGATCAATAAGGGCGAGTTTTTGCTCACGCGTGCTGACGACAATCTGATGCCGGGTGTCCGGAGCCGCACACGATGCGAGGAGAAGCGCGAGAAGCAAGATGCAGCAACGGATCGTCAAACCGTCCAGTTTGGCGCGTGTTTCCGGCGCGCCCTCGCCGCGGCGAGCAAGCTTTGGTCGCGCCCTGCCATTATTCATGTTCATGTCCGATTAAACTGAAAAAACCCCTCCGCGGTTTCAGTTGTCGCCTCGGCAACTTCCTGCAGCGAAATTCCTCGCGCGGCGGCGACCGTTTCTGCCACTATGCGTGTATACGCTGGTTCAGAGCGTTTCCCGCGAAAAGGGACGGGCGCCAGATATGGGCAATCGGTCTCCACCATGAATTTCCAAAGCGGAATTTGTGCCGCAACTTCTCGCACAGCCACGCCGTTTTTGAAAGTAACAACTCCGGTGAACGAAATGAGGTGGTCGAGATCGAGAACTTCATTTGCCTCATTAAGCGAGCCCCCGAAGCAGTGAAAAAC
>QHQO01000064.1 GCA_003221195.1 Verrucomicrobiota bacterium
TTTGGCGCGATCATTAAAGTGATGGATGCGTTAAAGCTGGCGGGCGTCAGAAATTTGCCTGCCTTCACGCGGGAAGAGAAATGAAATTGCCGATCTTGCAATACGGCGACCCGATCCTGCGAATGAGAGGCAAACGCCTCGAAAAAATCGATGAACGAATTCGCGAGATCACACAGAACATGATCGAGACGATGCACGCTGCGAATGGTGTGGGACTAGCCGCGCAACAAGTCGGCGAAGCGCTTCAACTCACTGTCCTCGACGTCTCGCAGGTCGAGGATCGGCCGAGCACGATGAAGTTGAACGGAGAAGATGTCGATCCAAAGGCAGCCATGCCGCTCGTCTTGATTAATCCGGAGCTCAAGTTGGCCGGGGAAACGGAGCTTGCAACGGAAGCCTGCTTGAGTTTTCCGGAACTTACCGGCGAAATCGAGCGCCCAAAATCAGTATTCGCGCGAGCGAGAACCTTGGACTGGAGCGAGATAGAGATCGAAGCGAGCGGATTGCTCGGGCGCGCGATCCAACATGAGGTCGATCATCTGAACGGAATTCTTTTTATTGATCGGATGAATTCAGCGGCAAAAGCTGCTTTGTCGAGCCGCCTGAAGCGGATGCAAAAGGAAACGCGCCGAGGGCGTAGAAACCGGCAAGTACACGCGACTCAAAGCGCTTTGTAATCGACCGTGATTGTCCGATAAACGAGGGTGTCGTGTTGGGCTGAGAAATAAAAAAGTTCGAGCATTGTTCCGCCGACCATCCATTGATAGCCAACCAGGGTCTGGATGACGTCCGTGTCGGTATCACGCGAACGCGAAACTAGTTTTCCTGTGCCGTACTTCTCGTCGAAGTACTTGCGAATTTCACCCATCCGCTGGTTGTAACGTTCGATTGTCCAGTCTGGATATTCGTATTGCAGCTCCACTCCGAGGAGCGCCCTCGCCTTGAAATTAAAGAGGGTGCGCCTCAATCCAGGGTGAACGAGGCCTTCCACTGTCCAGACCTCTCGGTTGTCCTTTTTTTCCCGCGACACGATTTTCGCTTTTGCGCCATGCAACACCGCATCCACCCGCGCCATGGAGTCGTTCCAACGAAAGCCAAACGGCGGCAACAGCTCTTCGGCAGCACGGGCGGATGACACAGCGAGACAGAAAGCGACCAACCCAGTTGGAAGAATTCTGCTCATTGCTCGGCACTCGTTGAAATTGGCGCAATTCGCTTTGGATTCATCATTTCAGTTCGCGTTGCATCCATTTTCACCTATGGAGCCTCCCCCTTAGGCACTCTAAAGGCGGCAAAAATGCGCGTGCGCGTCAATTCGGTCAACTCCGTAAGGAGAGTCAGTTTTGCTTTCTTGGGACACTGTCATTTTGATTTTTCAGTCAAGATTTTTTTTTGTGCGACGAAAAATAAAATTCAGTTTTTTTCTTGTCGATCTCGTCGCAGGTTTCTAATCTCCAGCCCGCTGGCAGGGCGAAAAGGGAGTCGATGTGAATAAGATGTGAACATTTCCTACGAAACTGTAGCACCCAGAATGAACGATCCCTCAACCCCTCCAGAGAAAAGACGTAACTCAAATGTCGATCTCGCCGAAATCCGGCGGGTCTTGAACGGCAAAGAAAGCATTTCCCCCTCGTGTTTCGACGCTTTCAGTAAATTTTCCCGGCAATTTCCGTGCGAATCAGGCGGGGCAACAACCGAGCATCACCTCCGCTTCGCCAGTCGATTTTCCCCGATATCAGCCTTTGTGACGATTGTGTAACGCTGTTAACAAGTCGCGATGGACAAGAAATGTACTCAGCTGTGGCAGCGATTGTCCGCCACGTTAAAGTCGCAGGTGAGTGCCGATTCATTCAAACGCTGGTTTTCCGCCGTTGAATTGGTTGAGGCCAGTGATAAATCGCTCACCTTCTGCGTTCCCAATAACATCTATCAGTTTTGGATCGAGAGTAATTACATGGCCGCCTTGCAGAACGCCATTATCATGACCTTGGGGGGGCCGCGCGGCATAAACTTTTCCTCCCCGTCGGGCGAACCTGCAGTGCAAATACCGGTGGAGGATGCAGCGACGCTGCAAGAGTTTCTACCAGAGTCACGGCGCGACAGTAAGGCGACGAGCGTAGCCGGGCTCAATCCGCGAAACACGTTCGAATCGTTTGTAGTCGGCCCGAACAACGAGATTGCGCACGCCGCCAGTCTAGCGGTCGCACAGACGCCGGCGCGGACTTACAATCCGCTATTCATGTACGGCGGCGTCGGTCTCGGCAAGACGCATCTGATGCAGGCCATTGGCCAATACGTTTGGACGAAGAAGAAGAATACCAAGGTAATGTATCTCTCCAGCGAACTGTTCATCAACGAGTTCATCGACGCGATCCAGCATAGTACCCTGGTCAAATTCCGAAAGCGTTACCGCCAGGCCGACGTCCTTTTAATCGACGACATCCAATTTCTCGGGGGCAAGGAACGTTCCCAGGAGGAATTTTTTCACACGTTCAACACCCTTTTCGACGGACATAAACAGATCGTGCTTTCCAGCGACCGGCCTGCTTCGGAGATCGCCAACCTGGAGCATCGGTTGGTTTCTCGCTTCGAGTGGGGACTTACCGCTGAGCTTCAGCCGCCGGACATTGAGACGCGCATGGCGATCTTGCGCAAAAAAGCGCGCACGTTGCAGATCAAGCTGCAGGATGAGGTTTTCGAGTTTATCGCCAACCGCATTCGCTCGAACGTGCGTCGCCTCGAGGGCGCGCTCATGCGCGTCGCCTCCTTTGCGTCGCTCAGCGGAAAAGAGCTCACACAGGAAGTCGTCGAGCATCTGCTGAAAGATATTTTGCAGGAAGAGGGACGGCATTCCATTACGATCGAACAAATCCAGCGGCGCGTGGCCGAACACTTCGATGTCCGAGTTGCCGATATGACGAGCAAACGGCGCCCAGCCAGCATCGCGTTTCCGCGGCAGGTCGCAATGTATCTGGCGCGCGAGCTTACCAAGGCATCGCTCAATGAAATCGGGGAGGCATTTGGCGGACGCGACCACGGCACCGTCCTGCACGCCTGCAAGCTGGTGAAGAAACGCATGGGCGAGCAGGACAATCTTCGCCAGACGATTTCCTTCATCGACAGCTCGTTGCAGAGGTAGCGGCGATTGATCCTCAATCACCAGGCGGTTCGGGCGAACCGCCCATACCGATGTTGTCGATCTTAGCGCTTACGACTTTACGGTTGCCGAACAAAATTGAAAGCCTTACATCTTAGGCGCTCCTTTCCATCATGAAATTCAATGTCACGAAAGAAAAGCTGCTTGAGGGCCTGCAACAGGTCCAAAACGTAGTTAGCACGCGTACGACTCTTCCAATCCTTTCCAATGTTTTGCTACAGGCAAACGGCAACGAAGTTTATCTCACCACCACCGATCTCGATGTGGGTGTGCGGGGCAGCTTCGAAGCTGAGGTGGAAAAGGAGGGCGCGACCACGCTCCCGGCACGTCGCCTTTTCAATATTATTCGTGAGCTGCCTTCCAGCGGAATTCAGATCGATGTCGATGGAAAGAACGCCGCGTCCATCCGGAGCGGGCAAAGCTTCTTCAAAATTCTTGGCTTGCCGGAGGAAGAGTTTCCGCCCCTGCCGAAGTTTGAGGACGCGAAGATTGTGACGATCCGTCAAAAAGACCTGCGCGATGGCTTGCGCAAAACTTCCTATGCCATTTCGACGGACGAGACCCGTTACGTGCTCAATGGCGT
>QHQO01000065.1 GCA_003221195.1 Verrucomicrobiota bacterium
AATAGCTTTAACCCGGGCAGAGATACGAGCTCGACGCTCGACCGGTCGATATGCTTTCGGTCCGCCGCGGCGGATTCGTTCCGTGGCGAATTTGTCGGCAGTCAAAAAACTCTCAGGGAGCGGATTCGCCACAAAAGTTCCCGATCCGGCCTTCGAACGCAGATAGCCTTCTGCGTGAAGCTTTGAGAATGCGAGGTTAACCGTCAATCTTGAGATTCCCAGGTCAACGGCCAAGACCCGAGAGGAGGGGAGGCGCGACGCGCAGTCGGTAAAGGTGCCTGATTTCAACTCATCGCGAATTTGGCGATAGAGTTGCTCGTGCAATGGTTCGGTTGCCGTTCGATCGAGCCGAATCATTTCGAACGCGATGATTGAACGTCGTCGCCGTTTCTTCAGAGGCGATTCCCTCCTGGACATGCCGATTTTTCCCCGGTTCCTGCAATTCCTTTCAATTTGCATGCGTATTCCAAAGCGCAACTGGCATTATCATCTTCTCGCAAGTGGCCATTGCTACATCAACCGATGCCGAAAAATTGGTGGAGTATGTGGAAGGCTTCTCGCTCGTCATTGGTCAAACGTAAATCCAAGTTCCTCTTCCTGTCTTTGCCGCACTATCTGACCTTCGCCCTGGGCATGGCATTTTGTCCCCAGGCGCACAGCGGCCAAACAAACGTAGCCTATTTTGCCGGAGGTTGTTTTTGGTGCACGGAGGCAGTTTTTCAACGCGCGCCAGGCGTAACCTCGGTGGTCTCGGGCTATATGCAGCGCGCCGAAACAATACAGATCACGTTTGATCCCAGCAAGACAAGCTACGACAAATTGCTCAATCTGTTCTGGCGAGCGCATGATCCGACCGAGGTCGATAGCCAGGGACCAGACACAGGAAAGCAATATCGCTCCGCTATCTTTTATGTCGATGAACAGCAACGTGCAGCAGCCGAGAAATCGAAGGGACAGGCGCAAAAATCGTACTCAAAAGCGATAGCGACTGAGATCACACGCGCAGCATCGTTTCGTCCGGCGCCAGAAAACCATCAGAACTTTTGCCGGAAAAATCCAAACAATCCGTACGTCCGACAAATCATAGAGCCGAAGCTTCAAAAACTCGGCCTGAAAAAACCTTAGGCTAATAGCAGACAAAGAATGCAACGTCTGACCTTATTCCTCCTCTGTATCTTGTCTGTTCGCGTCGGCCAGGCGGAAGACGCAGACGCCACGCAAATCCGACGCCAAATCAAGTCTACTCCGATGACGCATAAGGTGACGCTGAGTAATGACCAATGGCGAAAAGTCCTGGCTCCCGGACAATTTCAAGTCCTCCGCGAAGCTAAAACCGAGACGCGATACAAGAATCAGTATTGGAACAATCACGAAAAGGGAATTTATCTCTGCGGCGCTTGCGGAAATGAGCTTTTTAGCTCGGAGACAAAATTTGAATCTCACACGGGGTGGCCAAGTTTCTATGCCCCGCTCGCCAAAGACAAAATCACCGAAGCAACCGATACCAGCAACGGTATGACACGGGACGAGGTAAGGTGCGCGCGCTGCGGATCACATCTGGGACATGTGTTCAATGACGGTCCCGCTCCAACCTATCTTCGCTATTGTCTAAATTCGATCGCGCTGAAGTTTGTAGAGACAACGAAGCATCGTTAGGAAGTTGCCCCTACTGCAATGAAAGTAAACTGGGACTGTTGTCAGGACCGGGGAACCAGCTCTGGGATGCTCCTGGCCAGTGCGTAAGCAGTAATGACGAATGGCAGCTCGAATAGTCGCTTCAGAAACGACGCCGTCCGCGTCTTCAGCGTTGCAGCTAGATCGCCGCGAATTTATGCGGCTTGCTACAACTTTCGCAGCGGCATTGACCGTGGGCTGTGATGTTGTTTGGGGAGAATCTATACCTATGAAAACAGCAGTAAAAATTACCTGCATCATCAGATACGAAATCGATCCATACCAACGAGATGCCTTCAAAGATTACGCAGAGATCTGGGGCCATGTCGTCCCACGGTGCGGTGGTCATCTCGTGGGCTACTTTCTGCCTTATGAGGGCACGAATAACGTCGCCTGGGGATTGATCGCTTTCGACAGCCTTGCGTCGTACGAAGCATACAAAAAGAAGCTGAAAGCCGATCCCGAGGCGCGCAACAATTTCGCCGCGGCCGAAGCCAAGCGTTTCATTCCTCGCGAAGAGCGCAACTTTGTGGAAATCGTTGACGGAACGTTCGGCGTGTCCGCTGCACCAGGAGCTGCCGCATGACGCGCACGCTCATTCTTCCTGGCCTTTATAACTCCGATCCCGGCCATTGGCAGAGCCGCTGGGAAGCCAGGGATGAGACCCTGGAACGTGTTATCCAGGATGACCGGGAAACGCCGCACTGTGCCGAGGTGGGTAGCGCGGCTCGACTAAGCGCTCGAACGCACAGGGCCGGAGACCTTGCTTGTGGCGCACAGCGCTGGATGCGCGCTGGGCGCGCATTGGGCAGTCGGCTGCTCAGAAGGAAGGGTTCGAGGAGCGCTTCTGGTAGCGCCGAGCGACCCCGAGGCCGCGAATTTTCCCTCCGGCCCGACCGGATTTGCGCCGATGCCGCTGGTGCGATTTCCGTTTCCAAGTGTTGTAGTCGCGAGCTCGAATGACCCATTTGTCACCGTCATGCGCGCGCAAGCCTTCGCAACGGCGTGGGGCAGCGAGTTCGTGATGATTGGTGAAGCGGGACACATCAACAGTGCCAGCAGTCTCGGCGACTGGCCTGAAGGATTCTCACTTTTGCGCGCTCTTCGCGAAACTCGAGAACGAGATTTCACCCTGACAACGGCTATGTCATTACGTGATTCAGAAGTGCCGACGCTATTCCCACGGTGAATAAAGGTGTCCAAAACACTAGTCCTCGTTCGTTGTAATAGATAAACTGAAACGAAACCAATCATGTGCCCAGCCTGCATAACAACCGCGCTGTTGACGGCAGTTGGCGCGGGCTCAACTGGCGGTTTACGGCCTTGACCTTGAAAAAACTATTTTGGAAATCCAAGCGAAATCGCTTGCATATAACGACTAAACAAAGACGCGACAAACTGAATAGCAAACCAAACCTATGAACACGACAAAAGACAGCCGAACCATTCAACCTTACCTCTTCTTCAACGGGAACTGCG
>QHQO01000141.1 GCA_003221195.1 Verrucomicrobiota bacterium
AAGATCTCGGTATCATGAAAAAAACGACCTACGTTTACCGGCAGGGTAAAGATTCGGTGACGATTGTTTTCAAAGACGACAAGGTGCAGTCGAAGGAGAGCACATTGTCTAAATAAATCTCGCGCTATCGTGGACTCGACGAACACGCGTGTTTCCGCCGAGTTAGAGCGGAAAATGGATGCGGCAATCGCGCGCTACCCGCACGATCACCGGCGGAGCGCGGCGATGCCGCTGCTCCATTTGTGGCAGGAACACTTCGGTTTCATCAGCGATGAGGCGGTAATCTGGATCGCAGCGAAGCTCGGCCTCGAGCCGATTAATATTCTCGAGCTGGTCACCTTCTACCCGATGTTTCGTCAGGAACCGGCGGGTAAGACACACATCCGTGTTTGCCGCACGCTCAGCTGCGCAATGGCCGGCAGCTATCAATTGATGGAAAATCTATGCGCGGCGACTGCAATTAAGCGCGAACGACAAGGTGAAGGAATGCACAATCCCATTTCTGTTAGTGCCGATGGCAATTACAGCATCGAGTTCGTTGAATGCCTCGCGAGTTGCGGCACGGCACCCGTTTGCATGGTGAATGAGGAGCTGCACGAAAACGTAAATCTCGACTCCGTGACGGAGCTTATCCGAAATCAAACCCGAAAAATTGGACATCGAACAGCTCCGCATCTCTTAGAGCGTCGATTGATCTTTAAGAACATCGGACGCGAAGATTGGACAACCGACATTGATTGTTACCTGCGCGCCGGCGGCTACGAGCAATTGAAGCAAGCGCTAACGATCCCGCGCGCTGAGATTGTTAATAAGGTCAAGAACTCGGGATTGCGCGGTCGCGGTGGCGCAGGTTTTTCGTGCGGCTTGAAGTGGAGTTTCATCAAGCCGGACGAAAAACGACCGGTATACCTAATCTGTAACGCCGACGAGTCCGAGCCAGGCACGTTCAAGGACCGCTACATCATCCATGAAGATCCACATCAGCTACTCGAAGGAATTCTGATTTCCTGTTTCGCGTTGAATGCGCACACGGCCTACATCTACATCAGAGGCGAATTCCCGGAAGGCGCAAGAATCCTCGAACGCGCCATCGAAGAAGCGCGGGAACACAATTTCCTTGGAAAAAATATTCTCGGCTCCGGATTCGACGCCGAGGTTTACATCCACCGCGGAGCAGGCGCTTATATCTGCGGCGAAGAGACTGGCCTGATCGAATCGCTTGAGGGCAAACGCGGCTATCCGCGAATTAAGCCGCCGTATTTCCCGGCCGCGCTGGGTCTCTACATGTGCCCAACAATCGTGAACAACGTGGAAACGCTTTGCCATGTGAAACACATCATTGCGATGGGCGGCGCGGAATATGCCCGGCTAGGCCGGCCTAATAACACAGGGACAAGAATCGTCTGCGTGAGCGGAGACGTACAGCGGCCCGGCTATTTCGAAATTGAGGTCGGCACGGTGACCATGGGTCAGCTTATTCATGAAATGGCTGGCGGATTGAGACCGGGGCGAAAACTCAAGGCAGTTATTCCGGGTGGCAGCTCCGCGAAGGTTCTTCGGGCCGATGAGCGATTCAAACTGAAACAGCGCCAGCCTGACGGATCAATAATTGAACATGAGATGTCGATTGACGAAATCCCGATGGATTTCGATTCGCTAACCGCAGCCGGTTCCATGGCCGGTTCCGGTGGCGTCATTGTGCTGGATGACTCCCGCGACGTGGTTTGGGTGCTCAATAACATCAACGAGTTCTATGCTCACGAAAGCTGCGGTCAGTGCACACCTTGCCGTGAGGGCTCGCTTTGGATGAAGAAAATCACCGACCGTATGTTGCGCGGCGGCGGCGTAACAGAAGACCCACACACATTAAAAACTGTTGGCGATAATATTGCCGGGCGTACCATCTGCGCATTTGGCGAAGCTTGCGCCTGGCCAACGCAAAGTTTTGTCCAGAAATTTCCGGAAGAATTCGCCGCTCGTGCTCAAAAGCCGACGCCGCCGCCGCTACCGCCTGAATATACGTCGGACGAGCTCATTGAAGAGGAGTCGATTCCTACAGTTCCCATGGCCCATGATCCGGGCTGGGAAGAAGCCGGAGCGGCAGGGACGATTTAGAGTGCACCCTCATGCTCCTGCTCGTGATCGTAATCCTAATCGAGCCTTTTCGATCATGAGCACGAGCACGATTACGAAAAGATAATGTCGGATCAATCGCCATCATCGCAGATGCTAAACGTCCAGATTGATGGTGTGTGGCATCAATTTCCAAAGAGAACGCGCGTAATCGAAGCGTGCGAACAGGTTGGCAGTTACGTGCCACGCTATTGTTATCACAAGAAACTGAGCTCGCCTGGCAATTGCCGAATGTGCCTCACGGAAATGGGATTTCCAAAACTCGGCCCGGACCGCAAACCGGAGCTTGGTCCGGATAACAAACCGATCATCAACTGGATGCCACGGCCGCAAATTTCCTGCGCCCAGGATGTCGCCGAGGGAATGGGCGTCAGGACCAATTCTGCCCTGGTAAAGGAATGCCAGCGCGGCGTGATGGAGTTTCTACTCATCAATCATCCACTTGATTGTCCCATATGCGATCAAGCGGGAGAATGCCGGTTACAAGAGTTCAGTGTCGATTTCGGCACGAGCAAATCGCGTTTCCTCGAAAACAAAGTCAAGAAACCGAAAAACGTCGTACTCGGCCCGCGAGTTAGGCTCGATGATGAGCGCTGCATTCTCTGTTCGCGCTGCATTCGTTTTTGTCAGGAGATCGCGCGCGATGACGTACTCGGGTTTGTCGATCGCGGCAGTTATACGGTGCTGACCGCACATCCCGGCAAGCGGCTGGAAAATAATTATTCGCTTAACACGGTCGATATTTGTCCGGTCGGCGCGCTCACTTCCACCGATTTCCGTTTCAAGATGCGTGTCTGGTTCCTGAAGGAAACCAAAAGCATCTGCACTAGTTGCGCGACGGGCTGCAACACGGTTATCGGCAGCCGTGAAGATGTGATTTATCGACAAACGCCGCGTGAGAACGATCACGTCAATTCATGTTGGATGTGTGATTACGGACGGCTGAACTATAAGTATCTCGAAGCTGAAAATCGTTTGCTCGAACCGCAGATTCGTTTCGGGGAAAAACTCATCGCTACTGACTGGTCCACCGCGATTTTGCAGGCGGCGCTTCAGCTAAAAGGGTTCTCCGGTTCGGAAATTGCCATCATTGCTTCTGGTCGGATGACGAACGAAGAGCTTTGGCTCACATCGCAGTTAGCGAAGTCGTTAGGTACGCAGCGAATCGACATTGTCCCGCGCCGCGAGCCCGGTGATAACATCCTGCTCAGCGAAGATCGTAATCCAAACACAAATGGCGCGCGGCTCATTCTTGGATCGCAATCTGAACCGGGCGCGAACCTGCTTGCGATCGCCGATGCCGTGAAAAGCGGAAGAATCAAGGCGCTGGTGATTCTGAAAGAAAACACAATGCATTTGGGCATACCCGTTGAACAACTCGAGCAGCTCCCTGTGTTGATTATGATGAATATTTTGCCGAATGAGGCGACGGAAAAAGCGACGGTGGTTCTGCCTGGGTGCGGGTTCGCCGAAAAACGCGGTTCGATGGTCAATGGCAAAGGCCGGCTGCAACGACTAAATCGCGCGGTCCGGCCGCCCGGTAACGCGTGCGACGATTGGGAAATTTTACGGGACTTGCTCCAGGCAATCGGCGGAGGGGACTCTCTTCTCTCCATCGACGATGTTTTTCGCCGAA
>QHQO01000142.1 GCA_003221195.1 Verrucomicrobiota bacterium
TCCGAATGCGAACCTAACCATTGCAGGAGAAGGGCCCTTGCTCAGCCAACTCCAGAATTTGGCGCGTGACCTGAATATTGACGGTCGCGTTTCATTCACAGGTTTTATTTCGCAGGAGCAACTCCGCAAAATCTATTATGCGTCGCATATTTTTTTACATCCGAGCCAGACGGGCCATGACGGAAATCAGGAAGGCATTCCAAATTCGATGTTGGAAGCAATGGCCAGCGGCCTGCCTGTGTTTGCTACGAGGCATGGGGGCATTCCCGAAGCAATCGAGAACGGCGTTTCTGGCGTCCTCGTGCCTGAGAGAGATCATGAAAAATTGGCGGCTGCGCTGCTCGATGCAGCGAGAGACCCCGGGTTCCTTTCGCGGATCGCGCGCAATGGCGCCGAGATCGTTCGAAAAAATTTCGATCTGCGCGCGCAGGCGCAGCGCTTGGAAGAGATTTATTTGCGGACAATGCAAATGTAGCCTTCGACCGGTTACGATTTTCTCTTTCCGAAGTGGTCCAAGTTTTTACACATTGATGCGGCTGGACTTATCGGGCTTTGCGAAATAGAGATGCTACTATGAATTCCTTCCAAGCTTCATTCGTTGCGCTGATATTCTTAGTCGTTAGCCCCTTCACCGCACGGGCCCAAACGCCGGCGGAAAAACCGTCGGCGCCCCTAAAAGCCGTAGCGGTGCTTCATCCCACCGCAGGCAGCAAAGTCAGCGGTACGGTTACCTTCACTGAAGAGGCCGATGGCGTACGGGTTCGGGCGGAGATCACCGGCCTGACTCCTGGCAATCATGGTTTTCATATCCACGAGTTCGGCGATTGCAGCGCAGCCGATGCAAGTTCCGCTGGTGCTCATTTTAATCCGACCAATAATCCGCATGCAGGACCCGACGCAGCCGAACGGCATGTAGGTGATATGGGAAATGTAGAAGCAGACGCGTCGGGCAAGGCGACGCTCGAATATGTGGACCATCAAATCTCGCTCACGAACGACCAACGGTCTGTGATCGGACGCTCCGTTGTGGTACACGCCAAGGCTGACGATCTCAAATCCCAGCCTTCTGGCGACTCCGGAGCGCGCGTTGCCTGTGGCGTCATCGGCCGGGCAAAAAGCCAGTGAGCGCAAATCGAAGAGGCTGTTCATCCCAAGCCGCCCGACGACGCGCAATTCCGGAAATCTTTCTTTGCTCGACAGCGCTCGTTTCATTTGATTAAATTGAAGAAACCACTGCCGTCCACGCCTATGCCACGAATACCCAAAACTGAATTGTCGCCGGATAACGGCTGCGTCATCGACATGAAATGGCAACTTGGTCCGCTGAGCTATCACTCTTCTGCGGCTGGAAAAGAACCCGTACCGCTTGTGACGCAGGAGATTCGCCTGCCGGAAATCGTGCTTTACGATCACGTTGGATTCAAAGGCGCCTACGCTCGCACGAACTTGAGTTTCCATTACGTCGGTGATTTTTGGAACGACCGCATCAGTTGCCTCATCGTGGTGAACGGCGTGTGGCGATTTTATCGTGACGACTACTACAAAGGACCTTACTGGGATCTCGGTCCGGGCTATTACGAAGGCTTTTTTGCCGAAAAAGGCCCAGACGACGTCGTCAGTTCGTTTCAGTGCATCGCTCTGACATAGAGTGGCGCACTCTACGCGGCACTGTCGGTTGCAAGCTCGAAGACCCGTTCTGCGCAGCCCCACGAGAGCGTGAAGCCGGAGCCGCCGTGGCCGTAGTTGTGAACGATAGTGCGGCCGTTGCGCAACTGATCTCGCTCTACGCGAACGCCTGATTTGCGAAATGGACGTAGCCCGACGCGCTCGTCGAGAACATTCGGTTTCTCAATCTTCAATGCACGCGCGCACTCAGTAACGATTCGCATGGTCGTTGTGGAATCAGCAGCGAGATCGTTGCTGAGCTCGTTCGTTCCGCCGAGAACACAATCATTCCTGCGTGGGATTGCGTACATCAGCGGTGCATCATCACAAACAACGGCGTATGGAAGATCTTTGATTCTCGGCACGATCGCGACCTGCCCGCGGTGAGGCTCAAGGTCGGTATCCCGGACGAGTTCGCGGGCGCCGATTCCAGCGCAGTTAATCACAACATCGAATTTTGGATCGACGTCTTCGAGTTGCGCGAAATGCGTATTCGGTGCGATTGATCCGCCAGCGGCGACAAAACGATTCGCCAGGTAATCCAGATAAATCGTTGTGTCCATCAGCGGAACACTCAGCGAGAACCCACTCTTGAATATCTTGAGAGATCTGATTCGCTCACGTCCCGTTCGCTCAGCCACCGGCCTTGTCGCGGCTTCCACAGCCGCTCCGTTCTCGACTTGGCTCGACATGACAGGCAGTAAGCTCGGGACGACAGCTCGGGCACCGAGTGGAATGGCCCAGTCTGGGATGTGAATTTTTTCAGTGCGCGAAAATTGGCGCAGCTCAATCATTGAAACGCCGCTATCGGGATTGCGAGCGAGATCGATAAGGGTCCGGCAAGTCCCGAGTGCCCAGGGAATGACTTTGTCCGCCGGCTCTGCATCGTAGGGGAACCAGAGCGCCGCAGCCGCTCCAGAGGTTGTTTGCTGGCCGATTTCTTTGGCGAAGATGGCTGTTCGGTATCCATGCTGGGCGAAAACCAGACCGCAAGTTAGACCTGAGACGCCAGCGCCGACGATTGCGACCTGATGCTTCATCCGAATCATCTACGTGCAATGAGCCGCGGCGTCATATAGGATGGCGGGCAATGCTCTCTTTAAATCGAGATGGACTGACAGGAAAGGTACTCGCGGGCGAACGAATTTCTGTGGACGAGGTGCTCGAATTGTATCGCTGGCCGCTCGAGGAGGTGGGGGCGCTGGCCAATGCGAGGCGCGATTTGGCAAAGGCGAAAAGTTATGCCGGACGTGGACGCGAGATCGTCACCTACATCGTGGATCGAAACATCAATTACACGAACGTTTGTAATGTTTACTGCAAATTCTGCGCATTTTATCGCACGGAGAAGGATGAAGATCATTACGTGCTTTCATTCGAGCAGATCGATCAGAAACTCGACGAACTTTCTTCCGTTGGTGGTGTTCAAATTCTGATGCAAGGGGGGCATCATCCGAAATTGCCCTTTGAATGGTATCTCGATCTGCTGCGTCACATCCGCGAAAAATATCCGCACATCAATATTCACGGGTTCAGTCCGCCGGAGTTTCAGCATTTCGCGGCGACCTTCGGCATGCCGCTATGCGAAGTGATTTCGGAATTCAAGCAGGCTGGACTTGGATCGATTCCGGGCGGCGGCGGAGAAATTCTGGTGGATCAGGTGCGGAAGAAAATATCGCCATTGAAAATTAACAGCGATCAATGGTTGGAGGTAATGCAAACAGCGCACGAGCTCGGATTGAAATCCAGCGCGACAATGATGTTTGGACACGTGGAAAGCATTGAAGAGCGGGTCGAACATTTGCGGCGCATTCGTGATCAGCAGGACCGCAGCGGTGGATTTACGGCGTTCATCTGTTGGACGTTTCAACCTCAGCATACCGTCTTGAAGGTCAAGCATCCGACCGGCGTGGCCGAGTATTTGCGTACGCAGGCACTCGCCCGAATTTTTTTGGACAACATCGACAATATACAAAGCTCCTGGGTCACGCAGGGTCCGGAGATCGGCCAGATTGCGCTCCGATACGGCGCGAACGATTTCGGATCGGT
>QHQO01000184.1 GCA_003221195.1 Verrucomicrobiota bacterium
TGAGCGCCGAATTTGAACGCATGATCTCAGTCGAGCGGGCGCGCGAAGTTTTGGCCAAAGCGCCAGGCTTAGAACTCGTGGACGAACCGCAGAGCAATCGTTATCCGATGCCGCTCAGCGTGGCGGGAAAGGATAATTGCCAGGTGGGTCGAGTGCGACTTGATTGCGCGTTTGAAAACGGACTCTCGTTTTGGGTATCGGGTGATCAATTGCTCAAAGGCGCAGCACTGAACGCGGTGCAAATTGCAGAATTGCTGTAGGTAGGGACGGCGCGCCGCGCCGTCCGGACGCCGCAGAGTGGCGTTCTACCATTGAAAAACGGCCCCGGACTTTGTTCCGGGGCCGCTGAGATAATTTAACAAGAAGTTATTGTGGTCCTCGTGGCGGCGGCGTCCCCTCGCCCTTTTTCTTTCCGCGCTCCGGCTGCGCTTGCCCGCGCTCAGCTGGAGCAGGTGCTCCACCCCTTGGCTGGCCGCCAGGTTGACCATAGGTACCTTGCCCTCTCTCTTTTGCACCTCGCGCTTCGCCCGGACCTGTGCCGGCAGGCGGTGTGGTCGGAGGTCTATTGACTCCGGGTTGTCCGCGTTCTTTTCCGCCTCGCGGTTCACCTGGACCAGCGCCCGTAGGAGGCACGCCAGGCTGGCCGTAGCCAGGCTGTCCTCGCTCTGTGCCGCCGCGACGCTCTGCAGCACCCGGGCCAGCTGGAGGCGTTGTTGTTCCGCCGCGCTGAATCTCGGGCGCTCTACCACGGCCTCGCTCTGGGATGTTCGGAGGCCCGCCAGGCTGCCCCGCGCCTGGAGTTGCGCCTTGACGCATGCCTCTTGATGGCTGGCCATGTTCCGGCGGGGGCGGTGAAGCTCGGAAACTTGGCGAAACCGCTTCGCGCGATGCCCCTCCAGCCGGGCTGGTTGTGGCCCCGGGTTGAGGCGGGCCGCCAGGTCTGCCTCGACCTCGCTCAAACGGTGAAGGGAAGACGCCCCGCGGTGGCCCAGCTGCTGTCGGTTTCACTCCGGGCGACGGTCGGCCGCCAGGCTTGCCTCGTTCAAATGGTGAAGGTGAGCCAACTGCCGGAGATCTCACCGGTGCTCCCGTTGCAGCCGGTGGCACGCGACTGGGTTTGCCTCTTAGACCCGGCGAAACTGGCGGCGCACCCGCGCCAGGCGACGCTGGACTCGCTCCAACTGCGGGTGACGGGCCACCGGGCGGACGTGCTGCAGCTGCCGTGGGCGGCGGAACGTTCTTCGGATTTTCAGTCTTAATTTTCTGTTTTAGCTGCGCTTCGTTTTGAACTCCGGCCCAGCCGCGGTTGATCTTCGGCTGCGCAACTCTGGTCTTAACAGTCGGAGGCTTAGCATTAGGAAGTGCCTTGGCGAGCTTTGCCGGAGCGGCCACCACCAGTTTGTTCCCCTGCACTTTGGTGAGCGCGCCGGATTTGGCGGCTGCAGAAAGATTAGCCGCCGACTGACGGTCGATGCTAAGCCGTTGAATCGGCCGGTTCGAGTGCGCGCTTAGCACCTCGTAATTCGGCCCATAATTGTAGACCACATTATTTTGAACGGAGATGTTCGTGACGTTCACCGTGTTGTTAATATAGGTAACATTCTGCACTCGCGGAGCGATGTAACTGCGCAAGACCGGTTCACCGATGTAGCGGACTTCGCAGAAATTGTAATATTCCGGACCGATATCGAACTCGATGTCTACCTGAGGACCAATAGGTCTTCCTTCGTAAACGACGCCCGGACCGCGCGGAGGCAAAGGCGCCCAGCCGACATAATCGCCGCCGGTCCGCCACGAGACCCATGCGGGACCCCAGTCCAGATCCTCTCCGGGAAACCAGACCCAGCCATAATCAGTAAGATTCGCCCAGCGGCCATAATGATAAGTGGCCCAGCCGAAATCCTCGTAAGAGACCCATGTCCATCCGTCGTCCGTGTAAGCCCAGTAGCCGTCCGCGTACGGGCGCCAGTTCTGATCGTTTACGGCTAGGTCGGGCTGCCAGCCGTATCCGTAACCTTCAACGTCAATCCAGTTTCCGCCGGAGAGATTATCGTAAAAGAAATCAATCGACACATCGGCTCTCGCCTGCTGAAGAGCAGACGCACCAAAAACAAGCATAGCTAATGCAAACAGAATTTTTTTCATAAGAATGAGAAATCAGGGGATTCGACTTCACTGCTTCGCGGTTTATTCATCGTATGATTCGAAAACCCTGAGGTAACCGCGCGTGCGCTAAGCTAGTAGGGCGCGACCAAAGACTGCTCGCCGTGGCGAGGGCGCGCCGTGGCCCTTGCGAAAAATTTTAGATCGATTCTCCGTGAACCAATTCACAAACCGCAATCGACACTCTCATTAATTGCATCTCACTTCTTATCCTACCAAGTAGACCGGCTGGCTTGATAGGCGTGTAGCATGAAGAGCGACTGGAAAGAAGCAGCACGATCAACTAAGATGGCCGAATGGATTCAGAACGTGAGAAGATTTTGGCGCGGTTGCCTGCTGGCTTGCCGGCTCTGAAACGCCAGTTTCCGCTGCATCGGCTCGCGCTGTTTGGGTCAGTGGCGCGGGGTGAAGGTTCGGACGGAAGTGACATTGACATCTTGGCGGATGTGGAACCCTCCATAGGCCTCGATTTTGTCACACTCGCAGACAAATTAGAAGAATTAACTGGACACAAAATAGATCTCGTTTCGCGGCGGGCAATCAAACCACTGCTTTGGAAACAGATTGAACCAGAATTAATCGATGTCTAAACGTGAGCCGAGCGCTCTGCTCGACGATATTCGGACTTCGATCAGCAAGATAGAACGATACACCGCTGGCTTGGACGCGGAATCATTTCTTGTTGATGAGAAAACGATTCGACGCAGTTGTACGCAACTTACTCCGGATTCAGAAATGAAAACGGTTATAGTCCTCATGGGTGCCGATCCAAAACCAGGCGATGATATCGCCTTCCCGCAGGCCGAGCGCGCGGTAATGATCTCCGATGCGAACTACACAGATACCGTTACGGCGTACCTCGAAGTGCAGTGAAGAATTATAGGGGTCACGTTTCCAGAGTGCGTACTTTTCGCGTGCCAGTTTCTGCACAGGCGGCGGGAGCTTTTCGAAGCATTTCCAGAAGCGCCGGTCCGCCTTGCCGGTCACGGCGGTTCCTCAAGCCTGCCAGTGCGAATGTTCTCGCGCACTTCCTCGAGAAGTGGCCGCAGCCGCCCATCTTCAGCAAAATCCGCGTCGATTTGCCGATCCCACGCAGCGTTCTCGCGCTCGCGGATGAATGAGGCAAGCTCTGCCAATTCGCGAGGTGAGAGCGTTTCAACAGCATCTTTGATCTCAGCCAGGCTCACGCATCGACACTAGCGACGTGACCGAAGAGCGCAAATGGATCTCGAGCGACTCTCGGAATTCGAAGTTGGATGCCTGCTCGCGAAAGCTTTCGGAGTTGACGCGTACGCTCGGATCGCCCAAAGCCTGCCGCCATGGCAAGTGATGGGCGAAGACTTTCGGAGCTCGCTCGCGAAAACTTTCGAAGTTCGATGTTTGCCGAAAGGCCCCCTAAAACAAAAACACCCTGTTGGAATTTTCCAGAGACGGCGCTCTTAAATTGAATTAAGCTTAGCGCTTCAGATTAATCGCGGCCAAATAAACAATCGGCATGACGCCGAGCTTCGATTATAGAGGCAAGGGAAATGAAGGGATACAAACTGATACGCACATTCCTTATTGGAAATCTGTGCGGAGTAATCATGGCGGCTGCGGTTACATTTGTTTTCGCAATTCCGGCCAACAGCGATTATTGGCGAATGGAGATTTGGAAACGCGGTGGCGCAGCTTGGACCTCTGACAAAAACGGCCACCTCGGCTGGAAGTGGACGGTTGAGCCAGTCCCCGATATTCCCCATAAAAAGCGAGTGATCGTACCGCCATCTAACGTGAAGGTTCGTCTCGAGCAGCTGTAGATCAGCCGATACCCGTCAGGTAAAGACGAGAGCGATGAAGGTGGCAGAGCTTTGCTGCCGCGCCCGCTCGGGCGCTCAGCTCCCGTTCAGGCTTGAGAAATAGAAACGCTTTGCGACGAATGCAGGCGACACGCCTGCCACTACAGCAAACAAAAACGCCCTGCCGGATTCTCCCAGCAGGGCGCTTTGAATTGAACTAAACCAAACGAGCCAGCTTTGCTTCTCAGTTAAACACCAGCGTGCCGGCGGGATCGCCCGCAGTCGGACCGGCCGAGGGATCGCACGTGCCGTTTGAGAGACACTTTACGCCGACTGCGCTCTGAAACGCTGTATTGTCATTTCCCCAGCCCGCGGGTGTTGCCTGGCC
This sequence comes from Verrucomicrobiota bacterium, assembly GCA_003221195.1. Lineage (GTDB taxonomy): Bacteria > Verrucomicrobiota > Verrucomicrobiia > Chthoniobacterales > UBA10450 > Udaeobacter. The sequence continues at coordinate 4,330 of QHQO01000184.1, forward strand.
TTCCTTAAAGAGAGCCGCGTCGCCACCCTTGTGGACCACAATGAAGCCGTTTGTGCCGTACGGGATCTGCGAGGTCGCCGTGGCCAGCGTCGTATCATAGTCGTAGTTATGGCTCACGGCAAAAATCGCGTTGGACGGAGCCGCATCACTAATAGGATAAACCTTCAGAGCGGCTATCCCAGTGTTAAACGCGATCGTGTCCGGAGTCCCGGCAGTTACGGTAGCGTTGAAAGAACAGCCAGGGGCGTTCAAGAGCTTTAGAAAGTCGCCGCCCTTCAGATAACCTTTCGCCAGCAAAAAGCTGTTGCAGTACTGGTGCAGGTCTGCTGCGGTAAGCAGTGTAGCGGTAATGAGATCGCCAGGCCATGCTGAAGTGGCGTCGCCTGTCGCCGCGCCGTCATTCGACATTTGGAATTGTGCCAAATAAAGCTGGCGGGCGTTGTTCATGGTGCCGCTCATCTGGGCTTTCTTCAGCGCCGACGTCAGCGCGGGCACAGCCAGCGCTGCCAGAATGGCGATGATGGCAATTACGACCAACAATTCAATAAGGGTAAATGCTGAGGAGGTTTTATTTGTTTTATTTATTTTCATAGGGGTTTGTTTGAGGTGGCGCGGGTTATCTCATTCTTCGCAGATAAAGTCAATACTTATTTTTTGACTTTCTTTTGCGTTCCATCTCTTGGCTTCTTCTCCGGAAACGGCGGAGCGAAGTTCTCGGAAATTTCTTCCGAGATTAGAGGGCACCTTAGGTTTGGTCCCACAACAATCGAGGAGCGGACACCAATTGTAGTGGAAACGGACGACCACGGATACCACGGATGGCACGGATATCTAGAAGGAGAGATCGATAGCCTTCGAACCGGCATCACCGATGCCGGCTACAAACTTATCCGTGTTAGCCGCGTAATCCGTCGTGGTTCTCCGCATTTACTTCTTATACGCCGGCACTTCGGGCAATGCCGGCGGTAGCAAGCCTTCCTCTTCTTCTTCCTCGTTGTTGAATGCCAGCCCGGCCGGCGTGATCACTCGCGCGGTTACGAAAATGACCAGGTTCTTTTTGGTGTGCTGATCGACATTCGTGCGAAACGCTCTGCCGATGAACGGAATGTCGCCAATGATGGGAGTTTTATCTTCCACCTTTTGCACGTCTTCGCGCATTAATCCGCCGAGCACCACTGTTTGCCCGTCATAAACGCTAACGCTCGTCGTGACTTTGCGCGTGCTAAACACCGGCTGGTTGATCACGTTCTGAGTAAGAATGACGGGCACAGATGTTGATATGGCGCCGGCAAGGGTCTGGACGCCCACGGCATTGATCGGGCTACCATAATTGATGAAACCCTCGAATTCGACGACCTGCGGAACCAGATTCAGGTCTATGGTTGTCGCGTCTTCTCCAACCACCGGCTCTACTTCTAGCGTGACACCTGTGTTGCGGGTCTCCCAATCCTGAGGCGTTGTCGGTGTGACCACGACGGGGACTACTTGGTTAGCGACGCTCGTGGTACTGCCAATCGATGGAACCTGCGGCGGAGTGTAAGTCCTCGGATAACGAAATTCTCTGACCACTTCAATGATCGCGCGCTGGCCGCTCTTGGTAGTCACCCTCGGCGCGGACAGCAGATCAATTCCTTTCTTCTGATTCAACGCACGAATCACAACCTGAAACTGTGGATTGGTGAAGACCCCGGCCAATCCAAAGATTCCCGGGGCGGCGCCAGCCGCTTGCCCAAGACCCGGAACCAAAAGCGCATCCAGCGCATTTGCACTAATTGCAAAATCGCCGCTGCGGTTTCCGGACGTAACCGGGTTCTGACCGATGGGTTGGTTCGTGACAGGATTAACGAAAGGAAAATCCGCGGGATTCACCGGTACACCGTTTCCCGCAGTTCCACCGGAACCGAAGACCTTCCCGTTTAGGCTAAACGGACCCAGTAGCCAATCGAAGCCGAGTTCTTTAAGATTGTTCTGGTTGATCTCCACAAACTTCGACTCGATCTCGACTTGCTTGGGCTGTGAAGCATTCGCCTGATCAACCAAGGCATCCACCATATCCAAATTGTCTTGCGTATTGCGAACGATCAGAACACCGGTGTGCGGCCAGAACGTCGCGCTGGCGATGTCGGCGCGGCCATCTGGCAAAGTAATGGTGGGGAACTGAACTCCCATACTCTGCAACATCGTTTTGGCGTCAGCGCGACCGACGAGTTGACGGTCGTTGGACAAATGTTGCCGGGTAGTGCTAGTTCCCTGAACTAAATTTGACTGGCTTGAGGCTCCCGCGCCTGTGCCCGTTCCGGAGGCGGTCTGGTAACTCACTGCCTCCTTCTCGACGACGTTCTCAGCTACAGGTGCCGGCTGTGCCGACCCACCCGCCCCCGTCTGGCCCCCGGCCCCGCCGGCTTGAAGGTAGTAACCGACGTCCAGTGGACCACCGAAGAACTCCGGCGGGACGTGATATCTCTTCACGAGAAGATCATCGCTCTGTTCAGTTCTAGGGACGAGGGAAACGGCATATGGTTCGACTTTTACCTTCAACCCAGCTTGGTTGGCGATGTAGCGCAGCGCTTCCCCGAGCGGAATATGGTTCAACTCAAGCGTTATGCTCCCTCTCTCTGCTGGAGGCGCCGGGGGTTGAGCACCTGGCTGACCAGCGCCAACGGAAGGAGTGCCAGTCGGAGCCGTGCCAGGCGCAGCAGCAGCGGCTGCATGTGCTGGAGAAGCGCCGGCGGACGGCGGCGGCGGGCGTTGAACCAGGACCGAAGGAGGTAACACAATATTGATGCCTCTCTCTCCTTCAGTGGCAGGATCGTTCTCCACTGCTTGTTCCCGGAGAAAATTGACTGCCTCGCGAAGGGTAGCGTCGCGAAATTCAACACGCGGAATAATTATCGTGTTTAGCTTGTTGTTTATTCTGGCTGTGTCGGTCAAGTTTTTCTGTATGCCAAGCCTCGCGGGCTCGCCCGTCCCACCATAGCGGCGGACCGGTTGTTCCCAGCCTTTTTCCACCTGCCACAACTGGCGCGATCGTGTTTCGTTATACGCTTCTTCGCCGTACTTGTACTTGGTGTTATTGATTTTTTCCTGACCCTTCCGCGCCGCAGTGTTGTACGGATCCAGGGCAAGCACCTGATCGTACCGTTTCATTGCGAGATCGTACCGGCCGGAATTGTAAAAGCCGTCGGCCTCTGTGAGCAGTTGTTTCACTTGCTCGACCTTTTCGATGAAGGTCGGACTCATCGTTTTGTTGAAATAACCGGGCTGCCGCAGGTGCGAGTAGAGTTCCTGCGCCGCACGACACTTGGAATCGTAGCGGTCGCTCAAAACTTCGCTCAGGATCGCCTCGGCATCTGCATATCTTCCCTCTGCGATGCGCGCCTGCGCCAACACGACGCCGCTCTTGCAAAAGCCTTCGACAGCTTCGTCGTGCGCTTTTCCCGACACGACTGCGTCGGGCAGATACGTAACCGCAGTTCTGAATTCTTCGTGCGCAGCGCCATAGTCTTTTGCTTTCATCGCAGCCTGACCCCGCGCCAGGGCCGCTTCTCCTTGCGATATGCCGGTTTGACGCCTGTGCACTTCGCGCTCGGCGATGTTGTCAGGGGTTTGCGCAAAGCTGCTTGCGCAAACAGCAGAGAAGCAGATCCCAACGAAACAAAAGATAACGAAGGAAGCGAAGAGTCGAACGAATGGAGGGGTGATCTCCTGCGAGCCACGCCGTAGCTGTGCGAAGGCGGGCGAGCCCGTAACACTGGAGTTGCGAACCCGTACGGCGTCGCAGAGCTCCGCCCTCCAGGAAACCTTCGCTAACTTCGTTTCCTTCTGTTTGAAAATTCCTAGGGATTTTACAGAAGGTAGCGAAGGAAACCAAGATTCTGGAAACCCGGCTGAAGAACCAAGCTTCGTTAACTTCGTTTCCTTCTGTTTGATGGAGAGTGGCGTAGGAGGAGGAGGAGTGATTTTCATAGGAGTTAAGGCGGCGCAAAACCGATCTCGATCCGCGCATTTGGTTTTTGCGTATTCACGATTACGGCTTTATTTGGTTGCACATCAACCAGCTTGTAATTGATCTCTTCTACGGGTTTCAAGGAAAATTCTTAAGATTCTTCGGGGTGGAACGCGCGTGTTTAGCGCCGATGTCGTGTCTCACTATCAGCCTGGAGCAACGACCCATGATTCATGAAATGAAGAAGAAACCCTTTATGGAAAAGCGCGGCCGCCTCATCATCTAAGGGAGCTACCATTTTAGATCGTCAATGTCTGTCTCGACAAGCCGAAGGTCGGGAAAATATAGATCCGCTCGTTCGGTCTGCGCACCGCTCTTGCGGCGCCGCCCAAGGCGGCACTAGTTTGTTCGCCATGAGGGTCCTCTTCGAGGCGCGCGCCAATGTTTCTCACTGGTCGACCAGGCTCCAGCCAGCCGGAAGAGTCGGGCCGTACGAGCCGCTGACGAAAACGTTGTTGTTCATATACCAGATCGCGCTTTGCCGCGTCCCAGCATTGTAAAGCAAGTAATCCGGATGCCCGTCACTGTTAAAGTCAGCCGTAGCCACTAAGGCCCACGCACTGGGAATGGTCGGCCCATAAGCGCCTCTGACTAACGTCCGCCCTGATAGATACCAGATCGCTGTTTGGTGATTACTGGCATTGAACAACAAGTAATCTCTATGGCCGTTCCCATCAAAATCTGCTACCCCCATCAGGCTCCAGTTGACCGGAAGAGTTGGCCCGTAGCCGCCGCCGACGTAAACGTTGTTGTTCAGATACCATATTGCTGTCTGGCGCGTGCTTGCACTGTAAAGCACATAATCCGGGTTGCCATTACCGTTAAAGTCGGCTGTAGCCACCAATTCCCAGCCACCGGGAAGGGTTGGCCCATACGCGCTTGCGATGCGCGTTGGCCCTGACATATACCAAATCGCTGTTCGATCGGTAGTGGAGTTGAACAGTGCGTAATCTGAATGCACGTCGCGATTGAAATCCGCCACACCGTCGAGGCTCCAGCCAGCTCTAAAGCTTGGACCTAAAGCGCCACTCTGATAAACGTTATTGTTTAGATACCAGATCGCTGTTTGATGCGTGCTGGGATTACAGAGCACATAATCCGGGTGGCCGTCGTTGTTAAAGTCTGCTACTGCAGCCCTGGCTGTGGCGGCGGCCTGGGGCGCACGTAACAAATCGTAACCAATAACATCGAGGTTGATCCCTTCGGGTGTCGTCGCGTAGATATCGGAAACTTGGTCGGGGCAAGCGAATGCGTTCTGCACACGCGGATGGGGTTGCGGGCACGCCGGGCTCAACCAATCACCAAAATCGCCGGGCGGAGTCTGATTGAAACCAACGATGTTGGTGCTGCCGCTATCGATCGAGAAATAACGTGAGCCATTCGAAGTGAGATTTCTGTTCCCAGGAGACCTCCAGCTAAACAAGTCTTGCGGGCGGAGATTGGCGGCCGGTGGAACACCGCAGTTCACCACAATCCGATCGAAATCCGGAGCCCAGTTACCAGTGATCGGATTGTAGAATATAAGCGTGTTGTTGCTGCCAGCGTTCAAAGTGATGGTCGTCTGTATTGACCCGACGGTCTGAAACGAGCCAGTGGACGGAAAGCTCAAAGGGATTCCTGTACTGCCGTTCACGCTCAGAAGGGCGTAGCGCGTCGCGTCTCCGTTGGTGTACCAGATGGTTACGACGTAACTGTGTGTTGTGTTAGCCGTAACACCATTGAACTGGAGCGTGCCCGAGTTGTTCCCCACGTAGCGTACGTCGGCTCCACCGGAGCACGTCGGGCAGCTTTGAATTCCCGCGCCTCCCGTAATGATGTTGGGGGGCACGGACTCCGCTTCATACGATGGACACGTCCGTACACTGTTTAGGTACGATCCCAGACCCATAACCTCGTCAATTTCATGCTCGACTGCACGCTGCGCGTCGAAGCTGCCACTGATGAGAGGCCGGGTGAACGAGAACGGTACCGCGGAATTAAGGGTAACGACTCCGTCATACGGTCCGCCCGGCCCAATGGTGCCGTCTGCGAACATGGCGTGCGGTGTGGTCAATCCCACCGCTCGTCCGTTCGCACTAGATGCCACGATGTTTGTAGATAACGCGCTCCCTGGCAGACTCGCATTCGCGATATTGTCGTTGCTGGTCGTTGCATCTGCTCTCAACGCGCTGATAAAATCGTTCCACTGTATGTCGTAAGGGACGAAAAAGCTTTGTGAGAGAACGTCTGCCGGCAAATCATCGCCGTTCGGAGCAGTAGTCGAGTAGCGGAAAAGAATCTCGACCGTGATCGGATCGCTAAACAGCGACTCGTAAATCCCGATGGCTCGCATAATCATCGCCTGAATGGGCCCTGGAGGGATCGAGCTGTCGAATGTCGGATTAATGATCAGCCCAGTGCGAGCCTCTGTCGTAGCCGTCATGACATTCGAGTATCCGCCCGAACCAGCGCCAGTGTCAGCATGCACCCGATAATAGTAGGTCGTCCCTGAATTCAATCCGGTAACAGCTCGCCCATTGACATTGCCCACGTTCAAGCCCTGGTAGCCGTCCACGTAACTGCTGAACGAGTTGCTCGTGGAGACATCCAGAAAGTAGCCTTTGGCGCCGCTTACACTGTCCCAGGTCGCCATGAAGCTGCTGCGCGTCGGCGGCGCCGACGAAACAGTTTCAATACGCGGAGTAATCTCATTAGCGTTCCGAAACTCGATGAGTTTTTGCAACTCCGCCTGCAACCCCACCCGGCTCTCGTGCGTCGCGGCACTGGGTCGTAATGAAGCGGGAGAAATGGTGTTTTGCTCCGGCAAATTGCTAGCCCTGGCTAGCGCTGCAAGCCCCAGTGCCACGGCGCCAAAAACAATTAGACCAATTAAGGGGAAGCCTGGCCGCTGCATGATTTCGTAACGAAAAGCGAGCGTGCTCCAAAGAAGGTGCACCTTAATGGAAGGATTAATTTGTTTTTTCACTGTGATGCCCTCGCGACTTTTGGGAATCTCCGGAAAACAATGCGTTGCGTTTACGGGGCGCGCACATCGTAGGGCGGCTTTTTTACCAAGAAACGCGAGGAATGATTTTCATAGTAGTTAAGGCGGTGCAAAACCGATCTCGATCCGCGCATTTGGTTTTTGCGTATTCACGATCACGGCTTTGTTGGGCTGCACATCAACCAGCTTGTAATTGATCTCTTCTACGGGTTTCAAGGAAAATTCTTGGTCTTTTCTCACTTCGAATTCCCGGCGGCCGCCCCAGGTATAAACGAAAGTGGCCACGGATTGCGGCGAGGTAGCGATCTTTTCCTTCACCAGCGTGACCTGTACATGGGTGGCTTTGTGTTCGAGGAGCAATTCCGAAACATCAACCTTAGTACCGTACTGATCGCGTTCGTGTTTTTCGGTGAACTTAACGATCTTAAAGTCAGTGCCACGGATGACCTCGCCAACCTTTAAAAATTGCGTCGGTTCGCTTTGATCAATCGTGTTAAGCGCAAAGGTCCCGCCAACCCAGGATGAAAAAATGAATGGAAACGGCTCCTCCTTGGCGGACACCAGATGTAATTTTGTTAGATAATCCGGATGCGAATCCTTGTTCGTTGGGTCGGTGCCTCCCTGCCACTCGTCCAAATTTGTGAATCCATCGGTGTCGGGATCTTGCTCGAGAACATCGGCATCCTGGATCGGTAGACCAAATTTTTCGATCCAATCATTCGGGACCGGCGCATGGACCTGCGTATTCTGCAGTGTCGCGGGAAATCCATTAGCGCCGATGAAATGTTTTTCCGGAACAAATAGTCCGGAGCGAGTACTGGATTTCCATTGCGAAGGATGCTGAAGACGCTCCGCTGCGCGATCGAGTTCCATTGCTACAGGCGGCGGCGAGGCGTTCTTGGGCGGCGGTCCGGGCTGCGCCACCAGACGATTCCCAAACTGAATAGCGTTCCACCAAATGGAGAGGGCTGTTAGGAAAAGAAATATCCCAGCGGCAATAAGCGCAACCCGATCGTAATGCGTCTTAAGCCAGTTGGTGTTCACCATAGTTAATCACCACGGCGCGCATTTAACCACCCGCCTTCGCAAATACCAGATCTAAATTTTCAGTCAGCCGCGCAGGGCAAGGTAAACTTCAGGCACGAGCGGAGGCAATGTAGCTACGGCGTGGCAGGCGAATGGACACGAATGAAAAAAAAGAGCATTAAGAACCACGGATTACACGGATGGCACGGATCAGAAAAACTCAGGCCTGAAGATCGGGAGTATCGCCTCCGTCGGGCTCTTGCGGACGCAACACACGTTTCCATTCGAGGCTGGTATTCTTGTCATTTCGAGCGGAGCGCAGCGTAGTTGAGAAATCTCTCGATTCATCTGTCTTGTAACACATCAGCACCAAGATCATCCCACCGTGGATTCAATCGATTGATCAAGCCTATTTTTTTGGCTCGCGACCATTTCTTCAATTGTGATTCCCGAGCGATAGCGTCCCGGATATCACGATAATGTTCGTAATAGATCAGTCTATTGCATTGGTACTTTGCTGCGAACCCGACCCTAGCTCCTTCGCGGTGCTCCCAAGTCCGGCGAGAGAGCCGGTTGGTCACGCCGATATAAAGAACTGAGTGATTGCGATTCGTAACGATATAGACCCAGAAGTTGTAATCACGCGGCACGGTTTAGAATGCCATCAAGAGATGTCTCGACTCCGCTCGACATGACAAACGAACGTCCTTTTCAACCAATCGGACCGACCGATTGCCGGGGCCGTCATGTGATTCGCGGCACCGATTATTTCACGGCTTAGCTCCTCATGTGATCCGTGGTTGAATTTAAAGGCTCAATTCGTGCTTAAGATCCAAATCTAAGCATTTCGATCGTAGCCGAGACTTCGATGTGCTCGTTGCCCACGATGAAATTTAGCGGCGCAGCTGCGCCCGGCTGAGGCGAAGCCCTCTGCGGTGCTTGAGGCGGAGTTGGCTCGGTTCTTTGCCGCGGAGGGCCTTTGTCCTTTTCGTTATGCACATAAAGGGTGCGAATAATAAAAAATTGTCCGCTCGAATTTGCGATTTCGTTCAAGACTTTGCGTGCTGCAGCAGGCGTGGCTTTAAAGGTCACATCGACAACATTCCGCTGCAGTGCTGTCGGCGGCGGCGTGCTTGTTTTGGCCGCCGTTCGTCCGGTGGCTGGAGATGGCGTCGGAGTCGACAAAGACTTCCGTTCTTCAGGCAACGGCGCGCGATGAAGAGAAATCACGCTGTCCACCTTGGCGTCCAGTAGAATGTTCATGAGCATCTGGACTTGAGAAAGCTCCTGCCCAAGGAGCGGCGCCACAGCCGTGTCGGGCAACCCCGTGGCGAACTCATCAAAGCCGAGCTCAAATTTATCCGGAAGTTTTACATTGTTAGTCTGTGCTCTGTTAACCGTGGCAACTGTCGCCAGACGCAGACGCGATTGAAATTCGTTAGGCGCGAGTGGTGGCGCCGGGACGACGCCGTTTTTTAGTTCGTCTTTGAATTTGTTCAGCGCAGTGCTGTATCGATCCAGGTAACCCTGTAGTTTCCGATAATTCACGTCATTGGGAAGAGGATCGAGCTGCTCGAGACGATTCCTCTCTGCTGCCGCCTGATCAAAAGTTTGCCTGGCATCGCTCCACGTCGCCCATCTCCAATAAAAAAGGACCCCGGCAAATAACGCGCCGATTCCAAACACAATCAGAAGCGTTCCGAGCGCCCTATTTTGTTGAAACCACAACTTCATCGAATTAACCACCCGCCTCCGCCAAGGCTACGGCGTGGCAGGCGAATTACACGGCGCGGTGAAGCCACAACCAAAAGTTTTAACCACGAATGAACACCAATGAACACGAATAATTGTAGGGCGTTTCTGTGAAACGCCACGGCGTCTAACCCAGACGCCCTGCAATCTGGTGTTGGGGTTTGTTTCGTCATTTTGGTTCCTTCGTCATTCCTCGTTCGTCATTGCAAAC
>QHQO01000185.1 GCA_003221195.1 Verrucomicrobiota bacterium
AAATGTGTTCGCCATTGCGCCGCCAATCAAAATCACGTCGGCTTTTTCCATTAGCGCTTTTAAAACCCCGATTTTATCGGAGACCTTCGCGCCGCCCAAAATGACAACAAAGGGCTTGGCTGGTTTATCAAGACCGTCACGCAGGTGTTTCAACTCTCTTTCCATGAGAAAACCCATGGCTGACTTCTCTACAAATTTTGTGATCCCCGCTGTGGACGCATGCGCGCGATGAGCGGCGCCAAACGCATCGTTGACGTAAAGATCGCCGAGACTGGCGAGCGCTTTGGCAAAATCGGGATCGTTCGCTTCTTCACCGGGCTGGAATCTCACGTTCTCGAGGAGCGCCACGTCGCCGTTCTGCATGTGCTCGATGATTTTTTCCGGTACTTGGCCAATCGTGTCGTGACTGAAAATGACCGGCTGATGAATCAGCGTGTGCAAATAATCGCCGATCGGACGAAGCGAATATTTTTCAACTGGTTTGCCTTTGGGCCGGCCAAAGTGCGACATCAAAATCGTTTTCGCGCCGTGTTCTCGCAGATAGTTGATCGTGGGCAAAGTTTCACGAATCCGCGTGTCATCAGTGATGCGAATCTTGCCGCCACGCGTTTCGGTCGGCACGTTGAAGTCCGCCCGCACCAACACGCGTTTTCCGCGCACATCAAGATCACGAAGTGAGAGCTTCGTCATAGCCACTAATTAGGAGCGATCACGAGCAAGAACACGATTACGAGGATTTAGTCCGCCAGCATTTCCATCAATTCCACGCAGCGATTGCTGTAACCCCATTCGTTGTCGTACCAGCCAACCACTTTCACGAACCGGTTGCCAAGCATAAGCGTCAATTGGCTGTCGAAAATGCAGGAGTGTGGATTGCCCACGATATCTTGTGAAACGAGCGCCTCATCGCTGTATTCGACCACGCCTTTGTAGCTTTTATCCGACGCAGCTTCTTTGAATGCGGAATTAATCGCATCCACAGTCGCGTCTTTCTCCAGCACGGCGGTGAAGTCTGTAACCGAACTGTCCGGAGTGGGCACCCGAAACGCGCCGCCGTTCAATTTTCCTTTCAATTCCGGAATGACTTCGCCGATCGCCTTGGCCGCGCCTGTTGTAGAAGGAATGATGTTGATCGCTGCTGCTCGCGCGCGTCTCAAATCCTTGTGCGGAAAATCGAGGATGCGCTGGTCATTCGTGTAACTGTGGATCGTGCTCATGAATCCGTGGGCGATGCCGAATTTGTCGTGCAAAACCTTTGCTATCGGCGCGAGGCAATTCGTGGTGCAGCTCGCATTGGAGACAATTTTATGCTTCGCGGGATCGTAGATGCCGTCATTGACACCGAGGCAAATCGTGACGTCAGGGTCTTTCGCGGGGGCGCTGATCAGCACTCGTTTCGCTCCCGCCTTCAAATGCAGCTCGGCCTTGTCACGGTCGGTAAAGAGACCCGTCGATTCGAGAACGACATCGATGTCCAGCTTTTTCCAAGGCAGATTGGCCGGATCGCGCTCTTTTAAGATCTTAATTTTGTGGCCGCGCACGATAATGTTCTCGTCATCGTAACCGATCTCGCCGTCGAATTTGCCATGCACCGAATCCCATTTGAGCAAATGCGCCAGAGTATGCGTGTCAGTGAGATCGTTGATGGCGAGGACTTGCTGGACTTGTTTTTGTGTCATGGCGCGAAGGACGTTGCGTCCGATGCGCCCGAAACCGTTGATTGCGTAATTGGCCATAAAAGAAAGTTGAAGATTGAAGGGTTAAACCGATACGCGGAAAACGCCCAACGTCCAACGCCCAACGCTCATGTTGAATTCTGAATCTGAATTGGAGATTGGACGTTCGGCATTGAGCGTTGGACGTTTTTTAATGCGCTCCGCCATCGCATTGCCCTTCACGATCTTGTCGATTCTGTTCGCACCGCCGGCTTCTGCTGCCGAAACGAAAACGATCCTAGTCCTGGGCGACAGTCTCTCCCAGGGTTTCGGACTCGCGCCAAGCGAAGCCTACCCGATCCTGCTTGCAAAGAAATTGCGCGCAACCGGCCTGAATTTTCGGGTAATCAATGCCAGCGCCGCCGGCGGCACCACGGAAGGCGGCTTGGAGCGGCTTCCGGCTCATCTGAAACGTAAGATCGATATCTTCATTCTGGAGCTCGGAATCAACGATGCCTTTCGAGGAGTGCCTGTTGATCAAATCCAAAACAATCTTCAACAGATCATCGATAAGGTGAAAACGCGAAATCCACGGATGCGCGTTGTGATTGCGGGGATGCAACTACCCAATTATACGACCGACGATTATGTTTCCGCGTTTGGCAAGATGTTTGCCGATCTCGCTGCCAAAGATGGCGCGGCGCTCGTACCGTATCTCCTGCGGAGCGTGGCAGGCGATCCATCACTGAATTTGTCCGATGGAATTCATCCAAACGCAGCCGGCCAGAAGATTCTTGCCGAAACCGTCTGGCAGGTGCTCGAGCCCGTAGCCCGCGAAGTGGCGTCGCGCCAGTAGCCGCCGCTCTGTATGCGGCACGACGTGCGCGCAGTTAACGTCAGCCGCGGCGTTTCGCAGAGCGAAACGACTACAGTGCTGGAGGCGACCGCCGCACGTGTGCGACGCGTTAGATTAAGAAAAATCAAAAGACGATGGACCCTGCACGACCAAACGACCCTGACCCGGCAGATCCGTTTTTCCCGGAACGCGCCGATCACGCCATCTTGGAAACCATCGAGATCGCGACCGAAGGCGAAGATTGTGATGAATGCGTGCGCAAACTCGGACCGGTGCTGAAAAAAATTGCCGGAGTAAAAGACGTAAAGGCCGATCTCGAGCATCAGCGCGTGATCATCACATTTGACGCACGCAAAACGCACCCGCCCGATCTTCACGATGCAATTTTAAGTAGCGGCTACAAACCGGGGTCAACGGCTGATTGACATCTGTAGCGGCGGTCTATGGCCGCCGCATTATTCGCCCAGCGCTCGCAGAGCGCCACTGCAGAAATCAAATGGCTGGTTGTTGCTGGGTAAGGCAGTGAAATGCGCCGAGCCCCCAAATTAGCTCGCGACAATCAATCCCGATAACTCGGCGATTTGGAAAACTTTCGCGCAGGATCGACAACGCAGCTTCGTCGGCGGGATCGGCAAAAGTTGGCACCAGCACGCAACTGTTTGCGATGTAGAAGTTCGCATACGTAGCGGGCATCCGTAGTCCTTCGCGCATGATCTTCTTCGGCATCGGAAGCGTGATTACCTCAATCGCGCGATCGTTAATTTTCATTGCCTGCAGCCGCGCGAGGTTCTCTTGGAGCGGCTCGTAATTTTCGTCGCCCCGATTTTCTTCGACGGCGGTTACGACTGTTTTTTCTGAGACAAATCGCGCGAGATCGTCGATGTGGCCGTCCGTGTCGTCGCCGGCGATGCCGTCGCCAAGCCAGAGAATGTCGCGAACTCCAAGATAATCCCGCAGGCGTTGTTCGATTTCATCGCGCGAGAGACTCGGATTTCGATTCTTGTTTAGCAAACATGACTCGGTGGTAAGCAGTGCGCCCGCGCCATTCACATCAATCGCGCCGCCTTCCAAAATCATGCCCGGATAAAACACCGGAACATCGAGAATTTCTGCGACGCGCGTTGGCGCTACTTCATCCAAATCGAATGGCGGATATTTATTGCCCCAGGCGTTATAATCCCAATCCACAACCGCAAGTTTGTCGCGGCGAATCCGTCCTGTGGCGGGTTGTGCATCAAGATCACGCGTGAGAAATATCGGTCCGTGATCGCGGCACCAGGGTTCGTTTGTAGGGACCAGATGAAACGAGATTTGTTCCATCGGTAATCCGCGCAACACCTCGCGCGCTTGGGCCTGGTGCGCGCCATTGCAGATATTGATGCAAACCTGTTCCGACTCGATCAGTGCTTCGACCATTGCTCGCAAGGCCGGCATGACGCAATCGAATGAATCCGGGAAACTGATTCCTTCGCGCCGTGGCCATGAAAGCCAGGTCGCGGTGTGCGGTTCCCATTCCGCCGGCATCCGGTAGCCCAGGGCAGCTGGAGTTTGCGAAGGTTTTTCCATGGACGTCAACGTTCAACGCCCAACATCCAACTCCAAATCGGTATAGGTCGAACGCAATTCCGTCGCTAAGCTGTTCGCCCAGATGCGGGTTTGCAAATCGCCCCAACGATCGCGCCGACGATTATCATTTCGAAGAGGCCGCTTATACTGCCGTAAATGATCAACTTCGCGGGAAATGGCTGGACCGCATAGATGGCCAGACGCATGCCGATCGCTGCGATTTCCAGCAGAACACCAAGCCGAATTCCCGCAATCACCCCGCCGCCGGCGAAGCCGCTCGCATAAATCGCCACGAACGCGAAAACCAAAAGCGCTTGGCCAATAATGATCCAGTGAAACAAGCTCATCATTTCACTTTGCGATCGCCAGAGATTCGGCGTTTCTGCGAAAACGTCTTTGAGAAAAACGCCGTTAAGCAGCCAGCCCCAGGCAAAAATGAAAACGTACGCGGCAACGAATGCGAGAATGAATCGCTTCATGAACTGCTATACACCTAAAGCCTATCGAGTTACGACGAAGCGCGGCGAACCCGTTACGGGGAGCGTTCCTTTACAAACGTGACATGCGCAGGCGCTGGCTTGTAGATCGCGCCGATGATTGCGCCCGCAATTGCGAATTGAATCAAGTCGCCAACGATCCAACCGCAAAGGATCTTGGTCGTCAGCGGCTGTACCGCGAAAGTGATCAGGTCAGCTCCGGCATATATCAGCGCCACAAGAATCGCCAGCGTCGCGCAGGCGCCTGGGCCACCCCCCGGGACAAAACGTGCACAAACTAGCGTGAGGAAGAATGCCATCACGATATGACCCAAAATCAGCCACGGGAAGTCGGGTTTGGTTCGTAGAAGCGTTGGGACTTCCTGATGCGCGCCATGCATGAGCATCCCGTACCAGAGGAATCCAAAGAGGAAGAGAAAACCAAACGCTGCGACGAATGAGATAAAGAATTTTTTCCAATCCATAATTTCTTTCGGTTAAGGTTGTTGTTGAATCCCAGAAACCCGTAAATGTTCATCGCAAAATGGCGTGACGGTGTCGATCTCAAATTTTGTCCCCGCCACTACCTGTCATGTTGAGCGAAGCGAAACATCTCTGGCTGCCGTTGACACGCTGCGTGACCAGATGATCAGAGATTCTTCGCGTCGCTCAGAATGACAACAAAGGTGGTATGAGCCGCAGAGGCCGAACTGGCGCGATATTTGACAGCTAGGAACTGGTCATCCTTTGAGGCTGCAGCCCGAGTTGGCGCAAGAGAGCAACGTCCAAATCAGCAGCGGGATTCTTCGCGGTTAGAAGTTTGTCGCCGTAAAAAATTGAATTCGCGCCTGCGAAGAAACAGAGTGCCTGACCCTCGCGTGAAAGCCGGGTGCGCCCAGCTGCCAGGCGAACTCGCGCCTTCGGCAGTGCGATTCGTGTTACCGCAATCAAACGAACCAGCTCGAAAATGTCGACTGCCGGTTGATCGCCCAGTGGTGTGCCCGGCATCGGCATTAAACAATTGATCGGCACACTTTCCGGAGGCCGATCGAGGTTACTCAATACCTCCAGCATTCGCAGCCGATCGGCTTCGGTTTCCCCCATGCCGATGATCCCGCCGCAACAAACCGACATGCCGCTTTCCTGCACTGCGGCGATGGTGTCCAGACGGTCCTGAAATGTATGCGTACTCACAATTTCCGGATAAAACTCGGGAGAAGTGTCGAGGTTATGGTTGTAAGCCGTAACGCCGGCGGCTTTAAGTTTGCGCGCCTCCACCGAGCCGATTTCACCGAGAGTAACGCATACCTCCATCCCGAGCTGGCTTACTTCCCGGACGATCTCAAGCACGCGCTCAAACTTTTCAGAGCCATCGCGTACGCCGCGCCAGGCCGCACCCATGCAAAACCTCGTCGCGCCTTGTGAACGCGCCCGGTGCGCAGCAGTCATGACCTCTTCCAGAGACAACAATTCTTCGCGCTCAAGGCCGGTGGAATAATGAGCGGACTGCGCACAATAAGCGCAGTCTTCACTGCAGCCGCCGGTCTTAATGCTAAGCAAGCTGCACCGCTGCACTTCTTCGCCACGCCAGTGCTGAAGATGAACAGCCCGGCTTTTCGAAATGAGATCGAACAGCGGCTGATGATAGAGCGCCTGGAGCTGACCAAACTTCATTTCGCGGTCATGCTAACCGAGAGAATGACGAATGCCTAATGACGAAAGAATGACTAATCCGAATGACGAGACAAAGTCGTGCTCTCATTTTCGCGGCTTTCCCAGCCGCTTAATTCACCCACTTGCCGCCGTCGGAAATGAGGATTGGCAGTTCTTCCATCATGAACTGAGTCTTTCCGACTGCGCCAATCATGTGCACACCCGTGGCGGCGTACCATTTCTTAGACATTTCCTCACCGGTATGGCAGCCCCAGCTCTTCGCGTAGGCGTGGCGAGCAAAAACGCGCCGATTGATTTTCGTAAGCTCGCTATCATGCAGCCACGATTTACAAGCGCTATCAATGTTGTTGCTGTAATCGAACATGAAACATGCCCGGTTGGAGTGGCCGAAATATTCAAAGCCGATGACCTTCACCTGGTCTCGCGGCTCGCCGTTGTTTAGATAGTTAATCACCGCGGAACCCGGGCCAAACCAAACGAGATTGAGATTAAGCTTATCGCGCACGGAACCGATCAGGCTAATCAGGTCCTGATGTTCTTGTTTGGCGCGATCTTCATAACCCTGTCGGTAAACGAGCCATGTGATCTTTGCTTCCGGCCCGAGCTCGGCCCGTAATTGATCAGTACGCAAGCGCGCCGCGCGAACAAAGTTCGCCCACCAATGGTCATGCGGATAGGTCTTGTACTTTTCCCACTGATACATGGATGGTCCCCCGACGAGAATGATGTATTCACCCGCCGCCGGGGCCGCCGCTCGTGAGCTAAGCGCGAACATCGACAAAAACGAAACGAGTAGAAGGCGTTTTATCATCAGAAGCAGGGAACTATTTATGCTGAACGCGAAGTTGTGCAAGTGGTACGGTGCGATGGTGCAATTGAAGGGCGTCTGTGTCAGACGCCGCGTCGATGGTCTCGGGGCGTTTCACAGAATGGAGCCGCGGGGACGCGAGCGACATGGACGGGCAGATTGAAAAACCGAGCGAGCGGGAGCGAGCGAGTCAAACGCCCTACAATGAGGGATCGACCTCTTCCGCCACCAGATCCTCCCAAGTTTGCCGTTTTCGAATCAGCGCAAGCTGGTTGCCACGGACCAGTGCTTCCGCAGGCAACGGGCGCGAATTGTAATTGGAAGCCATCACAAGGCCGTACGCGCCGGCGCTCATGATGGCGAGCAGATCGCCTTCATGGAGCTCCGGCATCTCCCGATCCAGAGCAAAAAAATCGCCTGACTCGCATACCGGGCCAACAATGTCGATCCTCTCAGCCCTTTTGCTCGTGCCTGTAATCGAATTTTGACTGGCGTTCGTCGCGGCGGACGCCCTGCAGACCGGCACAATCTCGTGATAACTATGATAGAGCGCAGGACGAATGAGGTCGTTCATCCCAGCATCGACAATCGCAAACTTCTTCCCGCCCGATTTTTTAATGAAACGCACGCGTGTGAGCAACACACCGGCGTTGCCAACAAGAAAACGACCGGGCTCCACCAGAACGCGAAGATGTAACTCGCACAATTCTGGCACAATCGCATCCGCATAATCGCGGACGCTGAACGCAAACGATTCGCCACCGTGATCGCGCCACCATTTGCCGGATCCGCTCTCGAGTGCGCGCCGGTAAACAATTCCCATGCCGCCACCAATGCTAAGGAACTTGATTCCGTATTTTGATTTCAGCTCTCGCACGATGGGCGCCACTTTTCCTATCGCGCTCGCGAAGGGCTTCGCCTCTGCAATTTGCGAGCCGATATGCATTTGGATGCCAACCATCTCAACGTTGCGCATTTTGGCGGCTTGCTCGTAAACCGCAGCGATGCGATCCAGCGCAATACCGAACTTATTTCCGCGCGAACCGGTTGAGATATACTCGTGCGTATGCGGATCGACATCGGGATTCACTCGCAATGCAATCGGCGCGCGTGTTTCTTTTACGCCCGCGATGCGATCGATCTGTTCCAGTTCCGCTTCACTCTCGACATTGAAGCTGTAAACGCGCTGCACCAGCGCGTACTCGATTTCCTCTCGCGATTTGCCCACGCCTGCAAACGTGCATTTGGCGGGATCGCCACCAGCAGCGAGCACACGATAAAGTTCGCCGCCCGAAACGATGTCGAAACCTGCGCCCGCGTCGGCGAGCAACTTCAGGATCGCGCGATTTGAATTTGCTTTGACTGCGTAACAGATCAGGTGATCGAGAGAATGAAGCGCAGTATCCAGTCGCGCGTAGTGATCGAGAATTGTCCCGGCGCTGTAAACATAAGTCGGCGTGCCGAGTTCCTCCGCGACACGGGCAAGATCGACATCTTCGCAGTAGAGATGCCCGTCGCGGTAACGAAACGAATGCACTAATCAAAGCTAGCCACGAATGAAGACCGTGGCTACACCACGTGCGCGGACTCCTGCGCACATAAGCTATCGGGGCCGCCACATTCCAGTTGAATGGTCATATGCCCGATGCCGAAGCGATCGTGCAGTTGATCTTGGATCCGAGCCAAAAGCGGATCGTCGATCTTTCCATCTGGCTTTACGAGATGCGCTGTAAGCGCGATCTCCGTCGTGCTCATGGCCCAAATGTGGAGATCATGGACTTTGGCAACCCCGGGCAGTTTGGAGAGATAATTTTCCACGGCGGCGGAATCAATGCCGGTGGGTACGGCGGCCAGCGAGAGATTGAGTGACTCGCGGAGCAATCCCCAAGTGCCGACCGCGATGACGACACCGATCAGCAAACTAATGAGCGGATCAAGCCAGAGCCATTGCGTGAAGTAAATCGCGATGCCCGCGACCACGACGCCGAACGTGACCGCGGCGTCGGCCGCCATGTGCATGAAGGCGCCCTGCAAATTCAGGTCCCGTTTGCGGCCTGACATAAACATCAGAGCGGTTACGCTATTGATAACGACACCAACCGCAGCGATCCAGATCATGGTCGTTCCCATGACGGGCTCGGGATGGATCAGCCGCCGAATTGCCTCCCACGAAAGCGCCCCCGTAACAACCAGCAGGATAATCGCGTTGGCGAGCGCAGCGAGAATTGAAGACGCACGGAATCCGTAAGTGTGGCGGCGAGTCGGCGCACGCTTAACGAGATAGCTGGCCGTCCAGGCCATCACCAGCCCCAACACGTCGCCGAAGTTGTGACCCGCGTCGGCGAGCAATGCGAGCGAGTGGGCGAAGAAACCGAAGACCGCTTCGGTCGCGACGAACCCGGAGTTCAGTAGAATTCCGATGATGAATGCGCGATCGAAATTCGCGAGCGAATGTGAATGTCCGCGAGACATGATGTGGCATTAAGTTTTCATGGATTCAGTCACAACAACACTTAATCAGGCTCCAAAGCTTTTGTCGCAATAATGGAATGAGTGCATGGCGCAAAATGCAATCGCTAGGGCGCGAGCATTCTCAAGCAAATGTTAAGAATCCCAATCAAGGCCAACCCAGCAGAAAAGCTCGTCAGCACAAGTGTCTTTCCATGCTTGATCAGTTCTCCCAATACCGCGTGTACGGCCAGATAGAAAAATCCACCGCCGACATGCGCCATGATTAAGCCGAGCCAAAACGTGGAAACCTTCGCCAGGAAGAAATAGCCAATCACGCCACCGAGGAGAGTCGTTGCTTCGACTGCGGCAACCCAGCCGAGCGCACCGCTGCGTTGCAAACCAGCGCCAATCAAAAGACTCCCCAGCGCGAGGCCCTCCGGAACTTTGTGAATGCAAAGCGCGGAGAATAAAGACCATTTGACCGCCTCCGTTGCGGGAGCTTCCTGTTGAATCCCCAAAGCCAACCCGTCGGTGGTGCTATGAATCGCCAATGCCACGATTAATGCCGTCGCGATTTCACTAAAATGTCGCGTCGCGTCTGCGTCGAAGTGACTGGCCGCACAGGCGGGGCAGACATGGTGGACGTATTTGCTGATGAAGAAAAACAGGGCGTATCCAGTTGCCGCCGCCAAAGCTACAGCCCACCAAGCGCTGTCGCCCAAGCTTTCGGGCAAAATGGCAAAGAGCGTTACGCCCAGAAGGGTTCCGGCTGCGAAACTGATCAGCGCGCAAAGCGGCTTGTGCGCTAAGTGCAGTGATGTGCTGATCGATCCACCGGCAAGGGCGAAAACATAGGCCGCGACGACCTGCCAGAGAGTGATTTGACCATTCATTATTTTGCTGTCGCCAAAGGCTTCCAGCGCCATCGCAGATCAACGCCCGGCGCAGGCTAGACTTTGCTTCTCGCAGTAGAACGTAGCCCAGCCGTCAAGAAGGTCCGGATCGTGGTTGGCGAAATAGCCGCGCGGAATTGAGAATGAAAGCCAATTCCGAGCCGACGTGAATGAGCGCCGCTATGATCGGCGCAAGCAGACCGAAAAACGCCAATATAATGCCGACGGTATCCACGCCGATTGTTCCCCAAAAGTTAAACATAATTATGCGATAGCAGCGCTTGCTGATCCCGAGCACTTCCACGAGACGCGAAAGATCACTGGTCATAAGCGTAACGTCGGCGGTTTCCAGCGCGACATCGCTGCCCTGTCCCATCGCGACACCCACCGTGGCTTCAGCCAGTGCGGGCGCATCGTTCACGCCATCGCCGACCATTGCCACTTTGCGGCCCGTACGCAGCAGCTCGCGAATTTTTTCCACTTTCTGCTCGGGCAAAAGATCGCCGATCGCTTTATCGACGCCCAGTTCGCGACCGATGGCACGTGCGGTATCGGAGCTGTCACCGGTCAACAGAATGACGCGATAACCCTGCGCTTTGAGATCGTTCACTGCCTGCCTCGCTTCGGCACGAAGCTGATCGGCCAGCGTCACGGCGCCAAGAATCTTTTGGTCGCGCCCGACCAGCACAACAGTTTTGCCAGCGCCGTTACCACCTTCAACTTCGAAAAGTGCGTCTGCCGGAACCGGCACGCCATTCTCTTCAAAAAGAGCGCGGGTTCCGACGAAGATGCGTGTGCTCGATTCCTCACAAACGATCCCTTTTCCCGGCGAGTAACGCAGTTGCGAATACTCGTGCAGCGGCAAATTGCGCTCGCGGGCGCAACGCACGATCGCTTCTCCGAGCGGGTGCTCGGAATGTTGCTCGGCGATGGCAGCGGTCTGGAGCACGTCATTCTCTGTCGCGTTATTGATTGCTCGCACTGCGGTCACTTCGGGAATTCCAAGCGTGAGTGTGCCGGTTTTGTCGAGAACGATAGTGTCGATGCGGCTGAGCTGCTCGAGGTAAAGCCCACCTTTCGTGATGATGCCGCGACGCGCAGCGCTCCCGATTCCCGCCAGGATGGCGAGCGGCGTACCGGCTGCTACACCACACGCGCCAGCGACGATGATTACCGCGATAGTCGAAGTGAAATTGCGCGTGACAATAAGGGTGAACGCCGCCGCGCCGAACGCGAAGTAGACCAATCCCGCCGCGAGCCGATCGGCAATCCGCTGCACGGGCGCGCGAGACCTTTCCGCCTGCTCGACGATTTCGATGATTTTGCCGAAGGTGGTGTCGCGCCCGATTTTCTCGATGCACACTTCGAGCACGCCATCCTTGTTGATCGTGCCGGCGAATACCTTGGTCTGTTCGACTTTCTCAACCGGCAACGACTCGCCGGTGATCGAGGATTGATCCACGAAACTGTGGCCCTTGATCACCACGCCATCGGCCGGAATGCGTTCGCCAGGCCGAATGATGATGGTCTCGCCGACGACAACTTCGTTCGTACCCAACTCACGTTCCTCGCCGCCACGCCGCACTCTCACATGACGCGGCAGGGCGTCGATCAAGGTTTGGATCGCACGCCGCCCACTGCCAACCGTGTAGCCTTCGACCATCTCGGCGAAGAGCACAAAAAACGCGATGACGAGCGCGGTGAGAAACTGCCCGATGCAAAGCGCGGCGACGAGCGCCAGCGTCATGGACAGCTCCATCGTCATGCGCCGCTTGCGCAGATTCTCCCACGCCTCCTTGAAAATGGGGAATCCACCGACAAGTGTGGCGGTACATGCAAGCCAGTCGCGCAACATCCAATGCCGCCACCATCCGGTTAGGCTTGCGACGATGACGAGCGCCATCAGCCCGAGGCGGACATATTCACCCGCGGTAACTGAGTGCTCGCGACCCTGATCATGGTCATCGTCGCGGTCATTATGATCGTCGGTAATGTGGCCGTCAGCTGCTTTCCGTTCGAGTGCTGCCTCGATGTTCATGGTTTCAAGCGTCCTGTTATTTGAGATAGCTCCGCACCAAGGCGATCAACTCCCGCGCGGCGCCAGCCTGTTTCGATTTCGGCTTTCCGTCAGGATTGACGATGTGAAAACGAATATGGCCTTCGAGGATCTCGGCCATCAGGCTGTTGAGCGCGCCGCGGGCAGCCGCGATGAGCTGCATTACCTTTCCGCAATCCTGTTCCTCGTGGATGGCTTTTTCGACAGCATCAATCTGCCCCTGGAGCCTTCGCACCCGGTTGATGAGCTTCTTCTTGCCTCCAATGGTATGAGCCACGAGTGAAAATATAATATACCCGGGAGGGTATGCGCAATCGGTCTTTGGCGACTCTTTTGCGAGATCTTGGCAGCGACTATAGCCAGACCGCAAGCAACGCGTCCCACAATAGCTGCCGCTTTATACAAGATCGTGCGCATGCCGCAAACGACTATGACCTGCCGATGCATTCGAACAAAGGTACGCGATCATGAAATCGCCAGATGAAAAAT